>CAHJWO010000227.1 GCA_903642295.1 PVC group bacterium | reverse complement strand
ATCACCGACAACCTGCGTCCCCACGGCCTCGACGCCGCCCAGAGCGCGGATCTGGTGGAGAAATTCATCGGGCAACTGGTGCCGAAGTTCGAGAAGCCCTGACGGGAAAGTTTCAGGCTTCAAGGAAGAATCAAGATTCAAAGTTCAAATAGAACGACGGATGGTAAACGCTTCTTCGTCCGGGGTTTACCTCTTGACGAATGAGACCAGCGAGTTAAAGCTTGTTGCCGCTGAAGATGACCTAGAAAATCGCCATTTCCCCGAAACCGCTGCCTTGTCTTCGACTCAACGTTTTTGGTGCGGTCATCATTGCGAGTTCCGCCGTAAAATCCTCCATCCAAAAAGCGACCGGCCCTCGGAATCACTCCCGAGGGCCGGCGCAAATTTTCTCGCCCAAACCGCCGTCGCAGCTTACGCCTCGGCCAGCACGTCCACCGGGCGCTCCTTCTTCTGGAGCGCGCGGCGCAGCTTGCTCAGCGCGATATTCTGCAATTGGCGAATCCGCTCGCGCGTCACGCCGAACTTCTTGCCCACCTCTTCGAGCGTTTTGGGCTTGCCGCCGTCGAGCCCGAAGCGCGAGAAGATGATCTTGCGCTCGCGCTCGTCGAGCACGTCGAGCAACCCATCCACCTCGTCGCGCAGGTTCTTGTCGCGCAGCAACTCGAACGGCGTGAACGCGTCCTCGTCGCCGACGATCTCGCCGAACTCGGTCGAATCCTCGTCGCTAATCGGTGCGTCCAGACTGGCCGGGCGGATGCTCACGGTCTTGAGTTGCGACACCTTGCCGCTGGCGATGCCGATTTCCTCGGCCAACTCGTCGTCGGTGGGCTCGCGGCCCAGTTCCTCGCTCATCTGCAACGACACCCGGCGCATCTTGCTGATCTTATCGACCAAGTGCACGGGCAGGCGGATCGTCTTGCTCTGGTTAGCCAGCGCGCGCTTGATCGACTGCTTGATCCACCACGCCGCGTAGGTGCTCAGCTTGCCGCCCTTGGCGGGATCGAAGCGTTCCACGGCCTTCATCAAGCCAATGTTGCCTTCGGAAATGAGGTCGAGCAACGGCAGCCCGAGGTTCGCGTAGTCGTGCGCAATCTTGACGACCAAGCGCAGGTTGGAACGGATCATCAACGAGCGCGCTTCCTTGTCGCCCTTCTTGATCTTGGCCGCCAACACGATTTCATCCTGCGGTGTGAGGAGAGGGATCTGGCCGATCTCCCGCAGGTAAATTTTGATTCCGGTATCTGAGTCTTCAACGCCCATAGCGGTGTGAAAAGTAAAAGGTGTTTTCCTGTTGATTATCGCCAGCGCACCGGCGAAGTTGTTTGCATTCCCTCAATCCTATACGTACCGGAGATGCGCTCCGGTTTTGTCTCGAGTCGCCTGTGACGGGAAATTCGGTTGACAACCCCTGAATGCGGTGAATTTGACAACCCGTCCACCCGGACGTTCAAAGATTTTCTGACGATTTGGAGCCTTCGCTCCCGAGAAACATAGGCTGATTGGGATACCGCCTCCTTCAGGCGGGCCATGACTTAACCACCTCGCTTGACAAGCGTCAAGCGGAAAACGCAATTTCTGCAAAAAAAATCAGCGCGGCCAGGAGCCCTTTAGCAGACCACCTTGACCTTCGACCGGGTCTATCCCGCCGGTTCCGCTCGCTCAACGCTCGCCTCGATCTGCCCGTGTGGCTCGTCAATCGGGCAAAAAACCTCGTTGGTATTCGGCAGCCCGAACCGTGTTAGATCGAACGGCAGGTAGTGCCGGTTGGGCATCCCCAAGGTCACCCGCGCGATTTCCGGCACGGCTTCCAGGGCCGCCCCGCCCATCGCAAAAAGCGTCGCCTGCACGGAGACGCTGTACTCCTTGGCAAAGACCTCCAGCATCGCCGCCAGGGCCGCTGCATTGGCGGCTTCGTATCCCCCGGCCGGCTCCCGCGCGTAGAGCCAGCGGCCCCGCAGCATCGTGGACAACAGGCGATCCTCCGTCTCGGGCAGCGTGGTCAGATCGTCGCGCCGGAACCCGGCGAAACCCGAGCCGCCCGTCTTGAGCAGACACACGTCGTCCACGCCGGATTCCACCTCCACCTGCGCCCCGCCCCCCGCTCCCCGGGCCACCGCCACCCGGGCCGTCGGCTGGCCCAACCCCGGTGCCCGGAAGGCGTGGGGATGTCCTTTTCCTGCAAACGCCAGCCGCTCCCAGCGGGTTTCTCGCAGGGTCAATTCCACCCGCTGCATCGCCGGGTTCCGCTCCAGGAAGAATTTCCCCGCCATTACTCCAAATCCCTCCGGCCCCTCGATACCGTGCCGGGCCGCCAGAACGTAGAGCGTGTTCTTCATGGTGTCGGTGGGCAAGACGAGCGCGTTGTCCCCTGCCAGGAAACTGGCGGCAAAATCTCCCTCCACCAGCATGTCCACGCTCAATTCGCGCAGCGTATGGGTCCCATCCGCCCCGCGCGAAACCTTCGCCACCCGCACCCTGGATTTCCCGTACCGGCTACGTCCAAGGTTCCCCGCTCGCTGCTCCTTATTCATAAAAATGCCAATCTATCTTACTCGTGAATTATTCATTGCTTTACATCCCCCGCCCATGCAAATTGCGTATATGAACCGTAACGCGTTGCGGCCGATTTTCGGTCGCCGCCGCTAGGATCGTTTACCGCATGGCCCATCAACCTATCACCCGAGACGAACTGTTGGAAATCGAGTTGCTGGAAAATACCGCGCGTGGCGACCTGCATAGTTTTCAGCAACTACACGAACGTTACTCGGGCGTGCTTTTCTCCACGGCCTACCAAGTCTTGAACGATCAGGCGGAAGCCGAGGACGTGTTGCAGGACGTGTTCGTGCAAATCTGGGACAAGGCCAAGCTCTACGACCGCAGCCGCGGCAAGCCGCTCACCTGGGCGTTGACGCTGACCCGCAACAAATCCATCGACCGGCTGCGCAGTGCCCAGCGCCGCCACCGCCTCAAGGACGAGGTGGAGAAGGAGACCAGCGTCGCGGAACAACGGGGCGCGGGTGGCGCGCAGGCGGGCGGCGATTCCGTCGAGCGGGTGTACACCCTCGAAAAGAACCGCATCGTGCGCAACGCCGTGCTTCAGCTTTCCAACGAGCAGCGTCAGGCCATCGAGATGGCCTTCTTCGGCGGGCTGACGCAGAACGAGATTGCCCACAAGCTCGACGAGCCGCTCGGCACCGTGAAGGCGCGCATCCGCCGGGGGATGATCAAGCTCAAGGACCTCATCGAGCCGCGTTTGTAAGGCAGGGAATCGTCCGCAGATTACGCGGATTTCTGCCGATTGAAGAAGGGAGAAGAACAAACTCCCCGCCTTTTCCCAATCTGCGGAAATCCGTGTAATCTGCGGACGATCTCCGGTTTCTGCCTCCGCAAGAAAACCGTTGCCCCCGCCGGGCGTCTGCTGTCAGGCTGAATACCGGCGCGCAATCGCGCGTCCGAGATGTTCCCGTAATGCCCACCTCACCCGACCGCGTCCGCGTCCAGTCCAAGTTTTTCTTCCGGGGAGACCATAAGTTCTTTCTCAAAGGCATCACCTACGGCCCGTTTCACCCGGACGCCGTCGGGGATTTCGTCGGCGCGCCGGAACGGGTCCGCGCCGACCTCGCCCAGATGCAGGAACTGGGCGTCAACCTGCTGCGCGTGTACCACGTCCCGCCCCGCTGGTTCATGGACATTCTGGCCGAGTACCGGATGCTCGTGCTCATCTCCATCCCGTGGGCGGAGCACGTCGAATTCCTCAACGACCGCGCCATCCGCGCCGAGGTCGTCCGCACCGTCAAGCGCTCCATCTCCGCCCACCAGGGCCACCCCGCCGTCTTCGGCTATCTCGTCGGCAACGAAATCCCCACCACGATGGTGCGCTGGCTGGGCGTGCGGCGCGTGACCGAGTTCCTGGAGGAGCTCATCAACATCGCCCGCGCCATCGACCCCACGGCGCTTTACAGCTACGCCAGCTATCCGCCCACGGAATACCTCCTGCCGCAGAACGTCGATTTCTGCACGTTCAACGTTTACCTGCACAACCAGCGCGACTTCGAGAACTACCTGCTGCGCCTGCAAAACCTCGCCGACGACAAGCCGTGCATCATGGGCGAGTTCGGCATGGACACCATCCGCCATCCGCAGGAGGAACAGGCCGACATGCTGAGCTGGCACGTCGAAAGCGTGGTCCGTTGCGGCCTCGCCGGGACGATCATCTACGCCTGGACCGACGAGTGGTTCACCGGCGGCATGGATATCCTGGACTGGGCGTTCGGCCTCGTGACCCGCGAGCGGGTGCCCAAGCTGGCGTTCCATGCGCTCAAGCAGCAGTGGGGCGGCGGGGACGACGAGCACGTCACGCGGCGCGTCAAGCTGCCGGATTACCCGAAGGTGTCCGTCATCGTGTGTTCGTACAACGGCGCGCAAACGCTGGAAGCCTGCCTGGAATCACTGTTGCAAATCGACTATCCCAATTACGAGGTCGTCTTGGTGGACGACGGTTCGCAGGACCGGACCCCGGAGATCGTTGATAAATTCCGGCACGACCCGAAACTGGTGCCCGTGCGCCAGAAAAACATGGGGCTCAGCTACGCGCGCAACGTCGGGGCGCACACCGCGACCGGCGAGATTTTCGCCTACACGGACGGCGACTGCATGGCCGACCCGGACTGGCTCTATTATCTGGTGGGTACGCTGCTCAGCGGCCCGTATGCGGGCGTGGGCGGGCCGAACATCTCGCCGCCCGCCGTCAACTGGGTGCAGGCGTGCGTGTCGGCGGCCCCCGGCGGACCGAGCCACGTGCTGCTCACGGACGTGATTGCTGAACACATCCCTGGCTGCAACATGGCGTTTCACCGCTGGGCGTTCGACATGGTCGGCGGGTTCGACCCCGAGTACCGCAAGGCGGGCGACGACGTGGATTTCTGTTGGCGTTTGCAGACCGCCGGGCAGGTGATCGCGTTCAGCGCGTCGGCCATCGTGTGGCACTACCGGCGCTTCACCCTCCAGGCGTTCAAGCGCCAGCAGGAAGGCTACGGCGAAGCCGAGAGCATGTTGCGCTTCAACCACCTGATTTTCTTCGGGCCGACAGGCACCGCCCAATGGAAAGGTAACATTTATGGGTCGCCCCGGTTCACCTGGCTTATCAATGAGCCTGTCGTGTACCACGGCGTGTTCGGCCATGGGCTTTTCCAGTCGATTTACCCGACGCCGCGCTCGGTCATCGCGGACTACGTTAGCAGCGTCGAGTGGTTCGCATTGACTCTCTTTATCTTCGTCCTCGCCATCCCGTTCGATCACCTGCGGATCATCCCCTTCCTGATGTTCGGCGCGACGTTCGCGGTGGCGCTTTCCTACATGATCCACGCGCGCCTGGAGGCGCGCTTCGACACGATCCCCGCGCGCGTGCTGGTGATGCTGCTGGCGTTCACGCAGCCGCTGGTCCGCGGTTGGGCTAGGTACTACACGTGGCTCAAATTCAAGCGCACCCCGGGCAGCGTCATCATGGCGCCCCACGCCCACGAGACCACCAGCGGGCGCTGGCTCGCCATGACCCGCCGCCGCTACTGGAATGAGACGGGCGTGGGGCGCGAGGCGCTCATCACGGAAATCGTCGCCGCGCTGGAGACCGAGGGCTGGCGGTACTCTACCGACACGGGTTGGAAACCCTGGGATGTGCAAATTTACGGCAACCTGTGGTGGAACCTGCGCCTGCGCACCGTGACCGAGTATCACGGCGGCCCCAAGTGCCTGACCCGTGCCAGGATTACTTACCATCCCGTCGTCACCACTGTGGTGCTCAACGCGGTTTTCCTCCCGATCCTGATCTATCGTCAGTGGCTCACGCAGACGCCTCTGCACGACTATTTCTGGCTGACGTTGTACGCCCTCTTCCTGCTCTTCGTCTGGTACAAGGGTTTCCGGCTGAAACTCCGGGTGGCCGACCTCGTGGACACCGCCGCGCACAAGTGCGGCATGATCCACGTGACGAACCGCCAACCGGAAGCAAAGAAAGGCGGCAGCGACACGGACGCCACTGCTGCGGCGGGCGCGGACGGCGGCGAGGTCAACGCCACAGAAACGCCGACCTCGGTGTCGCCGCAGCCGCAGGAGGGCGCGGTCTCGCCGCAACCCACGCCGGTGTCGCCGCAGGGAAACGTGGTTTCGCCTCAGCCGGAGTTTGTTTCGCCGCAGACTTGAAAGCGGCCGGCAAGCGGTGAAAGCTGACGCCGTAAAATTTGCCCGCTCCTTTCTCAGTCCGGCAGGCCGCCACCGCTCTGTTTCCGCGCCCGCATGGCGGCAGCGGTCTCATTTGGTGAAATACTGCGTCTTGCCGGATGGGATGTAGCTGAGTTTGGTCTTGTTCCACTTCGCCTCGAATACGATTCCGCCCACCGTCGGCCGTTTCTTTTTCAATCCGCCCGAACGCATCCAATACTTCTTGGAAATATTCTTGGACGATTTTTGGGTTAGATTCAAACCCAACGCGTCGACCATCTCGTTCGCGACTTTTTTTGACTGCTTATCCTGGGAGCTTTGCATCCGGCCCAGACGGTCCACCACCCAGTTTTCCGACATCTGCGTGCCGCATTCCTCCGCGAAGTTGTCCACCCTCGGAGTGGCATTCACGCCTTTGGCTTCGACGATCATGTATTCGTCGTATCCCGTCGCGCCCTTGCCTTGCTTTGGCTTGCCCCAGATTTGGTCGATGCCCGTGCCGGAGTGAACGTGAAAGCCGGTCAGCATCTTGAAGCCCGGATGGGTCGTGCTCTTCAACATGCCCAGCGCCGCCGCCGCTTCCCCGGTGGCCTCCGTCGCCTGCCGGTCCGAGATGGTGCCCGCGCGCATCACTTTGGCAATGTGCTCGAAATGCTTTTGCGCTTCGCCTTCGATCAACACCCCGGGGTTGATGACCAGCCCGCGGCAGTCATCCGAGTCGGGGCTGAGTTTGCGGTAGGCCAGGCGAATTTTCTTGTGTCCGTTCGTCCACGCGGCGCCCTTGAAATTGTCCACGATCGTCACGCTCGGGTCCAGCGTCGCGTCGTCTTCCAGGTCGCCCACCGCCGTTTGCGACGGCGCGCTTTTGCAGCGTCCGGGCCGGCTGTTGTCCAGGTCTTCCCGCTTCCGCTTTTTTTTCGGCTGGGCGACGACCATCTTCCGGTACGGCGGTTTGTACGAGATCTTCATCGCCGCGTCCCCGCACGACGGACATTCTTTGGGCGGCTTCTCGAAGGTGTCTTCGTCACCGCATTTCTGACAGATATAAACGGCAGCCATGAGGGTTCTCTTGGAGGGATAAGATGACGGGCGCGCCGCTGCTTTGATCCCGGTTGCCCGCCTGTGGGGGTCATTGCCGGCACGGGACTGGCGCGAAGGCACTTATCCAAGCGTCATGCCAGAGTACCCCGCCCCGCGTCAAGCCTTTTTCAGACGTTTCCCACCGGCGATTAAGTGCCTGTGAAAAAGGAATCTCGGCAGATAACTCCGAGGTGAATGGCGCCGTCAGGGGCAGCCTATCGTCAGAGGAGTCTCTTGCCGTCGCGGCTCGTCCTCCCCCGCTGGCAGCGGCGCCCGGAGGTCGCCATTCACCTCGGAACTTCTTCCTGACGGCCTGGCTCCTGGCTAACTGCCGATCCGAAAAACCCGGTTCCCAGCCCCGGCAGGGGCGGCAGAGTTTGGCCCGGGGCGTAAGCCCCGGGGA
>CAHJWO010000226.1 GCA_903642295.1 PVC group bacterium | reverse complement strand
GTGGAGGGCACTTCCTTGGCCAGCAGCACATACCGCGCATCCCAGAACAGCTCGTCGCCGCAGTAGTTGCGCACCCACGTTTTCAATCGCTTGAATGCCCCCTTGTTGGGCAACAGGCTGACCAGTTCCGCCAGCTTCAACGGCCCGAACCGCAGCCGGAACTTCGTCTGCACCTGCCAGACCTTCGACCCGACGATGATCGTCGAACCCATCTTTCCGGTCAGCGGGCTTTCGCCCAACCGGCAGGCGTCCGTCTCCGGCACCGCCAGCCATTGCCCGACGAACGGCTCCACCTGCACCTTGACGCCGAAATATTCGGTTAAAATCGCCGCCAGTCCCTCCGAATTTTTCGTCGGCGACGACAGCCTGCCCGAAAAATACAGCTTCGCCGCGTCGTCCACCTCATCCCGATGCTGCATTGCGGGTTGGCCCAGCCCGATGTAGCTGCCGATGTAATCCGTGAACCGCCGCCCCGTTTGCCGGTCGAGGTCCGCGCTTTTCTGGTGGATCGACCATGCCCGGTAGAACAGCGAGAGCAGCCGGTGGTGGAACACGTTGAGAAACGCCACCAGCGTCGGGTCGTTCACGCGCAAACGGTCCAGCGCATACTCGGTGACGTGCAGCGGCAGCGGCCCGTTTGGTCCGAACAACCCCAGAAAATTGACGGACAGTTTGCCTGCGATGCCGTCCTCCGGGTGCGGCGGCTGGTAGTCGCGCACCGTCGAAGGGCTGAATCGTAAATCCGGCTGCTGCTGCAACCGCACCTTGTCGTCGCGCGGGCGCAGGCTTTTGCCCAAATTCAACGTCGTATCGAGGGCATGGAGCCGCCGCATCGCCTGGAAAAACCCGTAGGCATACGGCTCGTCCTTGAGCCGTTCGAGCAGTTGGTCCAAGAGCTTGTCCATCACTGAAGAGAAGGATGAAGGATGAAGGATGAAGGATGAAGGCCGGAGTTCAGAAGGATCAAACTCAGTTTAATCATCAGGCAGCAAAACTCCAAACGCGCTTTCATCTGCCTTCATCCTTCATCCTTCAACCTTCATCCTTCATCCTTCTCTTCAAAGCACCTCCCGCGCACCGGGCCGCGCGGTCCAGCGTTTGATCTCGCCGCGCTCACTGATCAGCACGGTTTCCGTGAACGAATTGATCGACACGTACTTGGCGAAAAATTGCTCGATCACCGCGCCGAACAAAAACGCGCTGTTCCCGGTGAACTCGCTCTCGCGCACTTCCACCGTCAGCTCCAACCCCCGCGCGAACGCGATGGGCCCGGGCGTCAACACCCGCCGGATGATCGGCTTGCTCGTGACGTGCAGCACCGCCGCGATGAGCTTCTTGATGCTGGCGTTGGCCTGCGGATTGCCGGGCTGCTCGGCGTACAGACGCAGCAACTCGCGCAGGGCGGCCGCGCCTTCCTCCGGGTTGGTATCGACCAGCGAAAGATAGTTGAGCGCCAGGTGGCTGATGATGCGCCAACTCATCTCTCCGTGCGCGGGAGAGGGCAGCGGCTCGGTAGGCGAGGTCAGCGCCCGGGTCGCCATCACCGGCGCGTTGATGTCCAAATGAAAATCGGTCTTACCCACGCCGACCGGCATGGACATCGGCAGATGCCGGTTCGTACACAGCGCCGTGATGGATAGCTGCTGCAAATCCGGGTGGAACGGCGCGTTGTTGCCGTCCACCAGCGAAACGTACACCTCCGAGCCGGGGTACCGCACCCCGCCCTGCTGCACTTCGCGTTGGTTGAGCGTGCGCTCGGTCCGGTTGAGCGTGTAGTACGCCCGGGCTTTGAGGTCGCGCTCGTAGTTAAAATAAAACGGGGTGAACTTGTAAGTCTCTTCGGACTGGTTGCCGATGCCCTCCACCCGCCGGAGGTCGAAAATCTCGAAGTCCACCGTCCGGGTTTTGTCCGCGATGACCTGATACTCCGAGAACTTGTCCGAGATCGAGATGCGGTCGATGCGCTTGGAAAACAGGTTGATCGCCGGGGTGCAGAACAGCGCGAACATGCTTTCGTCCACGCGGTTTTCGAGTTGCACGTCGTTGCCGTCGAGCAGGATCAGGATGTCGAATTCCGTGCCCGACATCTGCGCGATGGCCTCCCGCAACCCGCACAGTTTGAAGAATAAAAACCGTTGCGGAAAGACGAAGTACTCCTTCAGCAGCCGGTAGCCCTCGAATGTGCGCGGCGCGACGGGAAACAGTGCCTCATTCTCTGAAAATCCGACGGGCCGCGCGCCCGTGCCTTTGACGGGGACCGTGCGCTTCTGGGCGCCGCTGCCGGATTGCAGCACCACGCTCGCCCCGTGGGCGAGCACCTGTTCGAGCAGCCGGTAGGGCACCTCCGCGCCGCCGCGCAGGTACACGTCCAGATTGTCCAGTTCGAGTTCCTTCGGCACGACGCCCGCCGTGATCTCCATGCGCAGCCGCAGCACCGCCTTGGGCCGCAGCCGCGACGGCAGCTCGAACGTGCCGACCTCCCGCGTCGTGTAGTCCGCCGCCTTGACCTGCACCGGCCAGAGCGTCACGTCGTGCGCCGTCACAAACTGCGCGGGCACGCTGCCTCCGCGGCCCAGGTTGGCCCGCAGCGTCGTGCCGCGCGGGATCGGGTAGCCCGTCGCCAACGCGGCGTCGTTGGTCTCCGGCTCGAACCCCGCGATCAGCATGGACGGCGTCGGCGCGAGATAGTGCGGATAAACCGATTCGAGCAGCGATTGCGTCAGGCGCGGAAATTCCGCGTCGAATTTGAGTTGGATGCGCGCCGTCAGGTAGGCAAATCCCTCCAGCAATCGCTCGACGAACGGGTCCGGGCAGACCTCGTGGCCGCTCGGGTCCACGCCGAGGCGCCCGGCGATCTTGGGGTATTCCCGGGCAAACTCCGCCGCCGTCTGGCGGATGTGCGACAGTTCAGAGTTGTAGTGTTGGAGCAGCCGTTCGCGCACGGGGATGCAAGGGGGGTCAGGTCACTTTGAACTCGCCGGTTTCGAGGTCAACCTTGGTTTTGATGAGAAACTCCTCCGGCATGGGCCGCGCCCACAGGTCGCCCGCGATTTCGATCACGAGTTCGTTCTTGCCGTGCGTCCCCTCTTCCTTCAACTCGACGCGCAGGCTTTCAGGCGAGATGCGCGGCTCGAACGCTTCGATGGCGGCGGTGATGTCTTCTTCCAATCGGCCGCCGCCGACGCTTTCCGCCGTCCGCCCGCACAGGCTGCGGATGCCGAAGTTGAGCGTGGAGGTCTTCACCTCCTTGAACGCTTGCAAATCCTCGTTGTCCTCGTGGCGGTTCGCGCTCAGGAGCCAGCGCAGGTCGCGCAGCACGCCGTCGCGGTAGCGCGAGATAGACACCACCCGCTCGTTGCTCGATTCCTCTTTCCGGTCGGGCGCGTTGTCCGTGAGGCGATCCAGCAAACAGGGCTGAATCTTCTCCATCGTGGTGAGTTCTGCCATAGGCGTGACGCGATTGTGTGCTGATTTTGAGGCGGTTGGCAACGATTAACCCACCGCGGCCACCGGCACCGGCAACTCCTTGCGCGTCAGCGTGTCGCGGGTTCGTTCCAGCCCCTCCTTCGTGAAGACGATCCGCTTCCCGGTCACGATCCCCTCGCGGCTCACGAAATATGCTTTCAACGCATCGTCATATTCCAGACCGTCCGGCTGCTTGTTGAGCGAAAGCAACAGCCGCCCCGCCGGCAACATCCGGTCGGTCATGTCGTTGAGAAAAAAATCCCACTGCCGCGCCCCCCAGTACGGATGCCGGGGCGGAAAATTAAAGCAGATCATGAACGCCGTGATCAGGTCGAATTTACGCCGGAAATCCGGCAGCTTTACGAACGCGCGCACCCGCCACGTCACCCGTTCCAGCCGGAACAGCCGGATCATCTCGTTCAGGACCAGGTCTTTGTCGAGGTCCAGCCCCAGCACCCTCGCACCGAGCGCCCGGCACACCATCAGAAAGAATCCGCCCCCGCAGCCCACATCCAGCACGCTGCGCGGCGGTTTGTCGAGCAGCCCCAGTTCCTTCGCGTAGCGAATGTTGAGCGTGAGCCACTTGTCCACGTCGAGGTATTTCGTCCAGAACACGTCGTCCATGTTCTCGCGTTCGCTCAGGGTCTGCACCTCGGCCAGCGCCGCCGGATCGACCCGGCGCATCAGGTTTTCCACGGTCAGCAGCCGCCGCCGCGCCCGCATGCGCCTTTGTTGGAGTTTTTCCCGCCAACTGAGCTTCTTTCCCGGGGTACCGTCTGCTTTGCGTTTCTCCTTGGAGTCACCTGGCCGCGAGTCGGTCTCGGGTTGAAACGCCCTTCGGATTTTTTGCATCAGAGTCATCGCGCACCATTTCTCTCCGTGCGCCCGGCCCCGATTGCAAGGCAAATCCGGCGGCCACCTGGTGGTTGATTCCTGCCACGGCACGTCCAGCGGCAAATTATGTCCTGTTGGCAGCCGCGCCCTTGCCTCGCGGGCCGAACGCGGCTTCATTTCTGCTGGGGAACCATTGGCGTGAGGTCGATACCGCGTCCGAACCACACATGACCTTTTCTTTTTCCGAACTCCTCGCGTCCGCACCGATTACCCCCGACCTGACCGCCGCTGGCGCGGAAGAAGCCATCCGCGCCGTGGCGGGCTTGCTCAAGGGGCAACCCGCCATCGCCGACGCCGACCGCCTGATCACCCAGCTACTCGAACGCGAAAAACTGACGACCACCGCGATGGGCCACGGCGTCGCCATCCCCCACGCGCGGACGGACGCCGTGCGCGAGATCGTGATGGCCATTGGCCGGAGCAAGACGGGCGTCCTGTTCCAGGGGGCGGACGGCCCGGTGCATTTCGTGTTTGTCATTGGCACCCCGCCCGACCGCGTCACTCAATATCTCGCGGTGGTTGGTCGGCTGGCGCGGCTGCTCAAGAACGAGTCCATCCGCGCCCAACTCCTCCAGGCCGCGAGCGCCGAGGACCTGCGCACGGCGCTGCACGCGGAATGACCTGACGATGGACGCGCCCCAGGGACCCCGCACCGGCAGTTGGCTGCTGCCCCTGCTCAAGCTGCGGATCTGGGTCGCCGAGTTCGCCCACCACAACGAAACCCAGACCACGCTTTTCTGGGCGGGGATCATCGGATTCTTGGGCGGCGCATCGTCGGTCGTCTTCCGTCAGTTGACCGACGGCCTGCTGTGGCTCTTCACCCACCGACACGGCGGCCACGTCGAGGCGTTCACCCAACTGCCCTCGTGGCAGCGGCTCCTCATCCCCACCGTGGGCGGTTTCCTGGCGGGCTCGACGATCTTGCTCGGCGCGCGGCTCAACCGCAAGAAGAGCAGCACGGACTACATGGAGGCCATCGTCCTCGGGCAAGGGGAGATTCCGGCCCGCTCCAGCTTCGTCAAGATTATCTCGGCGGCGTTCTCGATCTCGTCTGGCGGCAGCATCGGGCGCGAAGGTCCGCTGGTGCAACTCTCTGCGGTGCTTTCCTCGCTGGTGGGCCGGCGGCTGAAATTTTCCACCACGCAATTACGGCTGCTGGTGGCGTGTGGCGCGGCGGGCGGCATCGCCTCGGCCTACAACGCGCCCATCGGCGGTGCCCTCTTCGTGGCGGAAATCATCCTGGGCACGCTGGCGATGGAATCCTTCGGGCCGCTGGTGTTCGCGTCGGTCGTCGCCACGCTGACGGTGCGCCAGTTCCTCGGCAGCGATCCGCTCTACGAGATCGCGATGCCTGTCGTGCGGCTGACCTCCAACTGGGAGATCATCCCCCACCTGCTGCTCGGCGTCGTTTCGGGCCTGGCCGCGCCGTGGTTCCTGCGCGGGTTGCGCGCCAGCGAGCGCCTCTTCGCCGCGACCCATTTGCCGCCGCCCGCGCGTCTCGCGTTGGGCGGGCTGATCGTCGGTGCGCTGGCGGTGTGGTATCCGCAGGTCTGCGGCAACGGCTACAGCGTCATCAACCAACTCCTCCACGCCGAAAACCTGCTCTGGCCCACGGTCCTGGCGGTGCTGGTGTTCAAGCTGCTCGCCACGGCGGCGACGTTCGGCAGCGGCGCGGTGGGCGGCGTGTTCACCCCCACCCTCTTTGCCGGGGCGAGCCTGGGCTATCTCTACGGTGTGGTGGTGCGGATCGTCTGGCCGGGGTCGCCCCCCGTGGCGGAGGTGTTCATTCTGGTGGGCATGGGCGCGTTCCTGGCCGGGACGACCCACGCGCCGATCATGGCCATCATCATGCTTTTCGAGATGACGTTGGACTACAACATCATCCTGCCGCTGATGCTGGCCTGCGTGGTGGCGCATTACACGGCCAACGCCATCGAACCGGCGTCGATCTACAGCGAATCGCTCAAGCGCAAGGGCGCGGCGTTCATGCGCCAACAGCTGACAGGCTTGCGCGTGGCCGACCTCATGAAAAAAAACCCGGTGACGGTCCCGGAAATCAGTCCCTTCAACCAGATTGCCGAGAGCTTCCTCACGAACCGCTTCAACTATCTCTACGTGGTCGGCGACGGCCGCAAGTTCAAGGGAGCGATCTCCCTGCACGACGTGAAGAACTACCTCAACGAACCGGAACTGGCGAGCATCGTCATCGCCCGCGACATCGTGCGCGACGAATTCCCGACGGTGTCCCTGGACGAATCGCTCAGCGACGCGCTGGGCGTCTTCTCGCGCCACGACGGCGAGCGCCTGCCCGTGACGACCAACTTCGAGGATCGCACGCTGGTCGGCAGCATTTCTAAGACGGACGTGCTCCTCGCCCTATCCGAGCAATCCAAGCCACTGAGTTCGACCCACGAAGCCGCCGTGCAAGGCGAGGCCGTGGAGGTCCACGGCGAGGCTTGAAAGGCGTTGGACAGCAGCCCCTCCTTGACCGCTTAGCACTCTTTTGACAAGATTTAGCATGTTATTTTTCTTATGCCCACAAACCGGATCAGACGAACAATACTCGTCTTTTTCGGCGACTTTTCGTTCGCCCACTTCAGTTAGGTCCGGATGATCGCGCTTGACCAGTCGTCACATTTTGGCAGCGTTCGTTCTCTGCTAAGCATGGCATCCTCCAACCGAAATAGGCTTCACTCCGACGCCTTTTTTTGCGTCGTTAGGATGCCTAATACCTATTAGGCCCGGAAGATCGTGCTTGACCCTTTGGCTCTTTTTTGACACGTTTTTGCGTGTTTTGCCCTACCAAGCTCGCAATCCGGATTAGACGAACAACACTCGTCTTTTTCGGCGACTTTCGTTCGTCTACTACTAGTTAGGCGTACAGCACGCGCCATGATCCCGGAACATCTTCGCTCCACTCACGCGCTCCTTACCCGCGCGTACCCGGACGGCGTGCCCGGCGCTGACTACTTCGCCGTCCTTGCCTTGCTCTACGAGCACCTGTCCGACCGCAACTTGGCCGAGGTGGCCTCGCTCGCCTTCCAGCGTGATCGCGGCATCGCCTACAACGATGTGCTTCGGTGCGTCAGCACAGACCGTCCTTCGCCGGAAGCACTCTCCCGTGTCCGGGCACGCTTGCAGAGCGTCGGCTTCGAGGCGTGGTCCCACGACGAGTACGCCTAACCACGCGCTCCAGCGAACAGAGGTTGGCGAGGGGCATCTTCTCTGCTTATCATACCCTTTGCGCCAGCCTCTGTCGCTGAGCTTAGGAGCCGTTAGGCACCTCTATGACCGCACCTTCCAAACTGCTGCTTTCGGCGGTAGCCGCTGCTTCCGCGACACTGAGTGCG
>CAHJWO010000225.1 GCA_903642295.1 PVC group bacterium | reverse complement strand
AGAAGGCAGAAGGCAGAAGGCAGAAGGCAGAAGGCTAAAATAGATCTGACACCGCCTTCTCCGCCTTCATCCTTCATCCTTCATCCTTCATCCTTCATCCTTCATCCTTCATCCTTCTGCCTTCTGCCTTCTGCCTTCCCTTTACCTCACCGGCGTGACGGCGCGTGGCTTCAACTGAATGCACACGTTTGCCGCCGTGATGAGCGTGCCGCCGACCAACAGGCGCAGGGTGGGGGATTCGTTGGGATAACTTACCCCGGCAAAAGTACCCAGCCACTGCGGGAGAAACAGCGCGAACAGCGCCGTCCAGACCGGTTCCGCGCAGTAGATTAACCCAGCCTCGGTTGCCTCCAGGTGCTTCTGCCAGTGGTTCATCACGGTGAAGGCCATCAGCGTGCAGAGCACGGTCAGCGCGGCCAACATGGCGACGACGGGCAGCGAGGCGGTGGCGGCCACGAGGATGTCGCCCGGCGTCCGGCAGCGCGCGAACATCACGGGAGCCATCGCCGCCGCCAGGGTGGCGAACATGACGACGGTGGCGTGGGTGGTGCGGTTGGGGGCGAACCGGGGACGCTCCAGCCAGAAAATCTGCGCCGCGAAGAAAAACGATGCCAGGATCGTTTCCAGTTCGCCGCGTCCCAAGCGCAACGTGCGCCAGTCCACCCCGGCGAGGATCGCCATCCCGAGGACGACCAGCCCGCAACTCGCCACCACCAGCCCCGGCGGCCAGCGGCGGCGTTGGACGGCGACGATAACCGGAATCGTCACGCAATAACAACTCGTCAGGAACGCGGAGGTGGACGCCGCCGTGTAGCTCAGGCCGTCCATTTGCAGGAGCATCCCCCCGCCGGAGAAAACGCCCAGACCGATTCCCTGCCAGACCTCACCGCGCGTCAGGCGACGCAAGGTTTGCCACGAGAACAGCCCCAGCACCAAGGCGGCGACCACGAACCGAAACACCAGTGGCATCGCCGCGAGAAACCAACTATCCGCGCCGGGCAGGTAGGCGCGTTGCGCGATGGCCAGTGCCTTGGCCAGCGGAAAGCTCAGGCCCCACAGCACCGTAGCGCTGATCAGCCAGGCGCTCGCCCGGGCGTGGAGCGGGTGGGCGGGCGGCGCCGCCGGGGCGGAAAGTTGGACAGGGAGAGGATCGGACTCGGTGTGCAAAGGGTCCCCACGGTAGCCGGAGGCAACCAAGCTGCAAGCCCCAGCAGCCGGGCCGCAGGGAGGCCCGGACGGTCAGAAGCCGTGAGGGGGGAGTCGTCGTTCTCTAGCCTGGAAGGGCACGACGAAATCGCCCGGCGTGCTGTCCCGGGCGGCAGCGAACACCCGCCGGCCCCGAAAGGACAAAGCTGACCCCCGGAAACCAAGCCGCTGCCGTATCTCCTTTGCATCTTGAATCTTCGGCCTCCGTCGAGGCTTGGTTTCTCGAATCTTCAACCTTCTTTGCCTCCGTGGCGTTATTCCGTTTACAGACGGCACAACATACGCTCTATTACCGCCGAACTTTTCCAACCCCAATCAACCCGTTACCAGAGCGAATCTTCCTGAATGATTTTTAACCGCATCCCCACCGAACGCATCAACTGGGTGACCAGTTCGTTCCTCATCGGAACGTTCGTGCTCACGCTGACCGCCGTGCCCCTTTACCTCTGGAACTTTGGCCTCAACTGGTTCCAGGTCATCCTTTTCGTGACCATGTTCTACGCGACGGGCATGAGCATCACGTTGGGTTACCACCGGCTGTTCTCGCACATGACGTTCAAGGCAAAGTGGCCGGTAAAATTGTTCACCCTGCTCTTTGGCGCAGCGGCGTTCGAGAACTCCGTGCTCATGTGGGCGAGCGAACACCGCAACCATCACAAGCACGTCGATCACGACGACGATCCCTATGCCATCAGCAAGGGTTTCTTCTTCGCGCACATCGGCTGGCTGCTTTTCAAGCTGGATTCCGACGAGCCCTACGACAACGTGGGCGACCTCCAGAAAGACAAGCTCGTGATGTGGCAGGACCGGTACGTCCAATGGATCGGCGTCGGCGTCGGTTTCGTGTTCCCGGCCCTGCTCGGCTACCTTTATCAGCATACCTGGGTCGGCGCGCTGGGCGGCTTTCTCTTCGGCGGCGTGGCCCGGGTGGTCGCGGTGCAGCATTGCACGTTCTTCATCAATTCGGCCTGCCACACCTTCGGCAATCAGCCTTACTCGGTGCGTTGCAGCGCGCGGGATTCCTGGTTGATGGCATTCTTCACCTTTGGCGAGGGTTATCACAATTATCACCACGAGTTTCAGCACGACTACCGCAACGGCGTGAAGCCCTGGCAGTGGGACCCGACCAAGTGGGCCATCTGGACATTTGAGAAACTGGGCCTGACCGGCAACCTGCGCCGCGTGCCCTCGGAAAAGATTATCCTCGCGCAGATCATCGAGGCGCAGCGCACCCTGGAAGAAAAACTGGCTGCTACGAGCATCACCCTGCCGGACAGCACCCGCACGCTGCTCCAGGCGTCACACGACTATTTGACGGAACTCAACAACCGTTGGGCCGCGCAACGCCGCGAGTATGTCAAGGCCACCGAACAAACGCTGGAAACCTCCCGCGAGAAGATGGCAGAATTGCGCGAGGAAATGAAGATGGCGCTGGCGCATCTCAAGTTCGTGCGCACCATCGAAGCAGCGTTGTAAGCCGTCCGATCATCGATCTAACATTGTAGCGGGACGGTGCCAGTGAGCCGTCCCGCTTTTGTTTTTGGCCCGGCAGGTAAATTTCACGAAACGGTCAAGAAATTTACCCTTCTGGCGGCGGGATTTGCTGGAAACCGGGACTAGGCGCGCCCTTCCCCCCCCCCGCCGCTCCGATCAAGGCCTGCGCGCCAAGGTTTCTGCGCAACAGGTGAAGACGAACTTTCACAAGGACCTGTAGATCAGCAGTCGGATCGATGTGATACCGCGTGTCTCGGTACCATTGGGAACCATCGCGTCTTTCTAATATCACTCGTTCCGCGCCAGCAGGGTTTTTCAGGAGTTCCTTGGTCAGGAAGCTTGGGTGCAGTTTTCCTTGCATTCTTCGTAAATTGTTAGTCAGATAGACCCGATCTTCACCCCTTCCTTCCCGCCCATTAAATGAACAAGTTTTTCCCCTTCCAGAAACTCTCCCGCCGGGTTCTTCTTTCCTGCGCGGCCTTCGGCTTTGGCATAAGCGCCTCGGCGCAAACCATCCTGATCAGCACCACCGTCCAAGACGGCGGCTTTGAATCGATCACCGGGAAAGCCAATTTTCCGGTCACGACCTCCGCGACCAGCGCCGTGCCTTATTGGGGCGCGACCGGAGTCACGGTAACGGGTGCCGCTGCCACCGGCACCCAGGACACGGGCGCTCAGTTGGACAACGGCCCGGGGAGCGGCACAGGTTATACGTCGCGATCCGGACCAGGCGCCGGTTCCTACTACAAACCAGGGGACACGACGGCGTTCAACCTGGTGACCACGCGCCCCATTGCCCTGGGAGACGTGTTTACCCTCTCGTGGTATGCACGGACCGATATCGCGGCCGCTCCCGGCGTGCAGACCATCACGTTGTTTACAGGAACCTACACCGGCTCGGCGACATACACCTACGCGGGTCTGACGCCTGCCACCGTGGCAACCGCCGCTGGCGCGACGAATCCCACGTACAGCCTGGCGACCTCGACTACGACCGACTATCAGTTGTTCACCCTCAGTTACTCCGCCACGGCCGCGGACGTGGGCAAATATATTGGCCTGACGGCCGGCAACGCCGCCGCTCCGAACACCTTTATTTCGATGGACGACTTCAACCTGAGCGTCACGAATGTCCCCGAGCCGTCCACGTATGCTGTGGCGCTGGTAGGGCTCGGCGCGTTGGCCTTCGTGACTCGCGTCCGTCGCGCCGCGGTCTAGAGGCCGATTCCAACTGCTGATTGGTTTCAGAACTCCCGGCTCTGGCATCATCAGACTCCGGGGGTTTTTCCGTCGAATCTTCCCGGAAAGCGTTGTTCGCTCGAGGTGCCGTGCTACCGATGGAGAGGCTGGACAAGGAGGCTCCAAGCTGGCCGCCTGCCAAAGGTGGGGAGGCGGATAGGTTCGATTTTTGCGCCAAGCCCGGTACAGGAGGTTGATAAGTAAACTGACCAATCTTTCACCCTCAAGATTTTTTAAAAGGCACTTGCCATTTGAGGTTTCTCTCTAATATAACTTTGGCGTTCAACAGAACTTCCCCCCATGAAACCCCCCTTTTTCAGCAAAGCACTCCTGTCGGTTTTTTCATTCGCCCTGATGACCGGCGTCTCCCAAGCCGCCACAGTTCTCATCGATCTTGGTGCCGCCGGCACGCCGACCACGACCGACGCCCTCAATCGATTCTGGAACAACGTCACCCCCACTACCCAACCGACTGCGACCAGCCTTCTGACGTTGGTTGACACGACCAATGCCTCTTCGGGTGTCTCCCTGGCGATCACGAGCACCACGGCCGTCAACAAATTTGCGGACTCCAATCAGAACGGCGATAACCCGCCGAAAGGCAACGCCTTGCTCCGGAATTATCCGGCCACGGCCACCCAGGATAGCCTCTATGGTTACGGCGTGGCGGCGGGCGGCACTTTCACCGCTCCGACCGGACCGGTCACCCTGACCCTGTCGGGTTTCAGGGCAGGGCAAGCCTACGATTTTTTCGGGTTCGCAGCGCGCAACAGCAACGACAATCGCTCGGAGTTGTTGTCGTTTCAGGGCGCGGGTACCGCGGTGGGCGTTGTTTATGATCCCGGCTCGAACACCACGGGCGCCACCTTCGCCAGCGGTGACATCATCGCCAGCACGGCCGGCCAAATTGTGCTGACGGTCGGCCCGACCACCGGCAATGCGTCGGCCAACCAATTCTTCTATCTTGGTGTGCTGGAATTTTCACAGGCTGCCCCCGAACCCACCAGTTTCAGCCTGCTCGGGCTCGGCATCGCTGCCGGTGCGGTCGGATATGTTCGCCGCCGCCGGAGAGTGACGGCGCAGGGATTTTCCGCGCAACCATAAGCAGGACAACTTGCCGAAACGCTTTGGGGTTGAGGTGATTCGCACCAGAGCGAAAAGCGCTGCTTCGCAGGCAAGTGCTTGTACGGGCTTATCTTGGGCACGAGGACAATCAGGAA
The DNA here is from genome assembly GCA_903642295.1 of PVC group bacterium. Lineage (GTDB taxonomy): Bacteria > Verrucomicrobiota > Verrucomicrobiia > Chthoniobacterales > SZAS-18 > CAHJWO01. The sequence continues at coordinate 2,553 of CAHJWO010000225.1, read as the reverse complement.
TTGTTTCACGGTTGGTGGCGTGTCCGGGCTGCTCCGTTGACCGCCGAGGCGAGGGATAACAGACCGGACAGAGCATTAGTGACAGCCTTACCGCGCGTAACGCGGCGCTCAGGTACCGGCTGGGATACCGCCCAGGTTTAGCGGGTCCCGCGCGCTTGCAGGGCATAGATTTTTCCCCAGGTACCCGCTGCAACGCTTGCCTGGTCCCGTGCCCAAGGTGCGGTCGAGCCCGCGTACCGTTTCTGTTCGCGCGGACCCCAGAACACGTAGCTGACCTCCAGACGTTTTGCGGCTGCCTCCCAGCCAGGTTGGCCTGACAGGAGCGTATTCAGATCCCGCTCCAGGGGATGGGCGTCGAGACCTTGACTGAACAGGTGGTCCGCATAGCCCATGGCCAGGTTGCGTCCGCAGATCACCAACGGATGGGCGCAATCGGGCGACGCGGCGAAGCGCGCTTCGGCAGGTAAGGGGCGTACCATCGCGCGCACCGCGTCGAGTTCGGCGCGGCCAAGCAGCGGAATGTTCAACTGCTGGCGCGTCAGCCCGCCGGCCAGACTGACCGCACCCGAGAAAAACAACAAGCCGCACAACACGCAACGCAACGGCAGCCGCAGCGGGTGCACAAGCCGCTGCCAGAGAAACGGCAGAACGGCCAAGTAACACCACATGATCAGCTTACAATTGTCCCATTCCACGGGCGTGAACGTGACGAGACAGGTGATCAAAAACAGCACGCCGGAGGGCAAGACGAACGCCGCCGCAGCTTCCGCGGCGGAACCCGGCGGGAACAGCGGCCGCCACCCGTCGCCTGCCTGCGGGGCGGCCGCCAGCCACGCCCGGCCCGCCCGGGCCACATCGCGCGCGCAGAGCAGCCACAGGAGGGGTCCCAGCAACGCCCATTCGCCAAATTCCCTGCCCCAGAAACTCAGGAAGGGCTGTTCGTGCTGCATCCATCCCCAGACGACCCGCACCATCTTCTGCCCCGGACTGCCCGGCGAGAAATGCCCCGTCATCAGCCAGAGCATGATCGTCGCAGGTACGAACGCGGCCCCGACCAACCCTAATAAATGTCGGCGCATCGCCGTCCGCCGGAAGTACACGAGAAACCACCCGCCGAGGAGCATCGACAGGAACACGAAGGCGAAGAGTTGAAACGTGGGCATCAACGCGTAGAGCAACACTTCCACCCAGAACGGCAGCAGCCCGGAACGGACCGGTGGCGGTTCCGAAGGAGGAGCCGACGGAGCTTCGGCAAAGAACTTTTCTCGCCAGTGGGCCATCAGCAGCAGCCCGGCCGGCAGGGCAAAAAGAAAGGGCCGCTGCGTGACAAAGATCGAAAGGGCCAGGTTTTTCCAGGCGGAGCAGCACTGGTAATCCACCAGCAGGCCGGTGTGCAGGTAGTGCAGCCCGATCAGCCCTCCGTTGAAAAGAAAACTGGCCAACGCGAAAGCGCCGCCCCAGCGGTAGAGCGCCAGCGGCGCGAGCAGCGAGCCCGCCAGCCCCACCCACATCAGGGCCTTCAGTTCGTTGGCACCGAGCACGAGGAAGAGGCTCTGGAAAAGATCCATTCCAGGGTAATAGCGCAAGGTTTGTGCGGCGGCCTGGGGGTGGGCGGGCCACCAGCGGACGCCGTTGGCGAAGCTGCGCGCCAGGAGCATGTGCAGCGGCAGGTCGCCGGTGTTATTGGGCGAGCCGACCACCAACTGGGTGTCGGTCTCATATACGAGCCAGCCGAAGGACCGCACCGCAAACACCGCGAAGACCGCGAACATCACCCAGGCCCACGGCGAGATTTTCTTCCGGGCGATGTTTGCGTCCCGTGAGTTGCGGGACAGCCGCCGCGTGTGGACGAAGGCCGCCGCCGCGGCGATGCAACCGACCCCCAGGGCCGCCAGGGCGATGGCCGGGTTTAGTCCCCGCCCGCCGCCGGGCAACAGGATCAGGAGAGCGGTGGCGACCGAGGCAGCCACCAGCGAGAGCGCAGCAGAGAGGAATGGCACCATATCAGATCGGAAAAATGCGCAGAGCGCGGCGCAAAAGCGAGCGAGATCAACCGCGTGGCTTCAGGAAAAAACCTGCACGGCTTCTCCCTCGTTCCCAAGCTGGAGCTTGGGAACGAGGGAAAGCCCGACCGCCAGCCTCCGTTCGCTGGAGCGCGGTGTTAGGCGACCGGGGAGTGCATGTCAGGCACGATCCGTCCGCTGCAACTCGATGACATACCCAACCTCTAACGCGGCCTTGCCAAGCATGATCTTCATGTACTCTTCGGCCTGCGTGCTTGCTGCCGCCTCGGAAAGCGCCTCCAATGAAAAGTACACCTCGTCGTTTGGGCTTCTGCGCGGCGGCCCTACGCAACCACTACCAGGCACAGTGGTGTCAATAGCCTCGAAGAGGAATAACCGCTCCTGCTTCGTGAGCGGACGCGACAAGTCAGCAAAAACAGCGTAGCGCACGGGTTACGTCTTTGGGAAGAGGTCGCCTAACGAATCCAAGCTCAGCGACAGAGGCTGGCGAGGACGGGCGTGGAATGCAAGAAAAAGCCCATCGCCAGCC
>CAHJWO010000224.1 GCA_903642295.1 PVC group bacterium | reverse complement strand
ACCGCAGCCACCCGCAGCCCGCCCGGCAACGTCTCGCCCGCCCGCTTGCCGACCAACTGCCGCCCCAACGGCGACTGCGCGGTGATCACCAATACCTCCCGCCCGTCGTACTCGACTTCCGTGCCGCCCGCGCTTGGTCCCAGAAAGAACCATAGCCGATGCCCACCATCCTCCACTTCCACCAACGCTCCCGCCGCGACTGCATCCTCCGGCTCAAACGCGCGCACCGTCATCGCCGCAAACGCCTCCCGAGCCTGCGCGGTTTCTACCACCTGCCGTCCCTGACCCGCCGCGAGGTAAGACGCTTCCAATCCGCGCGTATCGTATTTATTTTCGGCCCGATTCTGTTCATCGGTCGCATCGGCGGCAGACACCCGCGCCGCCTGGGCATACCGGCCAAGCAACTCATCTAACTTGGCAATGATTTTGACAATCAATAACGATTTATCCATCGGCAACTCGCGCTTCTTTCCTTTGGCCTTGAACCTTGAACCTTCACTGGATTCTTGGATTCTTCACATCTGCGATCTCCCCAGCGCAAACGTCGCGTCGATGAGCTTCTGCACGGGCGACCGCGCCTCCCACTCTGCCAACGTGATTTCGCGGCACTCTTCGAGGTCGGCGCAAAACGTCGCCACCTGCTCCAACCCAAACGTGGCATCCAGGATATTGATGTTCGCCTCGTCGTTGAGCCGGAACGAACGGTTGTCAAAATTACACGACCCTACGCTGACCCACTCTGAGTCAATGATCATCAGTTTGCAGTGAAACATCGTCGGCTCGTATTCGAAAAACCGCGCCCCGGCCCGCAGCAGCGGACCCCACCGCGTGCGCGATGCGTCCCGGACGAATTGCTTGTCGATGTGCGGTCCGGGCACCATAATCTTCACGTCCACGCCGCGCTCGCACGCCTCGACGAGCGTGTGCTGCGTGAGATCGTCCGGGATGAAATAAGAGTTCGCCAGGTGAATGGTTCGGCGCGCCGCGGCGATGGAAAACAGGAACATCAGCCGGGCGGAATCGCTTCCCTCGTGCGGCGCGCTTTTGAACACCTGACACCGGTGTGGGCCAGCCACTTCCAGCTCGGGAAAATAATCGTCGCCGTGCAGGACCGCCGCCGCCATTTCCATCCAGTTATCCGTGAACGCGCTCTGCAACTGCGCGACCACCGGGCCCTCCACCTTGTAGTGCGAATCGCGCCAATGGTCAGGCGACTGCGCGTTTCCGCCCCACACGTCCGCGATGCCCACCCCACCGATGAAACCCACCTTCCCGTCCACGACGAGCAGCTTGCGGTGCGTCCGGTTATTGAGCCGGTCCAGATCGAGGATTTCGAGGATGTTGTAAATTTCCACTTCACAGCCGGAGTCGCGCATCTCGCGGACCAGCGGGCTGTTGATGCAATCGCACCCCGCGCCATCGAGCGACACGTGGACCTTGATGCCCGCCCGCGCCCGCGCCGACAACCGCCGCGAGAAGTCCCCCGCGATCCGGCCATCCCAATAGATAAAACTCTCCAGCGTGATCGAGAACCGCGCCGAGTCGATGGCCTCCAACATCGGCGGAAAAATCTCGTCGCCGTTGTGCAATGGGGTCACCCGATTGCCGCCGAGAAATCCCGGCCCGAGCAACTGACCCAGCGACCGCTCGAAGCGCGGGTCGCTCGGTCCGTAATCCAGGTGGATCTCGTGGCCGATTTTGCGTTCGTACGGGATGAAGTTGCGGGCGAATAGCGTCCCGGCGCTCCCGGCGGCCACGCCCGCGCCGAACAGCGTGAGAGGATGAAATTCGCGGAGAAAACGAACGAAGCGGTTCAGCATGGAAGGTGGACAAGCTTCAATTTCAAGCCTCCGGCTTCAAGGAAAAGATTTTGCGTGCCGTGCGGCTCCCGCCAGCGTGGTACCCGCTTCACCCCTTGGTGCTTGACCCATGACCCTTCCTCGAAGCTTGGTTCTTGAATTTTGAACCTTCTTCCCTACCAGGGTAATTCCTCGCCTGCATACGTCAAAAACCGTCCGTTGTCCCGGGTCGTCAACCCGTCGATCACCTTCAGCATCCCGCGAATCGATTCCTCCGGCTTCAACGTTGCATTCTGGCCACCCATGTCGGTTTGCACCCAGCCCGGGTGTAGCGCGATGATGGCCACCCCGCGCCGCTTCATCTCGGACGCGAGCTTCTTGACCCCCATGTTCAACGCGGCCTTGCTCATGCCGTAGCTCAGTCCAAACGTCAGCCCATCCGCATTCGCAATCGATCCCAGGCCCGAAGTGATGCACACGATCTTCGGCGCGGTTCCATCCTTCTCCAACAACGGCGCGACCGCCTGCGCGACCAGCATCGGCGCGATGGAATTTACCCGCAGCACGCGCTCCATCGTCCCGGCCTCGAACTGTCCGAAGGCCTCCTCCCCCGCCGCGATCCCCGCATTGTTGATCACCACGTCCACCACCCTGCCGCCAGCCCGCAGTTTCCCCGGCAGTGCGGCCACGGCGTCCGCGTCCGCGACATCCAATGCCAGCGTGGCAAAACGCTCCCCCGCGCTCGCCCCGAGCCGCTGCAAATCGCCCGCTTCGTCTGGTTCGCGGCAACAGGCGGTGACGCCGTCTCCGCGCGCGAGGAGTTGTCGGACAAATTCCAAACCCAGGCCGCGGTTGGCGCCGGTGATTAAATAATGGTTCATGGTTCTCCCACAATCGAACGCCGCGAAATCATCGCGTGCTTCTCCCCCTCCGCCTTTGACGACCACCCCCTTCTTTTCCGTTGCACTTTTCGCGCGTCGGGAGCAGAACAACAGCCCGCTGGTTTTCCCGCCAGTTCCACTTTCAGATCGAACCGCCCGTCCCGATGAAATCCAAACCGCTGACCGAAGCCCAATTCCTTTCCTTTCTCGACAAGGTCCTCTCCAAACTTCTTCCTGACCACCACCTCCGCTCCAAGGTCCAGGACGCCGTGGCCAAGGAAATTCGCCTGGCGCGCGACGTGGCCGCTTTCAACCAGTTCTGCGAGACTGGCAGCGTGCCGGACCTCGACGCCGGGACGATGGCCGATCTCCAGGATCAGCTCGCGGCGACGTTCGGCAGCGACGCCAAAGTCGAATTCACCGCGCCTGAGCCCAAGGACGGCAGCGGTGACGGCCTTCACGGCGCACTCGGGGTGGAGATCGTCCTGCCCGACCGCACGATCACCAGCGAGATCAAGGTCAACCCCGGTGCCGCCAACGCGGACGACGGGGCGCCCAAGGCCCCCTTCGTGCCCTTCCCGGTGACGCTGCCGCAAGACGCGGAAAATGTCTGGATGCTCGCGCGCCGCGAAGACCTCGGCCCCGACGAAGCGGGCCGCGCTCTGGCGCACGTCGAGGACGAGTTCTGGGCCTCCAAGACCGGCCAGAACCTCCAGCGCAAAGGCGGCGAAAAAACCTTCGCGGAATTCGTCAAGAACGTCCCCTCCGCCGCGCTGTTGGACGTGGGCCTCAAGCGTCATTACAAGGACCCGGAAACGCTCCACTCGCTGCGTTTGCTCAACCCGGGCGTCTCCGCCGAGGACTTCGCGGCGAGCGTCGGCGGCAACCCGAAGCCGACGCTCGCGCCCTCCGCCAGGACCAAGCCCAAGAGCCCCCCAGCCTTGGAGATGCCCGACATCGTCTTCCCCGGTGCGACCGAGGAATCCGATCCCGACGCCGCCCCGTTTTGACAAAAAGGTCCTGAGGCCTCTCCGAGGCCTTCCCCGTCGGGCCGCAGGCCCCTCCGGGGTAAATCGTGACCTCCAGGGCACGATGGCAAACCTTCAGCGGCGGTACGCTGCTCACCACATCCTTACCCTGCCTTGAACCTTAAATCTTGAACCGTCCTTGAAGCTTGGTTCCTTGAATCTTGGATCTTTCCTCCGGCGTCTCAGCACCGGCGGCCCTACTCCTTTTTCTTCGCCGCATCCTTTTCCGCTTCGACGCCCGCGACTGGTTTGTCCGTCAGCTCCGACGCCTTCGGCACCACGGCGTCTCCGGTCTTTTTCTCCACCGGTTTGTCCGCGGTCGCATTCTTGAGCGCGAGAACTTCCACCCGCACCCGCGCCTCTCCGCCCTTGACCATTCCAAGCGCGCCGGCGGCATCCCGATCGACCTCGATGAGCACGTCCCGGCGGCCTATGGCCTTGTCCGTCACGCGCACCACCACCGGTTTCGGATCGCTACCCTTGGCCGCGTCAATCCGCGTGACGCGCATATAGGTATTTTGCGGCAAACGGTCGCTGGCGGCGGTCATCTCTTCCGGCCAGGCGCGCCGGGCGGCGAGCGACGATTCGGGCACGTCGTACCAGAGCGCCTTGCCCTCCAGTGTTTCGGCGGCGTCCACGGCGAATTCCGGGCGTCCCTTCCCGCCACCATCCGCTGACGCGCGCCCGGTCGCGGGGGTGGGTGAAGCAGAGCCCCTCGGCGGAGCCGGGCTGTCCTTCGATGAACGGTGGCAAGCTGCCAATCCGACCGCGGCTAGCATCGCCGTCAACGTCAATATGCGGGAGAATGAGCGTTTCATAAAATCGGGTTGGGGTGACGGTCCCGGCTGCTGGAAGGAACTTCTGCCCTGACCATCGGAATGATCCTCTGGCGAGCTGGCCCCGGATTTAATCGCGTGAAGCCATTTGCTCGATGGAGCCTCCCCTCAGGCGCGTGGCGGTACGAGCAGTGCTTCCTCCCTCTCGTGTCCGTCGTGTCCGTGATGTCCGTCGTGCCCATCGTGCCCATCGTGTCCGGCCAACCCGTCGTGTGCGGCAAACTGCCCATCTCGCGCCTGGATGGGCACGAGCGTCGGATTGAGCACCTCGCGCACTTTGCGGGTGAGCGCCTGTGGAGTAAACGGCTTCTCCATGAAATCTGCGTCTGGGGCCAGAATCCCCTGGTCGTTCATGTCGCTCTCGGAATACCCGGAAACGTATAATACATGAGTTTCCGGGCGCGTCGTGGCGATGAACCGGCTCAACTCCAGTCCGCCCATCTGCGGCATCACCACGTCGGTGATCAATAGCGCGATCTTGCCCTTGTGCTCCTCGCTCATCTTCAGCGCCTCGTTTCCATTCGCCGCGCACAACACATGGTACCCGCGCTCCTTGAGCACCGAGCACACCAACTCGCGCACGATCTCCTCGTCCTCGACGACCAGCACGGTGTCCGCGCGCGACGCCGGCGTCTGCGTCGGCGCGGTGGACTTCGGGCGCTCCTCCTCCAGTTCGCTTTCCTCGCGCGGCAGCAGCACGCGGAACGTGCAGCCCGCGCCGGGCGTGCTTTCCACGGTCACCGTCCCGCCGCTCTGCTTGACCACCCCGTACACCGTCGCCAGCCCCAGCCCCGTGCCCTTCCCGGGATTCTTCGTGGTAAAAAACGGCTCGAAGATTCGCGCCTTCGTTTCCTCGTCCATGCCGTGGCCCGTGTCGCTGACTTCCAGCTTCACGTAGTGGCCCGGTCCGAGGTCCGGCGCTTGCCGCCGAGCCGCCGCCTCGTCCAGCCGGACGCAGCTGGTGCGGATGCAAAGCTGCCCGCCTTTGGGCATGGCGTCGCGTCCATTCACGCCCAGGTTCAGGATCACCTGTTCCAACTGGTTCGGATCGGCCTTTACCCGCGTGCCCCCCTCCGTCTCGACGATCAGTTCGATGTGCTCGCCGATGACCCGGCGCAAAATCTTCTCGAAGTCGTGGACCAGCGCGCCGAGGTCGAGCACGCGGGGCTGGAGCATCTGCTTGCGCGAGAAGGCGAGCAATTGGTGCGTCACCGCCGCCGCCTGCTTGCCCGCCTGCTGGATGGTTTCGACGTGCTGCCGTGCCACCGTGTCGAGGTCGCGCCGCACCGCGAGCAGTTCCGCATAGCCCAGAATGGCCGTGAGGAGATTATTGAAATCGTGCGCCACGCCGCCGGCCAGCCGCCCGACCGCTTCCATCTTCTGCGCCTGCCGCAACTGCTCGCCGCTCTGGCGCAATGCCTCCTGCGTGCTCTTGCGTTCGTTGATCTCGGCGATCAGCTTCTCCCGCTGTCCGAAGAACTCGCGGATCATCCGCGCCACCCCGCCGAACTCGCTCCGGTCCGCGTGCAGTTTATCGACGGGTCCCAGGTGTTCGCTCTCCAGCGTGCGCGAGATCAGCCGGAGCGGACGGCTCACCCAGCGCATCAGCGAGACGGTCAGCAGCACCACGGTCAACCCCGCGAAGGCCACCAACAGCTTGAGCAATTGCCCGTTGGAATTGTTGAGTTCGTTGATGATCTTCGAGTCGTTGCGCACCAGCAGCCGCGCCACGGGTTTACCGTCCCAACCCGCGAGCGTGCGCGAAAACGTGACGATGCCCGACTCCGCGTCGTCCTCGGCGCTGGTGGCGTTGGCCCGGGTCGCCGGTTGCAGGGTGATCTCGTTGTCCGTGTCGCGCGAAAGCAGGCTCACGGTTTCCTTGTTCCAGAGCCGTGCGGCGAAGAAATACCCCTGCAAAGGGGTCTGCCGCAGGCTGTCGCTGGAAGGATGCACCGTGGCCGCGCTCACCTCCATGATCCCCTCTTTCACCGGCAGGTAGAAATGCATGAACCGCTGGTGCGCCAGTTCGGCGAATGCTCCGGCGGGTAGGGGGATGAGCTTCAGTTCGCCGTCGGCATCAAGCCGGTTGGCGGAGAAAAACAAACTCTGGTCGGGATGATAGATCCAGACGGCATCGACGTTGAACGAGTTCCAGTTATTGTCGCTGGTGTGCTGGGTCACCCAGGCGATGTCGCTGCCGCCGATGGCGCGCGCCATGTCGTCCCAGTAGGTGTAATCCTTGGCGAGCATCTGGAGCGGCTCGCTGCGGCGGGTCAGAAACTCGTCGAAGAACTTCTTCCGTTCCAGGGCGCGTTCCTGCGAGATGCGCCGGAACTTCGTGCGGTCCTGCAAACGCAGGGCGACCAATCCGCCGCCGAACAGCGCGCCGACGACGAGCAGCAGGAGCAGGATTTTGGTCTGGACCTTCATGGCAACTCGGAGGTCGGCAGGAGCAAATACAAAATGGCGCGGAGCGTATCGGAGCGGAAACTGTGCATGATTGTACCGACTCCAGGCGGAATGACAGCACAAATTTTCTGCCACCTACCATCGCCCTTCTCACTTGGCCTTTACGCGTTCTTCCTTGATCGCCACGATGCGCAGGGATTCCGGCCCCGTGCGTTCGAGCGTGTACGTGTTCGTCGTTTCCCCTTTGGCGTTCTTTTCCGTTTCGCCCTTGGCGGGATTGCCCGGTTGTCTGACGGCAAAAAGACAGTGGAAATTCACGACGAACTTCTCCGGGTCATGATCCGGCGACTCGGAGATTTCCACGGGATCAACCAGAGTAAAATGCCGGTCCGGCCAGCGCTTGTTGTAGCGCTTGGTGTCCTTGGTGATAAAGGCCTGATCCACCGTCCCCTCGTTGAAATAATCGACTCGGCTGCTGTAGAAATCGTCCTGGATGCCGGGTTCGTTGGATTCCCCCGTGCGCAGGTAGTCCGCGACGAATCCGCGCACCTGTGCCTCGCCCGGCCAGCGTTGGGCCGCAGCGGAGGGCGGCGGCTTGGGGATGGGTGTCGGCGTGGGGTCCACGTCGCCCGCCTCGACTCCGGGCGGCGGGAGATTCACGCGTGCCTGGTCGCTGCGGAGCACGGGCAGGTCCGGCCACGCGGCGGCGGGGTCGGATCGTCGTCCCCGGCCCGTCCGTCCTGGAGCGGCTTATCGCCGCGGTGCTGG
>CAHJWO010000223.1 GCA_903642295.1 PVC group bacterium | reverse complement strand
GAAGCGTCACCTCGCCGACGAGGTAGTAACTCACTTCATCCAGCGAAGAACTCACGCCTTCAGTGCGTAACTCCTGTTTTACTCTACGCTTTACTTCGCCCCGGCTGCACCTGAGCTTGGATTCGTTAGGTGTCACGAGCCTCGTCCATTATGACCGACGATGAACTGAAACAGATTCTTGCCCGCTGCGAGGCGGCGACGCCCGGGCCATGGCGTTCTTTCATCGAGGGCCGCAACCATGAGTCTGGCGACAGCTTCATCCAGACCGCAGGCGAGGACATCTACCTTTCCGGCGGGACGCACGCCGACCAAGACTTTGTGGCTTCCGCCCGTCAGGATGTTCCGCGTCTGGTGGCAGCACTTCTCGCCGCACGCGCCACCCCAGACACCTAACCACGCGCTCCAGCGAACAGAGGCTGGCGTTGGGCGCTCTTCTGTACTCCACGCTTGACCTCGCCAGCCTCTGTCGCTGAGCTTGAGTTCGTTAGGCGGCACTACGTTTATGACCAATATGAACCAGTCGCACCCTTCCCGTGTCCGTTTTTACTGGTATGCTTGGCTGGGCGTTGTCGCTGTTGCACTTGTCGTTCGATTCACCGTTTTCTTTGGCCCTTTGGGTGACCACTGTGGACTGAGTTTCGCGTACAGCGCAGGCACTTGGCTTTCCATCATCGTCCTCAGTTCCATCGAAGGCCACCGGCTCATGTCGTACCTCAAGCAACACTTTCCCCAGAAGTGGGAGGAGATTACCTATGTTCCAGGCTTGGGGTCTGGTATGCGCAACAGCTTCCGTAGCCTCCCTTGGCTTTACGCTCCCGACGACACCGGCGATCCTGTTCTTGCCCAGATGAAGAAGGATTACCAACTCCTCATCGCTTTGATATTGATGGTGTTTTTCAGCAATGTCATCATGTTCCCGCTCCTGACCTACGACCGTGCCGCCTAACAACGCGCTACAGCTAACCGCCTCTGGTCGCTGCGCTCCCGGCGGCGGTAGCTGAGCTTGGAGGCGTTAGGCCCCATGAATCCACACTGGACATTTAGGTTCAACGAGATGTCTGCGGGTTGTTACTCTTGTGAGGCGAGCCGCTATACCGGTCACAACTTCTCTCGCACCGGCTTTGAGCCTGCGATAGCTCAGACGCTCTTCGATGCTTTCGACATGGAGATTCGCTTTGGGACCTCCCTTGGAGAGGCTGCTTTTTTAATCACCGCCTCCTACCAGGACTCTTGGCACCGCGAATACCATCCGGAGGCGGCGGGTTCTTGGAGCGTGGTGTCCCCGCGCCCGCCGCGCCGCGTGATCTACGAGGGCGGCAGCCTGCATTTGGTACTTTATGGCCGGTCAGAGCATCCGGTTTGGCAGGGGCACGTGGCCGACTTGCAAGTTCCTGCTGCTGGTTACTTCACGGCGTTGGCCTCTCTCTTATAACTTCACGGCGTTAGCCTCTCTCTTATAGGTAGCCGCCCGGCCTAATAAGGCGCTGCAGCGAACGGCGGGGTGGCGTCGGTGCCGAGTTCCTTGCTTTTCTTCCTGCCGTCGCTGAGCTTGGGGCGTTAGGCGATTCAGAGAACGCACCACGAAAATCAGAATAATCGTTTATCTTCTGCTGGCGTGCGCCACGTGTTTTACGATTTTCTGGCTGGTTCGCAGCAACCGGCAATGGGAAGAGACAAACTTTATCAACCGCCAGGCGTTGCTAGGCACGGCAGCTTACACTGGCAACCTCACCTTGGCTAAAGCCAGTATAGCGGGGGGTGCTGACGTCAACTATCAGGGCCGCGATGGGACCGGAAACTCCCACCTTTGGTATGCAGTGGCATGGGGGCAAGTAGAGATGGTGGGTTTTCTTCTAGATCATGGAGCAAGCCCAAACGGCGGAAAGGGACAAAATCCTTTGCTTAGTCTTTGCCACCAAACTTGTGCACATACGCCGCCGTCTACTCTGCTGAGGGCAAAATTGTTACTCGAACACGGCGCAGATCCGAATGTTCATCAGCAGGGATACTCGCCACTGGCCGCTGCCAGATTGTCCGAACCATTCAAGACGCACATGAACGCCGATCTCATTGCACTGTTGCAACAACACGGCGCCAAAGGCTGATCCGCGCAACCGCTTAACAACGCCCTCCAGCGAACAGCGGCTGGCGTTCAGGTCTTCTCTGTATTCTGAGCTTGCTTTCGCCAGCCTCTGTCGCTGATCTTGACCTGATTTCAGCCATGCCCTGAAGCCTAACAATACGTTCCAGCCTCTTTCCCGGGACCCGTGTCAAATGCCGATGGGATCACGACTGGTCTTCTGCTCGCTATTTTCAGAGGACATCCGGTATTTTCGCTTGCCAATCCGGGTGGAAAACGTGTTAAGACCCTGCCGTCGAGCCAAGATCCTCAACAGCCCCGTTTTTTCGGAGGGAGATGTGGAAACCCTTTACAGAAACGGGAAGCCGTGCTAGGTTAAGCCAAATTCGATCCCGCGCGCTCTGCCAGGCCAAGTAGATGCCGCCGCCACTACAACCCCCGTCCGTAAACCTCTTGATCTTACCTGTGCCTACTCTGCTTCGTAACCTCCGTTCCGCGCTTCCCGCCGCCCTGGTCGCCCTTTCGCTGGCCGCTGGCGCGCACACTTCCTCGGGCCAATCCACGACGATCCAGCGAGCCCACGACCTTGGCCTCACCCTGACGCAGAAGACGCCCTACAACTTCACCGGGCGCATCTTCGACTTCGACGCCGTTGGCTTCGGCAGCGGCACCTTGCTGCGCCGCCATACGGTGCTGACCGCCGGACACGTCGTTTACGATCCGCTGCTCGGCTTTACCACCAACACGACTTTTACCCGCGCGCTGTACGAAAACTACTCGCTTTCCAAGGACCCCGTGACCAAGGCGGCCGCGCTGGCGGGCTACCAGTCGGCGGTGAATTTGACGGGTACCAACAACACGAACTCGGCGTTTGCCCAGGACCAGGGTTATCTTTTACTCAATGATGCGCCGGTGGACGAAGATTGGGCGAACTTTATCGCCAATCCCGCCTTGTTGACGAGTTCGACGACCCAATTCGTCGTGCTGGGTTATCCCGGAGTGACTTTCGATGGCCGCACGATGGCTTACATCGTGCCCCAGTCGCCGTTCGTGCAACTGAGCACGACCGGTTCCTACACGAACGAGAATTACATCGCCGAACCGGGGATGAGCGGCGGCCCGATCTACGTCGTGCTCGACAACAGCCCGAACGAGCGTTACGTCGCGGCGGACACGGTGGGCGGCATCGACGACAGCACGGCGGAGTTCAACGTCTCCTACGTGCGTGCCATCGACAAGACCTCCAACAAGTTTCTCGTCGCGGCCGAGTACGTCACCCCTCTGACCAGCACCACGACTTTCATCAAGCACGTCAAGGTTTCCGGCCCGAAGACCGTGGCCCGCGGCACCACCGCCACCTTCTCGGCTGTGCCCGTGTTCGCGATCCCCGGTACCACCGGCGCCCGGAACGTCACGACCAGCCGTTACCCGGAGATCAAGGTCAAGAGCAACGTGATCGCGACTCCGGGCCAGGCGGGCATCACCGTCAAGATGACCTCCAATACGACGTTCGACGTGTTTGTGCCGAACGTGACTTCCGTGCGCCCCGGCTCGCAGGTGACGTTGCAAGCGTATTACGACTACAAGAGCCGCGCCGCAGCCCCTGGTAAATCGACGTTCACCTTTACCATCCAGTAGTCGCGCCCGTCGTCGGCCCGCGCGACTGGCAAAAATTCATTGCCGCCGGTTGTTCCCCTCCTTGCGAGGGCGGGCAACCGGCGGTAAGTTTTTGCACCTTTCGCCCCCCTCTTGAGATGGCTTCCTTCAATCCCCCCGGCCCCCTCACCCGTTTCGGAATCTTCGTGCTCGCGGGCGGGGTCGCACTGGTGCTCGCCTTCTGGGGAGTGCTGCGCTACCTCTCCGACGTGAGGAAGCCGGCCCCCCGGCACGACGCGACCCACCACGTTTCGCCGGCTGCCGGCGCGGCGGCGAATCCGGCGGGGGGAGGTCCGGGCACGGCGGAATCGGACCAGGCTGCCGCGATGGCCAGGCTCAACGCCACGGTCGCGCAGGCGCTCGCCGTCCTGCGAGACCCGACCATCTCCAACAAGAAGGCGGCGCTGGATGCCTTGAAGGACGCCCTGCGCTCGGCGGACCCGAAGGTGGCGGTGGCGGTCATCCGGCAATTTCTCGACAGCAAGCAGGACGCGCCGACGGGCCTGAAGTTCACCATCGGCGACAACCACGAACTCGACGAGGCGCCGACGATGCGCACGTTCATGATGGACCAACTCGGTGACATCAGCCTGGGGGCCGGGCTGGGCGATGCCGCCGAAGTCGCCCGGGCCACCCTGGAATCCAAGGATTCGCCGGACGAATGGGCGCTGGCGATGCGCAATCTTGCCCTCGCGGACCCGGACGGCTCCCGCAGCCTGCTGGCGGCCAAGGCGCGCGAACTCATCACTTACCCTCCCTGGCAGCAGACGACCAGCGGCGGATACCTGGAGGCATTCGACGTGGCCGCCTACGCGGGCGACCCGAACGTCATCGCGGATCTGGCACCGCTGATGGGGTCCACCGGGACCTTGCAGCGCGCGTCCCGCATCGCGCTCCAGCGGTTGAGCGCGCTCGCGCCGGAACAGGTGGCGGATTACCTCAACGCCCATCCCACGGCAATGTCCGATTATCCGCTGCTGCGGGCCGACTACATGGGCAGCATGGATTTATCGTCGCCGACCCAACTCGCCCAGGCCGAGACTTACCTCGCGCGCACGGACATCACCGACGCGGAGAAGAGCAAGTTCATCGGACGGCTGGGGCTGCCCGTGGGATTTGTCTCGAATACGCTGGTGACGCCGGAGGATATCACGACGGTGCCGGTGTTGGAGCAGCGCGTGCTGGCCAACCAGACGGCCCGGACGTGGCTGGCGTCGGGTAAATATCCCACCCTGCAAACGGCGCTCCAGAGGGTGATCGAGTTCACCCAGAACACCGTGATGCCGACCGGGCCGTGAGGGACGTTGACGGCGCGGCGGAAATCAGGACCCGGCGGGCACCGTTTTGACGACCTCCGCGCGGCAAATCGGCTCCAACGTCCGCCAGACCAGTTCGGCGATGATGCGGTGACCCTCGGCGGTCGGATGAATCTGGTCGCGCTGGTTGTACTGGGCAATGCCGCCGACTCCGTCCAGAATAAATGGGAGGAGCGTCGCGCCGGGATTGGCATTGGTCACGGCGGGGAAAACCGCTTCGAAGCGTGCCACGTAATCCGCGCCGAAGTTGGGCGGCATTTTCATCCCGGCGACGATGATCCGCACGTCCGGGTACCTGGCGCGCGTTTTGTCGATGATGGCCTGGAGATTGCGCGCGGTCTCGGTGGTGGGCAGGCCGCGCAAGCCATCGTTGCCGCCCAGTTCGAGCACGAGGATGTCCACGGGCCGCTGGAGCAGCCAGTCGATGCGGCGCAGGCCCCCGGCGGTGGTGTCGCCGCTCAGGCCCGCGTTGACACTGGTGAAAGGCAGTCCGGCGTCCTTGAGCTTGCGTCCAATGAGCGACGGGAATGCTTCGGCGGGTGCGTTTTCCAGCCCGTAACCGGCGGTCAGGCTGTCACCGAAGAACAGGATGTTGTGAGTGGGTGGATTCATAGCGGGAGCCGCCGAGCCCTGCCCGCGGGCAATGGGAGCGATGAAGGCGATGCAGGCCAACAGCGCGAGCGGAAACAAAGGTAGGCGCGGCGGGAAGAAAGCGCGGATCGGCATCGGGCAACATCGTTCATCGAAGGCGGTTCGTAAATCCGGTGCGGCAAAAAAGAGCGCCCGGCGCGCATGGTCCGTGCGTAACGACCGGAAGCGCTTACATTGCGGCGCAGATCGTTCCCTTTTTGTCATGCAAGCCCCGACGCCCGTTCTCGAAGTCCAGCAGCTCACCAAAACCTACCGCAGCGGTGACCGGGAGTTGACCGTGCTCAAGGGTGTGACGTTCTCGCTGGCCACCGGGGCAACGTGCGCCATCGTCGGGCCGTCGGGCAGCGGCAAGACCACGCTGCTGGGCCTGTGCGCCGGGCTGGACCGCGCGACCAGCGGCAGCGTGCGCCTGGCCGGGGTGGCGCTCGACACGCTGGACGAGGACGCCCGCGCGCGGCTGCGCAACGAGCACACCGGGTTCGTGTTCCAGAACTTCCAGTTGGTGCCGACGCTGACCGCCCTGGAAAACGTGATGGTCCCGGCGGAGCTGCGCGGCGGTTACACGGGCGGGCCGGGGCGGCGGGTCGCGTCCGAACTGCGCACCGAGGCGACCGAACTCCTGCGGCAGGTCGGCCTGGAGGATCGCAAGGGGCATTACCCGACCCAGCTTTCCGGCGGCGAACAACAGCGCGTCGCGCTGGCGCGGGCATTCATCAACCGGCCCGCGTTGCTGTTTGCCGACGAACCCACCGGCAACCTCGACGAGGAGACGAGCGACCGCGTGGTCGAACTGCTCCTCGGCCTGAACGCAAAATCCGGCACGGCGCTCGTGCTGGTAACGCATAATGCGGAACTCGCCGCGAAAACGGGGCGCACCATCCGGCTGCGCGACGGCGCGATGGTGGACGACGGGTTGGACCCGGCGTCAGTCAGCAATGCCGCCGTCCGCGTCGTTGAATGATCCGAGAAGGTTACCACATTGCACTCATGGAATCCGACCCCCGACCCACCGTAGGCAGCCCGCTCATCCAATTTTACCTCGGCGAAGCGTCCGACTCGGAGGGCCGCTATCTGCGCGACATCCGGGCCTGGAACCATGCCCGGCTGGAAGGGGTCCATGACTACATCCAATGGCTGTTTCCGACGCGCCAGCGCAGCCAGTTCAACGCGAACGCCCCCACCCTCGGCCCGGAAGAAATCCGCGCCTTCCAGGCGGACGAACGGCTGAGCGCGGAGGTAGTAACGTCCCTGAAACAGATGCTCGCGTTCTACGGGTTCGGCTACCGGGAAGAGGCCGGTGAACCGGTCATCGAACCAGCGGACGATTGGCCCGACCGGCAGGAAGAATGGTTCCACCCGAGCGACCACAACCTGCTGCGGATCACGCGCATCCTCGATTGCCTGAGCACGCTGGGCCTGTCCGGCCACGCGCAGGCCCTGCTGGAAGCGCTCGAAACCGTCTGCGCCGAGACGCCCGGCGTGGTGGGCCGCCGCACGCTGGAATTCTGGCGCGACGCGGTGCACGGGGGCTGACCACGCGGCAGCACCGGACCGATGAGGGGAAGCGAGATCCAACACGCCCTGAGCAACCTCGCCCCGCTGCTCTCCGGTTGGGTGGGCGTGGCGCTACTGGTGCTGGTCGTCGGGATCGTGGCGGCGGCGGTTCGGTCCGGCGGACCCGATTTGCCCTACGTCGCCGCCAGTGCGCTATTGACCCCGGCGGAGCGCGCGTTCTTCATCGTCCTGCAACGCGCGCTGGCGGATGACTACCAGCTTTTCGCCAAGGTCCGGCTGGGCGACATCCTCCAAGTGCAGCGGGGTATCGAAGGCAAGCGCCGTTATGCCGCATTCGGTCGCATCTCGTCCAAACACGCGGATTTCGTCGCGTGCGATCCGCGCACGTTTGCGGTGGTGGGCGTCATCGAGTTGGACGACCGCAGCCACGAGCGGCCCGACCGGCGTCGGCGCGACGAGTTTTTCGACGCCGCGCTCGGCGTGGCGAATATTCCCGTCCTGCG
>CAHJWO010000222.1 GCA_903642295.1 PVC group bacterium | reverse complement strand
TCCGCCGTGACCCCGCCCCACGGGAACGCCTCGCCCAGGCACAGCAGCCGCCCGGTGCGCGCCACGCTGCCCAGCACGGTATCCATGTCGAGCGGCTTGACGGAGCGCAGATCGACCACTTCCAACTGCACGCCTTCCGCCGCCAGCGTGTCCGCCGCCGTCAGGGCCTCGTGCACCATCGCGCTGTAGGTCACCACCGTCGCGTCCCGGCCTGCCCGGGCGATCCGCGCCTTGCCGGTGGGCAGCGCCGGTTCGTCGGGCGTCGGCAGCCGTTCGGCTTTCAGATGGTAATAAAGATATTTGTGCTCGCAGAAAATCACCGGGTCGTCGATGGCCACCGCTTCCAGCAGCATGTGGTAGGCGTCCTCGACGGTCGCCGGGGTCATCACGACCAGACCCGGATAATGCGCGTACACGGCCTCCATGCTCTGCGAATGGAACGGCCCGCCGCCGCTGGTCCCGCCGCTCGGCAGCCGCACGACGAGCGGACACGGCGTTTGCGTCCGCCAGTAGAGCGTCGCCGCCTGGTTGACGATCTGGCTGAAGCCGACGCTCGAAAAATCCGCGAACTGCATCTCCACGATGGGCCGCATTCCCTCGATGGCCGCGCCGATGGCGAGGCCGACCTGGGCATCCTCGCTGATGGGTGAATTCACCACGCGGTCGGGATACTGCTTACCGAGGCCCTTCGTCGCCTTGAATGCGCCGCCGAACGTCCCGCCCACGTCCTGCCCGTAGATGAACACGCGGTCGTCTTCCGCCAGAGCCCGCGCCTGGGCCTCGCGGATGGCTTCGAGATAAGTGATGCTCATGGGAGGGAAACGGGAATTTTTACCCCGGCCAAAAACGGTTGCACGCTGCCGGCCCGGGCGATCTCCCACGCAAACTCGGTGCTCATAAAATGCGCATCTGGAACGAATCCGCAACGCCCGAGGTCCAACCGGTCGGCATCCCAGCAGGTGCCGACGGTAGGGTGCTCGTGGTGAAAGCCATCCGTATGGCTGCGGCAAGCTTCTTCCAACAAAGCAAAATTCTCGTCCGACACGGTAAACATTCGTTCGGCGCGCAGCTTGGCGGCGTACCGGGCACCCCGCGCGCCGTGGTCGGGGTCCGTCATGTCGTTGATCCGGCGTGAATCATGAAACACGGCGAAAAGCCGCACGATCAGCGGGTCCGCGCCCGTCCGGGTCGCCAGCAGCAACCCGTTTCGCAGGACCCGCTTCCAATGCGCCGGGCCGTGGATCGAATGGTCTGGATCGCCGTGGAATTCCGTCGTGACGTGTCGCCACAACGCCGTTTCCCACGGCGCCATCGCCCCTGGATCAACCGGGGAGTTCATTCCTCGGAGTCGGTTGACAGCAGCCGCCGGGTGCTCAACGCGGACCAGTCGGCCCGCGCCACGTCCGGCGGCGCGTCCGACGCTGCCGTGGCGAAGGCGGCATCCACTTCTTTCACGCACTTTGCTCGCCAATCATCCAATTCCGCCGATGTCGCCCACCCGAAAGCTGCGATTTGCTGGCGGGCCAATTTGACGCAGTCCCCGCCGAACGCCGCCGCCCGCAGTTGCGGGTCCACGTAGGCGGCGTCGTCGTGTTCGCCGTGCCCGGTCAGCCGCAACAAAGTAGCGACGATCATCTGTGGTCCCTGTCCGGCGCGGGCGGCGGCCACCGCGTTGCCGACGACCTTCAGGCAGGCGGCGAGGTCGGTCCCGTCCACCGAGTGCCCGGCAAAGCCGTACCCGGCGGCGCGGTCCAGCAGGTCGGCGCAGGCGTATTGCCTGCTGATCGGCGTCGAATAAGCGTACTGATTGTTGGCCACGACGACCACCAGCGGCAGGCGCTCGACCGCCGCCACGTTCATGCCTTCGTGGAACGACCCGGTGGAGGTGCCGCCGTCGCCGATGCACGTCGCGCCGACCACGCCGTCGAGCTGGCCTCTCAACCGCCGCGCGAACAACGCTCCGGCCACGACGGAAACCATGGTGCCGAGATGAGAAATCATGGCAAACAGGCCGTCCTGGGGACGCCCCCGGTGAATGTTACCGTCCCGGGCGCGCATGGGGCCGAGGGGCGAACCCAGGTAGGTGCGCGCGCCGTCCGTCAGAGGTTCGCCGAACGCCAGCCTCCCCGCCATGTCGCGGATCAGGGGTCCGAAAACATCGCCCTTTTGCAGGGACACGCCCAGCGACGCGCTGAGCGCTTCCTGGCCCGTGCCGAGGAACACCCCGCCCTGAATTTTGCCGGCGCGATAAAGACTGGCGAGTTTTTCTTCGAACGTTCGCGCAAGTAGCATCCAGCGAAACGTTTCGAGGTACAAAGCGGGCGGTGAGGGGACCGCCGACGCCGACGCCGGGGGGGCGGCGGGGACAAGGGCTGTGACCGGCATCGGCAACCTTAGTCCCGGCTTCGAGGGAGGCGCAAGAAAAAGTATCGGCCCTCCTTTCACGCTGTTTGTCCAAGGAAGCGGGCACCGTCCGAAAGATCGAGAAATCATGAAGGATGCTCCGCCGCTGGCCTGATGGGCGGAAATTCCGCGCGATCCCTCCGGAAGGTTGGATCTGGAACGGCTCCTGCTTGATGACCTGCGATGCCCCCGGTTCGCTCCGGTGGCATGGCGGCGCCTTCCGCAGCAAATGGAACCCGATCACGCTTACATCAAACAGCGCTCCGCGCAGCTCTTCAAGAGCGACAGCATCGCCTCCGCGCGGCGGATCGACCGCTGGTTTGCCGGGCTGCTCCTGTTCGAGTGGCTCGTCTGCATCGTCGTGGCGATCTGGTACACGCCGCACACCTGGATCGACCACGGCCGTGTCCTGAGCGTCGAGGTAGCGGCCGCCGTCGTTCTCGGGGCCGCGATCATCGGCCTGCCGCTTTATCTGGTTTGCCGTCAGCCCGGCGGTGTCCTGACGCGCCACGCGGTGGCCTTCGGCCAGATGAGTTTTTCCGCTTTGCTCGCTCACCTGACCGACGGCTTGGCCCAGACGCAGTACCATGTCTTCGGCTCGCTCGTGTTCCTGGCGTTCTACCGGGACTGGCGCGTCCTGCTCACCGCGACGGCGGTGGTCGGGCTGGACCAGAGTCTGTACCATTACCGCTGGCTGCTGTCCACGGCCGGGGCAGGGATCGACGCGGCCAGCCACTGGCGTTGGCTCGAAAACGTCGGCTGGGTGCTTTTCGAGGATGTGTTCCTCTTTTTCGTCTGTCTCCAGGGCGACAAGGAACTTCGCGCGCTCGCCCAGCGCCGGGCGGAACTGGAGGAATCGCACGGCAGCGTCGAACGGGCCGTGATCGACCGCACCACCCAGTATGCGCAGACCAACCGCGATCTCCAGCGTCAGGTGGGCGAACTCAAGCGCGGAGAGCAGGACTTCCGGGCGGCGCAGATGGAGATGGATCAAAAAGTGCGCTCCATCGGATCCGAGGTCGCGGCGGCGGGCCGCGCGCTCAAACGCCAGGTGGAAGATAGCCGCCACGCCGAGGACGAACTCGCCCGGACCGTCGGCCGCTACCGCTTTCTGACGGATAGTTTGCCCCAGATGGTCTGGACCGCCAAACCCGACGGCGAGATCGACTATTTCAACCGGCGCACCTACGAGTACACCGGGCGCACCGTGGAGGAATCCATGCGTGGCGGCTGGCTCGCCGTGATCCACCCCGACGATCAGGCTCGTTCGCTGGAACGGATGCAGCAGGCGGTCGCCACGGGCGAAACGATGGACTCCGAGATTCGCATCCGTCGTGGTCAGGACGGCGCTTACCGCTGGCACCTCAGTCGCGCCGTGCCCATGCGCGACAACGACGGCAACGTGATCCAATGGTTTGGTACCTGCACCGACATCGACGATCAGAAGCGCGCCCGCGAGACCGCCCAGCGCAGCGAGCAGCGCTACCGCTCGCTGGTCGCCGCCAGCACGCAGATCGTCTGGCTCCTCGACGCCGAGTGCCGCGTGACCACCGACCTGCCGGAATGGCGCGAGGCCACCGGCCAGACCTTCGAGCAGAGCGCGGGCTACGGCTGGATGGAAGTCATCCACCCCGAGGACCGCGAGCACGCCCGCGACCTCTGGCGCTGGGCGGTCGAAACCCGCACCGTGTACGAGAACGAATTGCGCTTGCGCATGGCCGACGGCAGCTACCGTTTCTTCAACAAGCGCGGCGTGCCCGTGCGCGAGGCCGACGGCCGCTTGCGCGAATGGATCGGCACCTGTACCGACATCACCGACCGCAAGCAGGCGGAGACCGCCGTCCGCCGCGCGCAGGAGGATCTGGAAGCGCGCGTCAAGGATCGCACCGTCCAGCTGACCGAGACCAACCGCATTCTTCACCAGCAGGTCATCGAGCGAAAACAGATCGAGGCCGAATTGGCTGACGCGCGCGATGAAGCCCTCAACAGCGCCAAGCTCAAGAGCCAGTTCCTGGCCAATATGAGCCATGAAATCCGTACGCCCATGAACGGCGTCATCGGCATGACCAGCCTCCTGCTGGACACCAATCTCGACGAGGAGCAGCGAGAATACATCGAAACCATCCGCGCCAGCGGCGACGGCCTCCTGGCCATCATCAACGACATTCTCGATTTCTCGAAGATCGAGGCGGGCAAACTCGACTTCGAGGAACTCGATCTCGACCTGCAATCCACCGTCGAGGGAGCCATCGAACTGCTGGCCGAAAAAGCCACGGCCAAGGGGCTCGACCTCGCCTGCCACGTGCTGGAGGACGTGCCGCGTCAGCTGCGCGGCGACCCCGGTCGCTTGCGGCAGGTCATCGTCAACCTCGTCGGCAATGCCATCAAGTTCACCCACTCTGGCCGGGTGCTGGTCCATGTCGCCAAGCTGCAGGAAACCGCTGGCGACGCCCAACTCTGCTTCCAGGTCAGCGACACCGGCATCGGCCTGAGCGAGGACGCGATTCGCACCCTTTTTCAGGCATTCGTGCAGGCCGACGGCTCGACGACCCGCAAGTTCGGCGGCACCGGCCTGGGCCTCGCCATCTCGAAGCAACTCGTGGAGTTGATGGGCGGCGAGATCGGCGTCGAGAGCGGCATCGGCCAGGGCTCGACCTTCTGGTTCACGGTCCGGCTGCCCAAGCAGCCCATCCTGCTGGCCGACGAGGACGCCGTCTCCGAGCCTCCGGCGGATTTCTCCGCTGCCCGCGCCCTCATCGTGGGTAGCAGCGGCACGGGCGAGGTCCTGCGCGAGCAGCTCGCCAGTTGGGGCATGGGCGTTCACGCCCTCACCGATGGCCGGGAAGCCCTGGGCACGCTCCAGGAAGCGGCTAACACGGGCCGGGCCTATCACCTCCTGCTGGCCGACGCGCAACTCGCCGGCATGGACGGTCCGGTTCTCGCGCAGACCATCAAGAACGATCCGGCCCTGGCCGCGACCCGGGTCATCATCCTGCTGGCGCCCGGCCAGCGTTCGACCTTTTCCAGCGGCGACGGCAGCGACATCGCCGCGTGTCTGAGCAAGCCGGTCAAGCGGTCGCAACTGCGCGACGTGCTCCTCTCGCTGCTCGCCGCAGCGTCCCGGCCCGCGCCTGCGCCCAAGATGCGTCTGAAGCCCGTGCCGACGGTGCGGCCGCTCAAGGGCAAAGGCGTGCGCGTCCTGATCGCCGAGGACAATCAGGTCAACCAGAAAGTCGTCATCAAACAACTGGAAAAAATCGGCTACAAGGCGGATGCCGTGGCTAATGGTGCCGAGGCATTGGAGGCCACCGCCAAGGTCGCCTACGACCTGGTCCTGATGGATTGCCAGATGCCCGAGATGGACGGCTTCGCCGCCACGCGCGAAATCCGTCGCCGCGAAGAGGAGTTCAAGATGCACACGCCCATCGTGGCCCTGACTGCCAACGCGCTCGAAGGCGACCGCGACCGTTGCCTCGCCGCCGGGATGGACGACTACCTGAGCAAGCCGATCAAGATCGAGCAACTGCGCGCGATTCTGGAGCGCTGGACTCACGAGGCCGTCGCCGCTTGAAAGAGACGGAGGTCTCTCCGAAACCTTCCCCGTTGGGCCGCAGGCCCCTCTACGCTGGCTTGCTCCGCGCGCGATGCCGACATCCGGCGGCACCGGCCGCTTGGCCACCGCGCCATCCGCAACCCAACTCCAGTCGATGCCGTGGAAGGCCTCGTACCCGGCGAGGCCCGCCTGCCAGAAACGCAGAAAGAAGCCAGCCTCCACCCACGCCTGGAAGCGGTCGTGGGCCGTGGAATTCGCACACAGCCCCGTGGCCGAGAGCGCGTTCCCTTGGCAGCCCGTGCGCAGGACAAAGAAGATGGCATCGGCACACACCCGGTCGGACACCCGCGGGCGGCCCCGCCCCTGGGGTTGGGGTTCCCGTGCCGGCAGAGCAGTGGTTTCAGCAGTGCCCAAAGCTCGGGGCTGACGGTCGAGCGTCCGCCCGTGCTGGCAATGCGCTTGGCCTGGGGCCGCGTGCGCGGCTTGGGCTCCGGCGTCTTGACCCGTTTTACCTTCTTCATATGCGTTGGACGCAGTTTCCCATCGCATTATTCGGACAGGCAGTAAGGCACCGGCACGGACGAGGGGTTCAAGGCGTCGGCGACGGACCCATCATCTTGGCGGCCATTTCCATGCCCATGCGCTGCATGGAAATCATCTGTTGCTGCTGGTCCTTGAGGACCTTCAACTGCTCCGGGGTGAGCGTATATTCCACCCGGGCGTCGATCCGCGCGTTGAGGTCCTGCTGGGCTTTTATGAGCCCATCCATTTGCGCCGGGTCCATTCCAAAGGGGTTGCCGTCGGTGCCGGTCGAAGCCGTCGGGCTGCCGTTGGGCAGGTTGAGCTTTTCGTCGTTGGCGGCTTGCAGCAGAACCTTCGTTTGATCCGCGTTCAGCGGAGGGGTGTTGGTCGCCGCCAATTGCTGTTGAAATTGACTGATGGTGTAACGGCCCGACAACGTTTTTTCGTAGTCCTGGTACTGCTGGTAGCGGTCATCACCCAGGGCGGCCTTGATCTGGGCATCCGCATCTTTGACCTCGGCCGTTACCGTGGAGGCATCGACGCTCTTATCCAGCAGTTTCATCCCGCGGTCCATGTTGTCTGATTGTTTGTCGAGGAGCAGGTTGTAAAAGCTGTCCGTCTCTTCGGGCGAGAGGTTCCACTGTTTGACGAGGTCGCCGTACAACTGCTTGAGCGAGGAGGCCTGGGCGGTCCGCATCATGTTCTTCATCGCCGGATCTTTCATCATCTTGGCGATGGATTCCGTGAAGGAATTCCCCGATTTTTTCTTCCCGGCGGCATCGTGAGACGGCGCAGGCGTGACGGGGGCGGGGTCCGGGGTTACCGCGGCCTCCGCAGTGGCGGCGGCGGCGGCTTCGCGTGCTTCGCGGAGAGCCTGCCGGTCGGCTTTGGATCTGGCGGTGATTTGTTGGCGCTTTTGCTCCAGTTCGGCGGCTTGGGTCTTGGTCGCCTGGATTTCGCTGAGTTGAACGGCGGCTTGCTGCTGCATTTCGGCGATTCGAGCAACATTCGCGCGGTTTTGGCGGTCCACTCGGATCAGCACAGCACCGAGAGCCAAGCTGAACAAAAGGAGAAAAACGAGCGCGAGGTTTTTGAGCATAAAGGAGTGAAAATTTCCCTTATACCTGACCACTCCCGGTCGTTTCCAACGATCCCGGTAAGGCAGCAAGGTCATTCAATTTGGTCCAAGCAGGTCAGTTTAGGGGAGCGCACGCGCCTCGCGTGCTGCCGACGGCGCCCCGCCGTTGGACTCCGGAGTAACGGCCCCCCGC
>CAHJWO010000221.1 GCA_903642295.1 PVC group bacterium | reverse complement strand
CGGCGAGACGAGCATCCGCGAGGTGATCGCGTTTCCCAAGAACAACCGGGGCCAAGATTTGATGAGCCAGTCGCCCGCCGAGGTGGAAACGCGGCAGTTGCGCGAGTTGCACATCCAGACCACTGCCGCCAAGAACCCGCCCGCGCCGACGGGGCCGCTGGCGGACCCGAAAGGATGAAGGATGGAGGATGAAGTGTTTTCCAATCTCCGCCTTCATCCTTTCCTTCTCAATGGACAGAAGCGCCGGTGGGTTTTAGTTTGCCCGGTTCGTGTTTCCATCCTCGTCTGCCATGCTTCGCGCGCGCTTTCCGGTCTGGCTGATCGCGTCGCTGTGGGTCGGCGCTGTTACCGTGCCGTCCTCGCTGTGCGCGCCACAAAATAAGCCAAACACGCTGTACGCTTCCAAGGTGCCGATTGGCTCGGAAGCGTTGCGGGTCGCACCGCGCCGTACGCCTCCACCCGCCCGGCCCGACACGGTGGCGTTGCCGTACAATCTCATCTGGGGCGACACCCAGAACCGGCTGGCGAGTCTGTTTGCCGGCGTGGGCGCGAAGATCACCAACAAGAAAACCGAGGGTCCCAACGAGACGTGGACGGTGCAGGGCCTCATCGCGCCGAATTTGCAGGCGTCACTGTTCACGTTTCTGAGCGGCCAGTTGGCGGCGCTGGAATTTGATTACGGCCAGCCGGATTGGGATTTGCCCAAGTACAACGAGGCGATGGGGCAATTCCGGCGGCTGTTGGAAGCCAAGTGCGAGGCCCCGGGCGAGATCGTCACCCGCGAATCGGATCAGCCGGCGGCGGAGGGGATCAAGCAGTCGTTCATGGGTTACCAGTGGAAGCGCGGCGATACCCTGGTGCAGCTTTTCTATTTTTCGGCGGAAGATCCGGCGAAGGCGATGGCATTTCGGTCCATCAGCGTGCATTATCATTACCAGGACCCTGATCCACCCGAGCCGATAAATTTGCCTGCGAATCCGGGCGCTGATCCGAATTTGAGTCCCCTTTTCGGGGGCAGCGCAAAGCCAACGCCCGCGCCGGAACCGATGGCGACGCCGGGTCCGGCAGCAACGGCTGGTCCAGAGCCGACGCCGGGCGCCAGCCCGGCGGAAAGCCCGGCGGAAAGTCCGACCGCAGTCCCAGCGGAAAGCCCGAAGGCGAGTCCGACGGCTCCCCCCGCTCCGACGCCGAAAGGTGCTCGCAAGAAAGGCAAACCCAAGCCGACGCCTGAAGGCGATGCATTGCCCCTGCCGGAACGCTAGGCCAAGTTCATGGAAGCGTGCCGGGCGTGGCCTGCGCTCGTCGGAGATTTTCGCAGATTTTCGCAGATTTTCGCAGATGACCAGCAGAGAGACCGTTTGGGTTGTTTTGTGCTCCCTCCCATCTACGGAAATCTGCGCAATCTGCGGACGGTTTCCGACTTTTGCCGGAAGTCTAGAGCGAATCCCGTTTGAATCAGCCTCAGGATCATCGTCCTTGGGTCAGCCTGAGGTGCCCTCGACAGTGGAAGGTCCTTCGGCTCGTTCCACTCGCTCAGGATGACAGACCTTGGGGGAGGATTCAGTGCAAGGCTTATCCAATCGGGATGCACTCTAATGGCCATCCATGATCGCGTGAATAGCGCGAGGGGTCGCGCTCATTCGTTAACGATTTCCGATCTCGCACCCTCCTCCTGCCACGAACCGGGACGCGCGATTTTCCAGACGACGGCGGCCATGCCCAGCGTGCCAGCCATCAGCACGACTGCCCCCGCCAAGTAGAGGCCGCGAGTTCGCGCCCAGGTTCGCGCATACTCGGTCTGACCAGCGGATGAAAGATCGCGTGGGTGCAGGTGCGGATCGGTCATGAAGCCAACCAAGAGGAAGATCATACCCGGCAGACACGGCAGCATCACCAGGAGGAGCAGGCCGAACTTGATCTTCGGCGGCACGTTCGAGACTGGTGGGGACATCATCACAGATTAAAAGCTGCCGTCCAAATCGCAACGCCCAGCGCGAACGCCGCTAAATTCTGCTGTCATCCTGCGCCAAGTGAGGCTCGAACGCAGTCGAAGGACCGCTCTATAATGTACCCGGCTGCCCTGTGGGAGACCGTCTCCGGATGGAAAAGTATCCCTTACCGAAAGGTCCTTCGGGTCGTCAAATTCCCCTCAGGATGACAGAATTCTAAGATGTGTTGCCCTGTCGCAGCGCCGAACGTTCAGGCTGGAAAAGGCTGCCGATATAGATGGGGTGCCCGGCAATTTTACAAAATCCAACCAAGGGTCCCCGTGGCCGAAGATCGGCCTGACCCCGGGTAGCTAGGGAATTTTCGCCGTCGTGAAATTCGGAAAACGGGTTTTGAGTTCGTCGGTGGCCTTCGCGGCGTCGGCGGGCTGCCCCGCCTTCTCGAATGCCTCGGCGGCGTGGCGCAGGGCGAGCGGCGTGATTTCTTCGTCGTCGTACAGAACGGCCACGCTCATGTAGGATTTGGCCGCGTCAGCGAACTTGCCCTGGGCGGCTTCCATCTTCCCGCGCAGGAGCAGAGCACGGGCATTGAGCTTGCCTTCCGGCTGGATGTAGAGCGTTTCGTCGATGCACTTCTGGGCTTCGGGATAGTGCTTCAACCCCGCGTGTGCCTCCCCTTCGACGAGCAACCCCTGGGCGCGGGCGTCGGGCTCCGACGACACGCCCGCCAAATATTTCTGCGACGCTTCCAGCGCGCCGTCCCACTTTTGCAGGCCCAGCCGCGCGCGGGCGAGCGTCAGTTGCAGTTCTCCGGCGGCGCCGGGCGAGGCCGTCGCAGCGGCAAGATGCTCCTCGGCGGCCGCGTAGTTGCGGTCATCGTATTCCTGCTGACCCAACCAACCCAGGATCGTCGGGGGCACCGGCGTCGTGGGTTTGGTCTTCTCGTACCCTTCCACCTCCGCAGCCAGCTTGGCCTTGTCCTTGAGTTGGTACTCGCAGAAGATCATCATCAACGTGGATTTCGGGCCGTACTCCCTCGGCGCAGTTTTACGCGCGGTGTCGAACTCGGCCAGGGCGGTGGGATAATCCTTCAAGTCGTTGAAGGCCGCGTTGGCGATGGAATAATGCGCCATCGGCGCGACCTCCGTGTTGGGATATTCCTTGAGGAGCGCGCGGAAGGCTTCGATCATGGCGCGCGGGTCGTTCTGCGCGCCGAGGATCAGCGCCCGTTGCGCCATCGCCACCTCGCGCTCCTTGGCGTCTTTGTGGTCGTTCATCACCTCGGTGAAATCCTGCAACGCGCTGTTGTAATTCTTCAACTGCTGATAGGCCGCGCCCCGCTGCATCAGCGCCTTGGCCGCGAAGGGATGCTCCGGGAAAGCGCGCAGGAAGCGGGTGAACGACGCCACCGTTTTCTCCGGTTGCCGCGCCTGCGCGTAGCTGTAGCCGAGCCGGTAGGCGGCTTCGGCCTTGTATTTCGGCGGCAGCCCCGTCGAGCCGTCCAGGGCGGCGTAAGCCAGCGCGGCCCCCTGGTAATCGTGCCGCTTGAACAGCGTGTCGGCTTTCATCAGCCGGACCTGATCCGTTTTGGTCGAGTCACCGCTGCCGAGGATGAAGTCGTCGGCTTCCTTGACGAAATTCGGGTCGTCCGCCGCGTACAGGCTGATCACGCGTTGATACCGCGCCTCGGGGGCCTGCGTCGTGTTGGAAAACTGCGTGATGAGTTCGTCGTAAATTTCGCGGGCTTCCTGATGGCGGCCCAACTGGCGCTGCGAATTGGCGGCCATCAGCATCGCCTCGGGTTGCAGCACGGCGGGCAGCGCGGGCCGCATCGTCGGATAGGCGTTGAGAAGCTCCTTGTACTTGTTGGTATCGTAAAGCAGATGAAGCTGGGCGATCATCGAATCGCCGCGCACCTGGGCGGTCGCGCCGGGCAGCGAGATCGCGCGCGTCAGCAGCGACAGGGCCGTGTCTTCCTGGCCGAGTTCGTGGGCGAGAATGCCCGCCTTGAGCGCGGAATCCGCCTGGAGGGCGGGCTTGGTGGCCTCGCGCGAAAGCGCGTCGTACTCCTTGAACGCCTCGTTCGGACGATGCTGCGTCATCGCCAGCTCGGCGAGCTTGAGATGGGCATCGTCGCGGTAAGGGTTGTCCTTGGGAAACGAAAGAATTTCTTCGTAAACCTCCCGCGTTTCGTCCTTGCGACCGAGTTGTTCCAGGCACAACGCCTCGGAAAAACGCGAGTAGAGTTTCACGCTCTGGTCCTTGGACAAATCGGCGGCTTTGCGGAAAAGGCCGAGGGCGGTCTGGTAGTCGCGCGCCTCGTAGTCAATCGTGGCAAGCCGGAAGCTGGCGGGGCCAACGAACTCACCCTCTTGAAAGGAGATCGTCAGGCTCTGGTAACTGGAGCGCGCCGCCGGAGTGCGCTTGAGGAAGCGGTAGGCCTCGCCCAGCCACCACATGGCAGCCTGCCGTTGTTTCCCGTCGGGGAACTTGTTCAGATAACGCTCGTAGTCGGCGGCGGCCTGGGCGTAATCCTTGGCGACGTAGGCGCGGTTGGCCAGGTTGAACTGGGTCTCGTCGGGATTGCTAACGGGACGACCCGTCTGCGGAGCGATGCGGATTTCGCCGCCGTCCTCGCCGTTGTCGGTGGGCGGGGTTCCCTCGACGGCAGGCGCGGGTTTGTCCGGGGCGGCGGCAACGGTGCGCGGGACGGGGGTCGGATCGGACCCCGGGGCGTCGCGTTTCGGGGTGGGAGCGACGGGCTCATCCGGGCCGTTCTCGTTGCCGGGGGCGGGATAATCTCGGGCCGGGGCAGCGGTGGCGGCGGGAACCGCGTCGCGGCGTTCCCGGTGTTTGGGTCCGGGCGTGGGTAAAGCGGACGCTTCGCTGCCGGGGGCCGGATCGACCGGCACGGCCCGAGCCACGGGCGGGTCCGTCGGGGTAACGGCTTGCGCGCGGCGAACCTTCGTACGCGCGGGCGTGGGTGTCGGTTCCTCGAAAGGTTGGTAGGCGGGCGTGGCCCCCTGCCCCCACGCGCGCGGAAGCCGATCCGTCACCCCCAGACTCCACGCACCCACCAACGCCAGCGCGAGCCACCCTTTGCCCAGCGCCGCGCGGCGGCCCCACCCGACACGACGCCCGTTCATGGTTGCGAGGAAGGCCGGGAAGCGGCGAACGCGACGTTCCAAATGTTGGCCTCGCGGCAGGTGTCGAGGATTTCCACGATGTGCCGGTAATCGACTTTCTCGTCGCCGCGCAGGTAAATGGCCTGATCCGGATAGATGCTCGAAAGCTGCTCAAGCTTCGTCTTGAGTTGGGGCAGCGTGAGCGTCTGGTTGTTGAGGATGACGCGGCCATCCGCGGTCACGTTGAGGATGCACTGGCTGATGGGCCGGGCGGTGTCCTCGCCCTTCTTGGCGGTGGGCACCTTGACCTCCAGGCTGGTTTCCGCCCGCGAGAAATTGTACGTCACGATGAAGAAAATGAGCAGGCAGCAGAACACGTCGATCATCGGCGTGACCTGAAAGCCCATCACGGGCGGGGGAGCGGCCTTGTGGCGGAAATTCATACGAGATCAGAAGTTAGAAGGCGGAAGGCAATCGTGGGAAGCAGAAAAGCGGGGATCGTCACGCGAGAAGAGTGCCGAACGCGAAAATAGCCGCCGATCATCCTACCCTCTGACTTCCGACCACCGGCTTTTGTTCAGAAGTCGTCTTCCAGCACGGCGGTCTCGCGCATCCGTTCGCGGCGTTTCCCACCCGCCGCGCCCCCGGTGTAATAGAGCGAGAAGATGGCGAGGATTTGGGTGGAGGCCGCTTCCAGGTCGGAGGTCAGACGCTGCACCCGACCCCGGAAGTAGGCGTAGCCGGTAAACGCGATGATACCGACGACCAGACCGCTGGCCGTGCAGACCAACGCCTCCGACACGCCCCCGGCGAGCATCATCGGCTTGGACGTGGCCACGTCCGTCGCCAACGAGGCGAACGAATGGATCATGCCCGAGACCGTACCCAACAGGCCGACCATCGGCGCGATGGTGCCCACGTCGGCGAGGTAGGTGATGCGATGGTTGAGCGTGGAAGCCTGCCGGATGCCTTCGGTCTCGGCGATCTCGCGGACGCTTTCCAGGCTGGCGGTGGGGTTGTCCTTGGCAAAAGCCAACATGGACTGGACGATGCGCGCGACCGCCTCGCCGTGGCGATTGCTGACCGCGAGCAGTCCCAGGTAGTCGCGCTTGCGCAGCAGCGCCTCGCAGATGTCCAGGTAACGACGGGAGACCACCGCGCCGCGCCGGAGAGTCAAGAGGTAGATGAAGATGAGCAGCGTGGCCAGGAAGAGCATCCCCGCCAGGGGCAGCATGAAGATGCCGCCCGAAACGAGGATGTTCCAAAGCGTAGCGGCATCGGTACCGTTGCCCGTCAGCGGCGGTGCGGCGTTCCTGACCGGAGCCGCCGCTTGCGCCAGCAACACCCAGGACGAATGCGTGAAGGAAGAAAAGTCCAAACCGGTGAGCGGATTCATGCGTCGATCAGGCGGGCAGTGTACCGCGTCGGCGGCAGGTTGCAACCGTGGGGCGCGTACCGTTGCCCGGCGGCAGCTTCGCACGCACGTCGATTCGACCGTAAAGCCGACTGCATTTTCCGAGCGGGTTCCACGAGGCAGCGGTGTAATCGGCGACCGGTCGTCCGTGGGTATCCGGCGAACCGGCGGGTATCGGGAAATGCTCCTGGCGTGCTTCGAGGACAAGCCTTCCGTTTTCGATCCGCGCATTCTCCTGGCAAGCCTCCGGGTTAGAACCGCGCCTCGCGGTCGCGCCGGGATCGCTGCTCGCATCTATACTTCTTTGGGTCGGTAAATTTTTGGTCGTTAAGCTCCTCGGATCGAACGAGTTCCTATTGGGCGGCCGGGACGGTGAAAGTCAGCATCGCGGCAAACAGCAAACAAAAGGCGACGTTTCGTTTCATGGTTGGAGGGAAAATCGAACCTGCGGACAGGGAACTCTTTACAACCGACGCTAACCTGATAGGCGATACGAGCAGATAGAAAGGCAGTAATTCCCTATGGCAAAGAAAAAATCCACTTCTCCTTCTTCCACTAACGTTCCAGTCTCCAAATCCAACGCCGCCGCCGTCGCCGGTGCCACCCTCGGCGGTGTCGTGGCGGGTCCGGTCGGTGCCGTGATCGGCGGCGTCGCCGGAGCCCTGATGGGCACTCGCTCCGAGGAGGGCAAGCCCGCCGTCCCCGAAGCGGCTGCCAAAGCCGCCAAGGACGTGGCCAGTCAAGCGGCGGCCAAGGCAGCCCCGGCGGTGAAGGCTGTGAAGGCCGCACTGACCCCGGGCTCGTCCAAGTCGAAGCCCGCTGCGAAAGCGGCGTCCAAGCCGACGGCAAAAGCGCCCGCAAAATCCGCGGCGAAAGCGCCCGCGAAGTCGCCTGCGAAAGCTGCCCCGAAGTCGTCTGCAAAGACCACCGTCAAGGCGGCGCTGAAGACGGCGGCCAAAGTCATCGCCAAGCCGAAGGCGAAAACGCCCGCCCCCGCTGCGAAAACAGCGGCCAAAAAAAGTGCTCCGGCCAAGGCGGCACCCGCCAAGAAGCCGTCCGGGGCCAAAGTCGGCGGCAAGCGCGGCTGAGCATCAGCCGACCAACCGTCGGACCGGGTGAGTCGCCGCAACGTCGGGCGATCACCCGGCGACGGGCCCGGTTACTTCTTCCCGGGTTTTGGGGCCGCTTTCGCGGCTGCCACAGCGCTCTTCTGTTGCTGTGCGGCGTTGCCCTTGGCTGTTTTTTGTGACTTTTGTTTCTGTGTCGCTTTTGGTGATTTGTCGCCCATGCGCGCATCATAGGGCGTCTC
>CAHJWO010000220.1 GCA_903642295.1 PVC group bacterium | reverse complement strand
TATCGCTCGAACCCTCTCAACCCGACACGCCATGATTGAAAAAGCCCTCGTGATCCGCATCGAAGCCAAGCCCGACAAGGTGGAGGAAGTCCGACAGTTCCTTCTGCAAGGGTTGCCGATCATCGAGGGCGAGCCGGAGACGCCGGTGTGGTTTCCGTTGCACTTCGGCGGAACTTCGTTCGGCATTTTCGACGCTTTCAAAAGCGAGGGCGACCGGGAGCGGCACCTCGCAGGAAAACTGGCGGCTTTGCTCATGGCAAAAACGCCGGAACTGTTTACGGCCCCGCCGGTCATGGATCACGCCGACGTGCTCGCGCAGAAGATCGCGGCGCTCCACGTCTGAGCGCGGCATGATAGCTTTTATATAAGCCCGTGGTAATAATTGCGTGTGCATGAGCCCTGGGCGTACAGGATTGAAATAATTATCCTCGTGCTGTCGTGCAAAACCTGGGGGCATCTGCTCGTTAGGCGAGTCGTGGTGGACGAAGGTTTAGCGCGCTAACGCAGCTTTTGCAGATGGTAGAAAGGACGCACCCGGCGACGCTATAGCAGTCCAGCTTCACGCGAGATGGCGAATAGCCTGCACGTGAAACATTTTATCGCCCGTTCTTTTCTTGGCTTTTGCTTGGCCGCTGCTCTCGTCATTGCACCAACGCACCGCGCTGAGGCCCAGGCGTCGGAGTTCTTTGACTCCTTCTTTTCAGACAACGCCGGGCAACCCGCGCAGAACTTCAAGGGCTTCATCCAGTGGAACGTCACCGATCCGGCGAACGCCACCAACAGTTCGGTGGATTTCGTGGGCGGCAACGTCCCCGGCTCATTTTTCTATCCCACGGGCCGCTTCGTGGACTTGGGCGGCTCGACCGGCCAGCCCGCGATCTTTTCCACCAAGCTTCCCATCGTCCTCGCGCTCGGAACTGCCTATATGCTGACCTACCGCATCGCGAGCACGGAAGCGGTCCTGGCCCTCGGTGGGCCTGGCGCAGACACGCTGGTCACGCCGACGCCGGACGGTCCGCTGGACACTGCGCGCGTCACGGTGGGCGGCAACACGTTCACGCTTTCTACGAGCAGCAGCCAGTTTCAGACCTTCACCCTGGATTTCGTGGCGACCGCTGCCACCGACGTGCTTGCCTTGCAGGACCTCGGGTTTGTCGATCCCATGACGGGCGTCACTCGCTACGACAACTCGGGAGTGGGCCTGGACTTGATTGCGGTGACGCCACAGGGCGTTCCCGCGATTCCCGAGCCGACGACCAAGGCAGCTTTGGCTCTCGCACTTGTGTGCGTGGGTGCCACCTGTGCGCGTCGACGGGTGCGCTGCTAAAAGTGTCTGCGCCGGCAACCGGTTTGTTGGTGTCGCTCGACGTTTGGGCCAGTTACCCCAGAAACAAACGTTGCATGCGTTGGTACAACGCACCCAAGCACTCCAACCAGAAGTCCCGTTGCAGCGGCTCGAAGTGGGTCACTCCTTCGGCGACCTGAGTCGAATGGAAAATGTTGCTCGGTTCACCTAGCAGCTCCTCGTACAAGCCATCCATGAGGTAGAATGCCACCTCGCCATCCGAAAATGCCACCGGGCGGTTCTTGCCTTCAGCTTCGGCGCGTAGCGCGTCGATAATGGCGATCACTTGCTCCAGTGTCAGCGGGTGATTGATGCGGCGGGCTCCCTCCAAATGGTTGGTTATGATCGCTTCCAGACGCCGGACGATCCGGGCGATTTCCCTCCGCTGTTCCTCCGCTCGGCGTCGAGTGAGCGCGTGAATCTTCCGGCCCTGCGTATTTGGCGGCTGGTTGACGCTTTCCGAAGCGGTCGTTCCGAGAGGGTTTACAGGCGGCCGGTAACGTCCACGGCGCTTCGGTTCATCGTGTTGCTCTCGCTGGCGGTCGGCTTGATCCACTTGCCCGAGTTTAACGAATGACGGTGGCGGTGCGGTTCACATGCACACCAAATATCGTGAGGGAATCATTGCAAGGTCCAAAAATCTTCGACGGCAATTGCAGGGCCGTCTGCCAGTTCAAGTCGGCAGTTCGTCGATGGACTTGGGCTCGATCATCTCGCGGCCCTCGCGCTCGTGCCGGAACTTGGTGGACATCGCGTACGCCTGGAAACGCGCCCGCATGATGTTGCCCAAAGGGCGGTGCGCTGCCAAGGCATGCCAGGGATTGAAGGTCATCTTCTCATCCACAAACACCCGGCGGGCATCCGAGTAGATTTCCTGGGCTTTGGCGGTCACGGTGGCTACCGCGACATACGGACTTTCGGTCTCGTCCCATTCGGTGTGGGCGTCCTCCACCGGCATCTTTTCGAGGTCGGCGCAAAGCTGCACGCGCAACTCCCACACGGCCTCGCTCTCCTCCTTAAAAAAACGGCTGAACTCGTCTCGCAAGGCGTTCCATTCGGTGTCGTGCGGCAGACCCTTCTTGTATAGCTCTACGAGGTTGGACGACACGGGCACCAGCGCCACTTTACCGAAGTAGCCGCCCCAACGCAGCGGCGCCTGGCTGTAGTAGGTCTCGCCCAGCGGATTGGTGGCAGGATGCCCGAAGCCTTTGAGAAAGGCACTTTCCAGACCGACGGTTTCCAGCACGTTCTCGCCGATCTTCGAAGCGGTGGACACCACCTGTTTGACGATCTCCGGAGCATTGGCGTTTTTGTCGAGAAGCTGGATGTTTTTGAGGAAGCCGGCGGCGTCCTTGGTGTCGAACACCTTGCCGTTGACCATGACGAAGTCCTGGGTCACCTGCCCGGTGTGATTGGAGAGCATTTCACCCGGCACGCCGACGATCTTCATGGCCAGTCCGCGCGGGGACGAGATGTGGTCGCTCAGGATGTCGCCCGGGTTCGTGGAAAAACGCAGGATCGCGCCGTAAGTGCCAGCGTGAGCCGCCAAGCCTTGGGCAAGCTCGGTCGGCAGCCTAGCTTTGACCACGACTTCTGCCCGCAGCAGCGCGTGACTCTTGGCGTGGACGGAACGGGTTGTGTGCCGCTGCCGGTCGCCGATCTTGTGGGAGATATCGCGCATCGTGGACGCGATTTCGTCGAAGGTCTTCTGCTCGTCGGATTGGATGACCTCGACCGAGTCCGTGTAGGGAACGAAAGGTTGGCTCATGGCGTTGGATTTTGCTACAATTCGTGAGCAGCCAAACTAGTGGTCGGATTTCTTCTGCGAGGTTTGTTCGCACAGCATGGCCACGCACGGTTTAGACGCCATCGATCACGTCAGAAAAAGGCGGGCGACCCGGTTGCCGCAGCCGTTTTTATTTCCGATGCAACCGACCCGACCCGTGCGGCGCGATTAGGTTTTCCCAGATCCTAAAAGCATCCACCACCCATGATTAAATCCCGATCCTCCCTGCTCGTAGCCGTGGCGGTTACAAGCGCCATGTTCATCGGCCAAGCCATTGTGAACGCTGCCGACAAACCCGTCGCCGACCCGGCCCCCGCCGAGTTCCTGAGCAAGCTCGACCCGCAAATGAAAGAAGTGGTCGAGGCCATGCTCGCAACCAAGCAACCGCCCCTGCACGAACTCGAACCCGCCAAAGCCCGCAAGGGTCTGACTTTTGCCGACGCCGTCAAGGCGGTGGAGAAGAAGCGGGGCGAAAGCACCAAGAAGGAAGAGGTTGGCGACCGCGACAAGATCAAGGTTGCGGGCAAAGACAGCAAACTCGACGCGATCCTCTACCGCCCGGCGGGCAATAAGGGCAAGGACACGAGCCAGGCCCCGCTGCCGGTGCTGGTTTATTTCCACGGCGGTGGCTTCGTCATCGCAGACGCCGACGTTTACGACGCGTCCGCTCGTGCCTTGGCTGACTCGGCGCATTGCGTCGTGATTTCGGTGAACTATAGCCTCGCCCCCGAGCACAAGTTCCCGGCGGCGGTGGAAGATGCGTACGCGGCCACGCAGTACATCATCGGAAACAGCGCGGAACTGAACATCGACAGCAAGCGCGTGGCGGTCGGCGGAGAGAGTGCCGGCGGCAACTTGGCCACCGAAGTCTGCTTGTTGGCTAAGGAGCGCGGTGGGGCCATGCCCGTAGCGCAGTTGCTCGTTTACCCGGTGAGCGACTGGATGTCCACGCGGCCCTCGCACGTGAAGTACGGCTCATCGCCGGTGCTGCCGGAAAAGAATTTGCCGTGGTTCGCGGGCTACTACCTGCCGAGCAAGGAAGACGGCATGAAGGTGGAAGCCTCACCGATCTACGCGAAGTCCTTCAAAGGTCTGCCCCCGGCGACGATCATCATCGCGGAACTTGACGTGCTGGCCGACGACGGCAAAGCCTATGGCGAAAAGCTCAAGGCGGATGGCGTCGAGGTCACGATCAAGGAATACAAGGGGGTGACGCACGAGTTCTTCGGCATGGGAGCGGTCGTCGACAAAGCCAAGGAAGCGGAAGATTTCGCCGCGGCCCAGCTCAAACAGGCGTTCGCTGGCAGCACGGTCAAAGCACAGTAAAACGGCTCTTAACTCGGTAAGAAAAGCGCCTTCGTCCGCCTCGGCGGGTGAGGGCGCTTTTTTCGTTCTCAGCTCCGCTCCGGTTTCCGGTGGTTCCATGGGTCTTCCGACGAGAAACCGCTTAAGTGCCACACCGAATAAAGCGACCAATGCCGCACCCATCTGCGAACCGGATTGCTCCGCGCGTTTTCCACCGGCGCACGCGAGCGCGCAGGATCAACGATAGTCCTGCTCCCCCGTCACAGTCATCTGAAAGGAACCTCCCCCATTTATGAAAGCAGTTGTTTGGCACGGCAAAGGCAGCGTCAGCGTCGACACGGTCCCCGATCCCAAGATCCAGGAACCCACCGACGCTATCATCAAAGTCACCGCCACCGCCATCTGCGGCAGCGACCTCCATCTGCTCGACGGCTATCAGCCGACGATGGAGGACGGCGACATCATGGGCCACGAACCCATGGGCATCGTCGAGGAAGTCGGCAGCGGCGTCACCCGGCTCAAGAAGGGCGACCGCGTTGTGGTGCCCTTTACCATCTCCTGCGGCAAGTGCTGGTTCTGTGAGCACACACTGTTCTCCTGCTGCGACACCACCAACCCCAACCACAAGCTCGCCGAGGAAGCCATGGGCCATTCGCCCGCTGGGCTGCTCGGGTTCTCCCACATGCTGGGCGGCTTCGCGGGCGGACAGGCCGAGTACCTGAGGGTGCCGCACGCCGACGTAGGACCGATCAAGGTGGAGTCAGGGCTGCCGGACGAGAAGGTGCTCTTCCTCTCGGACATCTTTCCCACGGGCTACATGGGCGCGGAGAACGCGCAGATCCAGCCCGGTGACACCGTGGCCATCTGGGGCTGCGGGCCGGTGGCCCAGTTCGCCATCCGCAGTGCGTGGATGCTGGGTGCTGGCCGGGTCATCGCCATCGATTGTGTTCCCGAACGGTTGAAGATGGCGCAAGCGGCCAAGGCGGAGACGATCAACTTTCTGGAAGAAGATGTCCACGAAACCCTCCAAGCGATGACCAAAGGGCGCGGACCGGACAGTTGCATCGACGCCGTAGGCGCAGAGGCGCACGGCACCGGCAGCGTGTCGGCGGTGTACGACAACGTGAAAGCCAAGATTGGCTTGGCGACAGACCGGCCCACGGCGCTGCGCCAGGCGATCATGGCGTGCCGCAAGGGCGGCACGGTGTCGATGCCGGGCGTGTACGTCGGCATGCTGGACAAGGTGCCAATGGGAGCCTTCATGAACAAGGGCCTGACGCTCAAAAGCGGCCAGACGCACGTGCAGCGTTACCTCCAACCGTTGCTCGAAAAGATCGAGAAAGGCGAGATCGACCCCTCGGAGATCATCACGCATAACCGCCCCTTGGAAGAAGCGCCCAAGCTTTACGCGAAGTTCCGCGACAAGGAGGACGGCTGCGTGAAGGTCGTGCTCAAGCCATAGGGCAGCACATCCTTTTCTCTCGCACGTCAGTAGGCGAGGCTCCGAAGGGGGGGAGACGCGCAACCAGCTCAGCCGCCGTGGCCCGTCCTCCCGGCCAAACTCGCCACGACCGCCACCAGTTCCACGGTGTCTACGGGCTTGACGACGTGGATTTGAAATCCCGCCAACAACGCCTTGAGGCGATCCTCCGTGCGGGCGTAGGCCGTCAGAGCCACCGCCGGAATTTGCCCGCCATGGTCGGGGTCGAGGGCGCGGATGCGTCCGATTAGCGAGTAGCCGTCTTCCTCGGGCATGCCGATGTCACTGACCAACACGTCAGGCACTGCCGCCGTGAAAAGCTCCATGGCGTCCGCCACGCTGCCGGCGGTCCGCACGCTGGCACCCCGGTCTTCCAGCAACCGCCGAACCAGGGCGCGGGCGTCCGCTTCGTCGTCGACCACGAGCACCTTGATCCCGGCGAGGTTGAGCCGTTCGGTCGGGATGGACAACGCCACCGACTCGCCGCCGGGATGACGCCGGGGCAGCTCCTCCGGCTCGGCGGCGGGCTGGACGGCCGTGAGCGGCAGCATGACCCGGAACGAGGTGCCCTGACCGGGACCCGCACTGTCGACGTGGACGCTGCCGCCGTGGAGTTCGACCAACTGTTTGACGATGGCCAGGCCCAGGCCCAGGCCGCCGTGCCTGCGCGTGGTCGAAGCATCCTGCTGCCGGAAGCGGTCGAACACGTGGGGCAAAAACTCCGGCGCGATGCCTTCCCCGGAATCGATCACGCTGACTTCCAGATGGGAATGGATACGTTGCAGGACCACCTGGATGCGCCCGCCTTTGGGCGTGAACTTGACGGCGTTGGTGAGCAGGTTCCAGAACACTTGCTGGAGGCGGTTCGGATCGCCGATGATCGCCCGTGCTTCGGGGTCGATGACGGGCAAAAGGCGGATGTTCTTGGCCGTGGCGGCGGGCCGGATCGTCTCCACGGCCCCGGTCACCAGCCCCGCCAGGTCGAGCGGCTGCACGTCCAGGCGCACCTTCCCTGAGATGATCTTGCTCATGTCGAGCAGGTCTTCGATGATCTGGGTCTGCGCACGTGAGTTGCGCTCGATGGTGGCCAGGCCCGCCTCCATGTCGGCGGTGTTGGCCGGGTCGCCGCGCAAGACCTGCGTCCAGCCCAAGATGGCGTTGAGCGGCGTACGCAGCTCGTGGGAGAGCGTCGCCAGGAACTCGTCCTTGACGTGGCTGATGCGCTCGGCTTCGCTGCGCGCGGCGCGTTCGCGTTCCAGCAACTGCGCGTTCTGGGAGGCGAGCTGCTTGGAATCGTCGATGTCCGTGTTCGTGCCGATCCAGCGCACGATCTCTCCGGCCGCGTCGCGGACCGGCACGGCCCGGTTGAGGAACCAGCGGTATTCCCCGTCCGACGCCCGCCGGATACGCAGCTCCAGTTCGTAGGACCGGCCGGCGGCGATGGAGGAGGCCCACACTTTGACCACCCGTTCCAGGTCGTCGGGATACAGGATGTTCTCCCACGAAGCCTTGTCGAGCTGATCCTGGGCGATGCCCGTGTACTCGTACCACCGCTGGTTGTAGTAGTCGATGTAGCCGTCCGGCCGCCCGGCCCAGATCAGCTGCGGCATGGCGCCGGCCAACTGGCGAAACCGCGCCTCGCTTTCCAGCACGGCATCCTGCACGGCCTTGGTGGCGCTGATGTCGGCCAGGGTTCCCACGAGTTCCACGGCGTGGCGGTCCGCGCCCTGACCGGCGAAGGACGCCTGCGCCTTCGACACCACCCAGCGCACGGAGCCGTCGGCTTGCACCACGCGATGCTCCAGGGGGCCGACGTAGAAAACGGATTATAAAGCACGTTAAGGCTCTCGGAGACCGTTTTTCGTCCATCGTCGCAGAGTTC
>CAHJWO010000219.1 GCA_903642295.1 PVC group bacterium | reverse complement strand
GTTCGAGGCCAGGCGTCCATCGGGCGGTCGCAGTAAAGTTTCACGCCGTTGTCGTCGGGATCGCGCAGGTAAATGGCGTCGCTGACGCCGTGGTCGGACGCGCCTTCCAGCGGAACATTCGCCTCGATCAGCCGGCGCAGGGCGTCGGCCAGTTGGGAACGAGGAAGCCGTTCATCCACAAAAACCTCCAGCGGACGGGCCACCGGAGGTTTTATAAAACGTCGTCGGAGCGCCGGACTCAGCCCAGCTTGTCCGAGTAATACTTGATCATGGCCGGGTCGATGTCGCTCGGGGAAACGAGCTGCGGCTCGGGGTCGAGGTCGGGCCACGGGAAACCGGGTGGCATCTCGTCCTTGACCACCAACGGCTTGCCGTCTTCCGGATGCGGCCCGTTCCAGATCTTGGCGATCTGCGTGAAGTCCTTGCTCTGGTGGAACTGGACCAGGTGCAGCCCCTGTTCCTCTTCGAGCTTGCGCGCCTCGGGGAACTTGCGGTTGCTCACGTCCGGGATGGGCAGCAGCCCGCCGACCGGCACGCCGGTGAGCACTTCGAGCGCCTTGGCGTAAGCCACGATGTGCGTGCCGCCGCGCACCAGCAG
Organism: PVC group bacterium; assembly: GCA_903642295.1. Taxonomy (GTDB): domain Bacteria; phylum Verrucomicrobiota; class Verrucomicrobiia; order Chthoniobacterales; family SZAS-18; genus CAHJWO01. The sequence goes on along the minus strand of CAHJWO010000219.1, from coordinate 7,216 downwards.
GTAGCCGATCATCGCGCGGGCGCAGGGGTCGTCCGTCGATTCATACGCGCGGGACTTCCCGGCGCGGGCGCCGCACTCCAGGAAGAAGTTGTGCAACAGATCGAGCTTGAGGTTGCCGCTGCAAAAGACGTTCTCGCCGGTCCAGAAACGGCCCATCGAATCCATCGGCAGCGCCTGCTGGCTGCTGTTGAAGAAATGGGACGTGTTGCGGAAATTGGCCGCTTCCTTGAGCGGGGCGGGATTGGTCGGGGCGTCCTTGTGCTTCTTGGCGGGGTCCTTGACCGTGCCGCCGGTCTTGGCGCCCTGGTTGCGGTCCTGGCGCGGGGTGGTGCCGGTCAGGAGCAGGTTGATGGTGGCCGAGACGGCCTCGATGTGGCTGTATTCCTCGGTGGCGATGTTGGCCAGCAGGTCGTAGAAGGGCCGGAATTTGGCTTTGCCACGGAAGTTGAACGACTGGAACGTGTAGTTCATCAACGTGGACATTTCGCCGAACTTGCCCCCGAGCAGTTCCTGGACGGCGGCGGCGGCGTTGGCGTCGGGACCGTTGGGGGCGGGCAGTTCGACGGAGAGTTGGTCGTGGCGGAAGATCATGGGACCATGAGTACGAGCGGAGCACGGGGAGCGGACTGCTTTATCGGGCCGGGCGCGCCGATTTCAAAGAATCTCGGGCCCAAGGATTTTCAGTCCGGCGGCGGCGGGATGCGTTCGCAACAGGCGCGCCAGCGCACGCAGACCCCAGACCTCCGAGCGGTGGTGGCCGAGAACGACCACGCCCAGGCCGGTTTCCTCCACGGCGCGGCGCGCGGGTTGGCGGAACTGGCCGGTGACGTACACGTCCGCTCCGGCGTCGCAAGCGGCCCGGACCAGGGCGTCGGTCATCGCGCCGACGACGGCGACCTTTTCGACGGGGAAATGGTCGCAAATCCCGTCTTTAGGTCGCAGGCGTCGCGGGCGTCGCAGTTCGAGCGGACCGCCGAACTCGCGTGCCAGTTGCGCGGCGAGTTCGTCGAAAGGGGTCGGGTGCGGCAGAGCGCAGGTCATCCCGAGGGGTCGGCCTGCCTTCTCGCCGAGCAGGACGGGCGGATGCCAGCCGCAGGCGGCGGCGAGGACCGGGTTGAAGCCGGTGGTCAGGCGTTCGTCAAAGGCGAGGTGGTAGGCCAGGACACCGACCTGGTTGGTCAGCAGGTCGCGGCGTTGGGCGTCGGTCAGGCCCCAGGGGCGATGGAGGAAGAGGGCGTCGAGGCGTTCGGCGGCGACCCAGGCGGCGAGGTCGGGGAAAGGTTCCAGCGCGAGGCCGAGGCGGGCGATGGGGCGGTCGGAAGGCAGGAACGCGCCGTTCTGGTCGCCCGTGGCGGCATGGACGGATGCGGACAGGAGGTCGTCGAGGACGGCTTGCAGCGAGAGGAGGTTCAAGCGGAAAGGCGGAATTCAACGAAAGTTACGCCCGGGCTGCCATCCCGGAGGCGGACGGCGCACGTTTCCTCTTTGCCGGGAACCGCCGTGGCCCGGAATCTTCTCCCCCTCATGGACAATCCCGCCCCCGCTCCCGCTGATCTCCGCATTCTTTCCATCGACATCGGAGGGACCGGCATCAAGGCCGACGTGCTCGACGCCGACGGCAATCCGCTCGCCGAACGCTCGCGCATCAAAACGCCCCCCGCCCCGCTGACGCCGGAAGCCTTGATCGCGGCCATCATGCAGGTGGCCGAGCCGCTCAAGCACCTGAATTTCAACCGGGTGTCGGCGGGATTTCCGGGCGTGGTGCGCAAGGGCGTGATCCTGACCGCGCCGAACCTGGGTCCGGAGACTTTGCCCGGGTTCGCGCTGGCCGACGCGCTGGCGACCCACCTGGGGCAGCAGACGCGCGTGGTCAACGACGCCGACATGCAAGGGCTGGCCGTCGTGAGCGGCAAGGGGGTGGAGGTCGTGATCACGCTGGGCACCGGGATGGGCTCGGCGATGTTCAGCGACGGCGAACTGGGGCTGCACCTGGAGCTGTCGCACCATCCGTTCCGCCAGGGGGAAACCTACGAGCAGCAGATCGGCATCCTGGCGTTAAAGAAGGTCGGCACCCGGAAGTGGAACCGGCGCGTGCAGAAGGCGATCAAGACTTTGCGCGTGCTCACCAACTTCGACCATCTCTACATCGGCGGCGGGAACGCGCGGGAGATCGACTTTGACCTGGGGGCGGATATGACCGTGGTCGATAACAGCAACGGCATCAAGGGTGGGACGTTCCTGTGGCGGCAGCGGTTGCAGCCGGATTGACCGCCGGAGGCGGAAGATACCGGTGTTCTAATAATTGAACAGGTCGGCCAGGCGGTAGTTCGCATTGGTCGCTTTGTTGAGCGCGCGCTGGAGTTTACTCTGGACGTTGTTCGTCAGGCGGCGGCCTTTGCAGCCGCGCGTGACCATCTTGTACGTAATCTGTTCGGTCGAAGCGGCGACGAGGTCCTGGGACTTGAGCCCGTGGTGGGTGAGCAGTCCGGCAATGGGTTGTAGGCCGTGGTTGCGGTCGTCGGGTTCGGGATCAGCGGGGGATGCGGAAGGCTCCATGAGCAAAGTGGCTGATCTTTGGTCGTCTTTTATGGCGATGCCCGCCCGCAACATTTTGCGGGGCTTGCCTACCAGATATTCACCCGCTCGGAGGCGGGGCGAACCTCGGGACATTCGGCGGGGAGGCCGAAAGCCTCGGCGAACTCGGGCAGGTTGGCGACGGGGCCGTTGACCCGGTAACTTTCCGGGCTGTGCGGGTTAGAGAGAACTTGCAGGCGGACGGATTCGGGCCGCTTGAGGCCGCGCCAGCTTTGCGCGTAGCTGATGAAGAAACGCTGGTCCGGCGTCAGGCCGTTGACCACCTTGTCGCGCTCCTCGGGGGGCTGGCGCTCGCGGGCTTTCTGAAAGGCGATGTAGGCGATCTTGAGGCCGCCCAGGTCCGCGATGTTCTCGCCCTCGGTCAGCTTGCCGTTGACGTGCAGGCCGGGCTGCGGCTCGAATTCGCCGAACTGCTTGATGATCTTCTGGCCGCGCTCCTCGAAACGCTTGAAGTCCACGAAGGTCCACCAGTTTTTCAGGTTACCCTGGCCGTCGTACTGCCGGCCCTGATCGTCGAAACCGTGCGTCATCTCGTGGCCGATGGTCGCGCCGGTGTTGCCGTAGTTGGCGGCGTCGTCGGCCTTGAGGTCGAAGTTGGGCGGCTGGAGGATGCCCGCCGGGAAGACGACCTCGTTGCGGTTGGGATCGTAGTAGGCGTTGATGGTCGGCGGGGTCATGTCCCACTCGTTGGGATCGACGGGCTTGCCGATGCGGTCGAGACGGCGCTGGAAGTCGAACGCGCGGCAGGCGGCGGCATTGAGGACGTAGGGCTGCGTCTTGATTTCCAGGGCGGAATAGTCGCGCCACTTGTCGGCGTAACCGATCTTGACGCCGAGTTGTTCCAGTTTTTTGACGGCGGCGGCCTTGGTGTCGGCACCCATCCAATCGACGGCGTTGATGCGCTCGCGCAGGGCGTCCTTGAGGTCGTTGACCATCGCAATCGTGCGGGCCTTGGCCTCGGGCGGGAAGTGGTCGGCGACGTAGATTTCGCCGAGGGCCTGGCCGACGCCCTCGTCCACGACGTGGAGGACGCGCTTCCAGCGGGGTTCCTGTTCCTGGATGCCGCGCAGAATCGTGCCACTGAAGCGGAAACTTTCGTTTTCGAAATCGCCGTGGAGATAAGGCGAGGCGTCGTCGAGGACCTGCCAGGTGAGATAGGTCTTCCAGTCGTCGAGCGGGGCCTCGGCGGCAAGGGAGCCGAGGCGCACGAAGAACCCGGGCTGGCACACGTCGATGGGGCCGGGGTCGGGCAGGTGGAGAGCGGCGAAGTAGGCGGTCCAGTCGAAGCCGGGGGATTTCGCGGCGAGTTCGGCGAGGGTGAGCTTGTTGTAGTTCGATTCCGGGTCGCGGAGTTCGACGGGGGTGCGCGAGGCTTTGGCGAGTTCGGTCTCGAAACGGAGGACGGTGGCGGACTGGGTGGCGGCTTCGTCGGGGGTGCTGCCTTTCAGGAGAAACGTGATGGCGACGTGGCGGGCGTACTGGGCGCGCAGGGTGCGGGATTCGGGGTCGTCCTTGGTGTAATACTCGCTGCTGGGCAGGCCGAGGCCGCCCTGGTAGAGGACCGCGATCTGGGCGGTGCTGTTCTTCTCGTCCTGGCTGCCGGTGACGGTGAACGCAGGGGACCAGGCGGCGAGGTGGAGCGTGGCGAGCAGGGCGGGGAGATCCTTGCGGTCAGCGAGGGTGTTGATGCGGTCGAAAGTGTGGGCGAGGGGGGTGAGGCCGGCGGCTTTGATGGCGGCTTCATCCATGCCGGTGCGGAAGAGGTCGCCGACCTTCTGGCGCGGGGTGCCGGGGGCAGCCTTGCCGTCGGCGGACTGCGCGGCGCAGTCGTCGAGGATCTGGTGGAGAACCTTGGCGTTGGTTTCGTCCATTTCCTGGGTGATGCCCCAGCTTGAACGGTCGGCGGGGATCGTGGCGCGGTTGGTCCAACCGCCGTTGGCGTACCGGAAGAAATCGTCGCCGGGTTTGGTCGTGGGGTCGAAGAAAGCGGGTTCGACGGCAGGCGGCGGGTTGGTGACGAGGGGGTCTTCGGCTCCGGCGGCGCGGAGGGCGGGGTGCGGGGTGGGGAGGGTGAAGAGGAAGAGGAGAATGAGGAGCGCGGCGAAGGGGGGAGCGAGCGGGGAAAGCGGGCGGCGACGTGGGGCTTGCATCGAGAAAGGATTTGGACGCGGACGGGCGGGGATGCAAGGGGAAGTTGCGGGGGGTGGGTGGTGCGTGGATGGGAGGGGGCAGGCGAAGCGCAACTTCGCGGGCAAGTGCGTTCCCAAGTGCAACTTGGGAACGAGGGAACGAGGGAGGGACCCCGCGGCCATTTTTGTTGACCCGCGCGGATCTGCGTGTGATAAACCGTTGCGAGCGGGTTGAGGTAAGCTTAAAAGGGTTCAGGTTTGTATTCTTCGATTTATGCACAGGAACCCTAAGACCGATTTCTTGACGGCAACTTCCTCTTTTTTGGTTGGCATGGGGTCTACTGGTAACATTGCCGGAGGTTATTATTCGTTCAATGTAGCCATTAACCCCCGTGAAGCGGATCGGATTGCTTTGTCCTCCGACTGGTCCGCTGTTGGACGAGACCTGCGTTCCGGGATGCGGTCGGTTTGGCGTGAGAATCGACAACAGCGCCGTAAATAGGTTGCTTTGCTGTCATGGCCGAACTCAAGTTGACGAGGGCCCAACGCAGGGAAATGGGTCGGCAAGACGCGAAACGACGACAGTCACAGCTTCAGGAAGTGAGCGATGAAGCGCAGTCGATACCGCTTTCCGTCGCCGAGTTGTTGCAACGCGAAGCCCCCAAAGCTTTAGAGCGTATCCCGTCTTCGCTCCGAGCCACGTTGGGTGCGGTGCCAGTCGTAAGCTTTACGGCCATTTCCAAGTCACACTCCGGACCACTGCCTGCCATCGAAGATATGGCCGAATATGCCCGACTTATTCCTGACGGCGCAGATCGCATCATGGCAATGGCTGAGCGTCAACAGAAGCATCGAATCGCGACGGAGAGAAAGGTGGTTGATCACCAGCTCAAAGAGAGTTCCAGAAGAGTTCCAGAGGGCAACTGCTGGGGTACTCCATTGCATTGATCGGTATGGCCATCAGCGGGTGGCTATTGGTTGCCGATCACGCCATTACCGGCAGCGCTTTCGGAGGCGGAACGTTGACCTACCTGGTTTCTCTGTTTGTGCTGGGCAAACGCTCACAATCTCAGAGTCTGGCGGACAAACGGACGGACCCCGCACAGCGGGAGTCCAACTTGCTGCAGAATTAGTAAATTTATCGCGCGGTTCGACACACGGAAGCGAAAAGTTCAACGCAGGTTGGCCTGCGAGATTTTGAACTCCACCAGGTTGCTGGTGGCGGGGGTCGCGCGCTGGTTTTCGAGATAGGCGATGGCTTTGCGGGCGGATTCGCCTAGCTCGGTCGCCGCGCCGAACTCGCTGACCAAGCCTTGCAGCACGCTGATCGCTTCCGGGCGGTGCGTTTCGGCCATCGCCTGGATCGCGCTGGTGCGCATCAGGCTGCTGAGTTGCGTCGCGCGCGCCCAGTCGGGCAGCATTTGCAGGGCGACCTCGGGGTAGTAGCGGCCGATGCCGTAGAGCGCGTAGTGGCGCGTGCTCAGGTCGCCTTTTTGTAGCTCGTCACGCCAGAAGGCCCATTCCTGGTCGGTGTTGAGACGGTAGTAAGCGAGCGCGGCGGCGTGCGAGAGCGGGTCGATCATCGACTCGATCTTGAGTTGCGGGTCCTGCGCGGCGACGAGGTTGCGGCGGGCGTAACCGGCGTCCTTGAGGAGCGCAAAGGCGGCGAGGATTTCGCCCGTATTGACCTGGAAGGCAGGCGTGACGGGACGCAGCGGCGTGTCGCCCGAGAGGACATTGAATCGGGCGAAGGTGGCCATCGGCGCGTTCTCGGTCAGCAGCAGGACGGCGGTCTGGATGGCCGGGCGGGAGGCTTCGGGGGTTTTGTCCACCTGCTCGAAAAGAGGCGTCAGGGATTGGAGCGTTTCGGGGCAGAGGTGGTATTCCTGGGCGCGGAGGGAGTTGGCCGAGCGGGTGGCGGCTCCGGCCAGCCAGGCGGGACGGGTCGCATTGGCGGGGAGGTCCACGGTTTGACCCCGAGCGACGACCATCTGATCGCGCAGGTCGGCGGTCTCAAAGATGAGGCCCGAAGGCACCGTGAGACGCAGGGGAGCGTTGCGCAGGCTGACAAAGGTGGCCTTGATCTCGCTCGCGCCGTTGCCGACGTAGTGCGTTTGGAGCCAATGGCGGCCCAGAGCATCGTTGAGGGAAACCTCCGCTACGTCCGGGCCGAGCGGCGCGGCGTTGGCGGCGACCGCGGGGGCGTTCGCGCCGTTCCCGGCGGAAGAGGCCGTCGCGTTGCGGGAAACGACGATGAGCGCCAGCGGCAGGCTGGTGAGGGCTAACGCACAGGCGAACGGGACTTTCCACTTGTTCAAGGAGCGCATGAAAACCCTGTCAAAGCAGGATGCTTGCCGAGGTGGGCGCGGGAGCGGATTTTTTGGGATGCAGGATGCAGGATGCAGGATGCGGGATGCGGGATGCGGGATGCGGGATGCGGGATGCGGGATGCGGGATGCGGGATGCAGGATGCAGGATGCAGGATGCAGGAT
>CAHJWO010000218.1 GCA_903642295.1 PVC group bacterium | reverse complement strand
CGGGTTTTCTGGAAATGGTTATCTGCCTGTGCATCGCCATGATGGTGTGGAGCCGCACGCGGGCCTGGGTCAAGATTTTGTTCGGCTACGTGGTGCTCTGCTGCCTCGCCGGATTGCTGATGACAGGCAGCCGGGGAGGATTCCTCAGCGTGGCGTTCGGCCTGTGTGTCTTCACGGGCCTGAGCTTGTGGCGGACCTGGGTCACCGCGCCGGAACGCTTCGGACGGGCGGTGTTCGTGGTGATCGTGGCCGTGGTTTTGTTAGCCGCAGGCGCGGGGGTCGCCCTCTCGCACAGCCGGACCCTGGGCCAGCGCGCGAGCCATTTGGTGGATACCCAGGACATCCGCTTTCAGCTCTGGCCCTCGGCGTTGACCCAGTTCCAGCAAAGCCCGGCGTTCGGAACCGGTTCCGGCACCTTTCTCTATTATGGACGCCGATTCCGTAATCCGGGGATGCAGCGCGAACCAGTCCGGGTCCATAACGATTACCTGCACCTGCTGGCCGAATACGGCGCGGTGGGCGCAACGGGTTTGCTCCTGTTCCTGGCGGCGCATCTGTGGTGGGGATTTCGCACCTTTTACCAGATGGGCCGACGGTCGGCGGGCCAGGGGGCGGGCGAGGGCAGCACGGCCGCCGCGTGGACGGTCGGGTCGCTCTCTGCGGCGGCTTGCTTGATGGCTCATTCCGCCGTGGATTTCAATCTGCACATTCCCGCCAATGCGCTGGTGTTGGCATTCGTCTTCGGCGTGTTGGCCAACCCGGGCCGCAGCCTGGAATCCAACAGCGAGCAGACCGCCCGTTTCCGCGGGGTGGACCTTTTGCCCCGGCTCGTCCTGCCCGCCCTGGCGGTGGCCGTCGTTCTGGGCGGGATCTTTCGGCTGCCGGGAGAATACTACGCCGAGCAGGCCCGCACGGCCTTGCGGGACAATCACAACGCGGCGGCGCTCGATTTCGCTCGCCGGGGTCTGGAATACGAGCACGACAACCCGCAGCTCTACGATTATCTGGGGCGTGCCCGGATGAACCTTGGCGGTGACGGACCCGACACGCTCATCGCGCGGTCGTTCCGGGAGGCGGCGGTCGAGGCGTTTTCCGAAGCGGTGCGCCTTTCGCCTCAGGATAGCAACCTGCAGGCCCGCCTAGGAGAAGCCTACGCGCGCATAAACGCTTTCGATGAGGCCGAGAAAACTTTCCGACAGGCACTCTTTTGGGACCCGAATTCTTCCTGGGTATCGACGTACTACGGATTTTACCTCCAACAGGCAGGTCGCTACCCCGAAGCAGTGTCCGCCTACCAGCACGCCATGTCGTTGGACGGCAACTCCATTGCTTTCAGAAACTTAGGACAAATCCCGACGTGGGTTGCGGCGCCGATCCTGCCCCCGGCTCTCCCCCGAAGCAACACGGATTTGGAACGGAATTAATTCCGCCGAAATTTCTTGTTGCTCTGCCCACGTATTTTTCGATAGTCTGCCGAAGATTCCACCTGCGACGCGGTTGTTGAAGCGGTGAACCCGAGAACGTCTCCGTCAAGTGAAAGTCCCTGTCTGCCTCGAAGTCCCTCCGAAATATCTCTTCAGCTTTACATCATGAACAAAAACCAAACGACCTGGCTGGCCCTTTCCTTTCTGCTTCTGGGTCAAGCCACTTGCGCCGTCAACCCCGCCCGCGCCGGAGACTTTGATGTCAAGGATTCCGGCAGCAGCAAGGACGTGAACACCGACCTCGGCGAAGGCAACTTTGGCCGCCAGAAGTTCACCCTTACCCTGGATACTCGCTTCGGGTACGACGACAACACCACGGGCCGGCCCGACCAGGCGACCCAGGCGGTTTACACGGTCAGCCCCATCACCGGCCTGCCGGTGCAGACTGGCACCCGGACCGTCAACGTGGATCAGGATGACAGTTTCTTCGTAAATTTCGCCCTGGGCGTGGGCTACACCGCCGCCAATCCTCGCACCACGTTCACCATCGGTGCTGACGTGGGAGTCACGTATTACTTCGACCGTCCCGGACGCGATTACGACGTGAATGGTGGTTTGTCCACGCGTCTTACTTACAAGCTGACCCCACGGGCGTTCATCGACGTGAGTTCGTACAATGCCTACATCTCGGCGGGCGACTACGGCGCGAGCAATCTCAGCGGTTTTCAGGGTGCCAACGGCGTCGGTGCCGGGATCCCGGGCACGACGCAGGATCGCGACAGCGACTATTTCTACACCTCGAACCGGGTTGCTCTCTCCTACCAGTTCGCGCCGCGTCTCTCGGCCGTGTTCAGTGAAAACCTCGTTGCGTTTGCTTATGATTCCAGCCTGTATGCCGACGCGCAGGACCGGCTCGAAACCTACACCGGTCTGGAGCTGCAGTATTTGCTGCAACCGAACCTGAGCCTGGCGGCGGATTACCGCTTTGGCTACGTCGACTACTTCAACGTGGACAATAATTCGCAGACCCATTTCGCCCTCGGCGGCTTGGATTACAGCTTCAGCCAGCGTTTGAAGGCGACCATTCGCGTGGGTGCGGAGTTCCGTCAATACGACAACGCTCCTGGCGACGAAACCTCGCCTTACGGTGAAGGCGCCATCACCTACGACATCAACAAGAATTCGCACCTGAGCCTGAACGCCCGCTACGGCATCGAAGAGGGCGTGCTTTACACCGGTGGAAATTCCAAGTCCGACACCTTCCGCGTCGGCGTGGATTATACCCAGAACTTCACCGCGCGGATCAGCGGCTACGTGGCCTTCTATTATACCCACAGCCATTACGAGACGTTGAACGAGGAACAGGGCGCTGCCGTCGCCACCTCTGTCGGCGTCAACGGTGCCATTCCTACCAGCCTCGCCTCGACGCTGCCGAATTTCAACGAGAACACCTACGATGTTTCCGCTGGCCTGAAGTACGCGATCAACCGCCACCTGGCGGCCGAAATCGGGTACACGCATACGAGCTTTGATTCGGGACTCAACGAGCGTTCCTATGATCGCAACCGCTACTTCGGCGGTCTGCGGGTTCAGTTCTAAAAGTCCGTCTCCGGCTTCCCGCTGTCCGCGGCATCGAATTCCTTCGGTGCCGCGGACATTCTTTGTTGCGAAATCGTCTCGTTAGGATAAATTCTCCCCATGCAAAAAACCGACGCTCGTCACTCCGCCAACGCTGGCGAGTCGAAGCTGCATTTTCTTGATTACTGGCGCGTGATCCGCGTCCGTTTCGGCATCGTTCTGCTGGCGTTCCTGCTGGTGGTGATTACCGCCGCCGCCGTGACGTATATGATGCCGCGCAAGTACCGGAGTTCCACCAAGATGGAAGTCCGGGCGCCACAGGACGATCCAGACCTTTTTTCCCGCGCGAAGGCCGCTCCTTTGATGGACCCGCGGTTTTTGCCGACGCAAACGGAAATCATCAAGAGCCACGAAGTGCTTGACGGCGTGGTGGACGGTCAGGACCTCCCTCACGTTTGGGCGCAGGATGGAGTGCCACTGCCCCGGGAGCTTTGCTATTACAAGCTGGCATCCGTGATGGACCTGAAGCAAATCCGGGGCACGGAAATTTTGCAGTTGGACGTGACGAGCACGAAACCCGACGAAGCGCAACGTCTCGCGGTGGCGGTTTCCGAATCGTACAAAGAGGCTCGACGGGGCCGCGTCCTCACTCCGGCCGATGATCTGCAAAAGAAAGTGGCGACAGAGCTGGATGCCAGCCGGATCAAGCTCAAGGACCTTGAAACCAAGATGGCCGATTTCCGTTTGAAGAACCAAGACGTTCGTGTCGATAATATCCTGGATAGCAAGGGAATCGCGGAAGACCCTTACCAACAGGAAATCAACGCCAAGCAAACGGAGGTCGACCGGGCAAATTCGATCATGGCCGGCTTGAACAGTCAGTTGGACCAGATTTCCAAGCTCAAGGGCGACGAATTGATGCGCGCTTTGGCTACCTTGCAGATCAAAGACCCCACCGTGGAGACCATCCTGCCTAAATATCAGGAGGCAAACTCGGGGGAAGCTTTTCTACTCAATTCGGGCGTGGGACAAAACCATCCCAAGATCAAGTCGTTGCGCGCTTCGCGTGAAGTTTACACCAAGCAGTTGAGCGATCAGATTGAAAGCATCAAGCATTCGCTGAGCATCCAGTTGGTGATTCAGCAGAAGACGATGGATAGTGTGACAAAAAGTCTTGCCGATCTGCGTGAACAGCAAAGGGTTAACCGGACGGGTACGCAAACCTACCGCAGCCTGAGTGATGATTATAATCGTCAGAAAGCTCTGGTGGATGCTGCACAGCAGGAGTACGAAAAGCGCAAGATCGACGCCACCTTGCCGATGACGCCCGTCATTGTGTTGGACCGGGCGGAACTACCCACCGCACCCAGCAGCCCGAGGGTGCCGCTGAACATGGCCATTGGCGTTTTGCTTGGCTTGATCGTCGGCATTGGCTTGGCGTTCTTCATCGAGTATCTCGATACCAGCGTCAAGACGATGGACGACGTCGAAACGATCCTCGGGGTGCCGGTGTTGGCCATCGTGCCCAAGAACATCAAATTGTTGCATAAGCAGCCCACGGATGTTCCCGATGCCGAAGCCTATCGGATCCTGCGCACCAACATTGAGTTCAACCGCAAGAGTGCGGACGCCAATACGATCTCGATGGTTAGCGGTGGCCCGGGCGAAGGAAAGTCCACCACGCTCTGCAATCTCGCCTTCACCTGCGCGCAGGGAGGTTATTCGGTGCTGATCGTGGACGCCGACTTGCGGCGTCCCACCCAGCACAAGCTGTTTGAGGTGAACAACAACATTGGTCTGACCAATTACCTGACCACGAACATCACGTTGGAGGAGGTGATCCTTTCCACGTCGGTGGAGAACCTTTCGTTGATGCCCAGCGGAATCCTTCCCGCGGATGCCGTCGGTATTTTGAACTCGCAGCGCATGTCTGACATGATCGCCGAGTTGAAAACGCGCTACGATATTATCTTCTTCGATTCGCCGCCGATCCTGGGCGTCAGCGACGGTGCCGTGCTGGCTAGCGAGGTGGATCAATCCATTATCATCGTGCAGCATCGCCGGTTCCCGCGCGCCATGTTGTTGCGCGTGAAACAGGCCATTCAAAACGTCGGCGGCACGGTACTGGGGGTCGTGCTCAACAACGTCGATCTGCGCCACGACCCGAATTACGCTTACTACACGAGCTACTACGAGTATTACGCGGTGCGCACCTCCAAGGATGTGCCCTTGGGCGACGGTGACCTGATCGGCGGCAAACAGCGGCCGGTGGCAGCGGCGATTGGTGGTGGCAGCAAGTCAAACGGTTCTTCGTCGGATTACTAATCCAATTGGTCAGCAAACGCATTCTATCATGAAAACCTCGTTCCTCCTCGCCGCAGCGGTTGTTTTGATGGTTCCAGGGATGTACGCACAGCCAGACGCACCCATGCGCCCTGGCGACACCTTCGAACTCAAAATTGGCGGGATTCCCGCCGATGACGCCCAGCTCATTGCCGGTAGTTATACGATAGACGGTGACGGCCTCGTGAACCTGACGTACATCGGCAAGGTACGGGCCGGTGGAATTACGCCGAGTGAAATTCAGGCCAACGTCGAGCATTCCTACGTTTCGAATGGCATCTTCACGCATCCCACCGTTAGCTTGAACATCGCCCCAACAAGCCGGTTGGTATCCGTGGGCGGTGAAGTGAATACTAAAGGCCGTGTGCCCTATACACCCGACATGACGGTGATGTCGGCCATTGCTGCCGCCGGGGATTTTACCATCTACGCCAACCAGTCGCATGTCCGATTGATCCGGGGCAATAATGTCAAGGAAGTGAACTGCAAAAAGATCCGGAGCAACCCGTCGCTCGACGAGAAGGTGCTGCCCGGGGACAATATCCAAGTGCCGCAAGCTTTCTTCTGAAGCTTCCGGGGACAAATTCACCTTGAACGGTGCAAGTCAACTCCGGTCGTTCTCGGGCCGGGGTTCGCGGCCAAACAGATTTTGTAGGGCCTCCGCCGGAGCGCGGTTCTCGTAAAGAACGGCGTGGACCTCGTCGATCACCGGCGTATCCACGCCCAGAGCGCGGGCGCAGGTGTACGCGCTCAACGTGGTCGGTACCCCTTCGGCAACCATGCTCATCGAGGCCCGGATGGCGGCGAGGGATTCGCCGCGCCCGAGGCGTTCGCCGACCAGCCGATTACGGCTATGGCGGCTAAAGCAGGTGACCATGAGGTCGCCGCTGCCGCTGAGCCCCTGAAACGTCTCGCGCCGACCGCCCATGCGGAGCGCCAGCCGGATCAGTTCCGCCAGTGAACGTGTGACGAGCGCCGCCTTGGCATTGTCGCCGAAGCCGAGGCCGTCACCAACGCCCGCCGCAATGGCGAAAATGTTCTTGAGTGCGCCCCCGAGTTCGATGCCGGATACGTCGTCGCTCGTGTAGGTACGGAGCGCCCGGGCATTGAAAAGTTGTTGCAATCGGGCGATGGCGTCAGGCCGGTGTCCGCCGATCACCAGTGCCGTCGGGCTGTGCCGCGCGACTTCTTCCGCATGACTGGGCCCGGACAGCACCGCCACTTCCAGGCCGGGCAGGCAGTCGGTAAGCACCTGGCTCATCCGTTGGCCGGTGCCGAACTCGATGCCCTTGGTGCAAGAGAGCAGCACGGCATTCGGGGCGAGGGGAACGACGGCAAGCTGCCCGGCGACTTCCCGGATGGCGCGCGAGGGCGTAACGAAGATGACGAGGTCGCTCCCGGCGATGACTTCGAGCGTATCGACTGGCTCGACCAACGTGGGCAGGGCAATACCCGGCAGATACTTGGCATTGGTGCGGGCCTCGCGGAGGAGAGCGATATGAGCGGGGTCGTGACCCCAGAGCGTGACGCGCTGCCCGCGCGCGCCCAGCCACACGGCGAGGGCGGTGCCCCAACTGCCCGCGCCGAGCACGGCGATTTTCTCAAACAGCGGGAGAGGCATTTTAAGACGAAGGGGGAAATCAGGGGGCGGGTGGGGCAGGCGGCGTTTTGCGTCCGAAGCGGGCCTCGGTGCCGTCGAGCAGACGTTGAATGTTGGCCCGATGCCGCCAAAAGATCAACGCGGCGGCGGCGAGCGAGAACCAGAAGTAGAGCGGGCGGGGATCGGCGTTTCTGAGAGACTCGACCCTGGCCCGGCTCCAGGCGTTCAAGGTCCAGACGCTGATGGGCAGGGTCGTCGCTCCCACCAGCGAAGCGAGCGAAACGTAGCGGAACAGGTAGAAAACGCCGATCCACACCAGGGCGGAAATGCCGATGGCACTCGGCATCAAGCCCAGCAACACGCCCACGGTGGTCGCCACCCCTTTCCCACCTCGAAAACGCAGCCAGACGGGAAAATTGTGACCCAGGATACAGCACAAGGCCGCCAGAATGCCTGCGATGGTGCCGACATAGGTGAGGCGGGTAAAATAATCCCAAGTAGAAAAAATGTGATGCGTTTGAAACCGGACGGTACCGGTGTGTGCCTCGAAGAAAATACCGAGAGCCATCCCGGCCCTCACCGCCAGCCAGCCTTTGAGCAGATCGCAGAAGAACACGAAGTACCCAGGCCTTTTGCCGAGCACTCGCACGACGTTGGTCGCACCGATGTTACCGCTGCCGTGGTCACGGATGTCGATGCCGCGCCAGCGTCCGACGAGATAGCCGGTGGGAAACGATCCCAACAGGTAACCGAGGATGGCAGGCAGCAGGGTAAACCACGTCATAGACCGAAGGGGAGGCCGAGAAGTACGGAAGCCAACTCACAGGCGACCGGGCGACCTGTCAAAGGAAAGTACGGGTGGGGTGCCCGTCCGGCATCGGCAGTTCGGGGGTGGGGCCGAGGTCAAGCGGCGAGTTCAGCGGGAGTCCC
>CAHJWO010000217.1 GCA_903642295.1 PVC group bacterium | reverse complement strand
CACGTCATCAGGCAAGGCAGGTGTTTTCATCCCAACCAAATCGTCCGCCAGCCCCGCAAAAAGTCACCGCGGACACGACAACCCCGAAAAATCTGCGAAAATCTGCGGAATCTGCGGACAAAATTCCCTCTCCAACCTCCCACTTCCGCGTTCCCGCTTCCCACATGAAACTCCCGGCCTTTTTCTCCAAACAGGAGGACGAAAACACCTCCGCCGCCCGCACCGTCCCGCTCCGTGCGGACGTGCCGCTCGCCGACACCTGGGACCTCACGTCGCTCTACGCCGACGTGACCGCATGGCAAACCGACTTCGACGCCGTCCGCGCCGACTACTCCCGCATCGCCGATTTCAAAGGCTGCCTGGGTCGCTCCGCGCAGGACCTCCTCACGGCGCTTGAATCCGAAAAAAACCTGTCCCTCAAGATCGAGCGTCTCTACGGCTACGCCTCCCTGCAAAACGCCGAGGACGGCAGCAGCGCCGACTTCCTCGCGCGCATGGCGCAACTCCAGAGCCTGCTCACACTCATCGCCGAGGCCGCCGCCTTCTTCGAGCCGGAAATCCAGGCCATTGATGACACCGACTTCGCCGCGCTGCTCGCCGATCCCCTCCTCTCCCCCTGGAAAACTCGCCTGGAAAAGATGCGCCGCTTCAAGCCGCACATCCTTTCCGAGGCCGAGGAACGTCTCCTCGCCCTCGGTCACGCCGCTCTGTCTGGACACCGCGAAACCTTCGCGCAACTCACCAACGTGGACATGAAGTTCGGCACGCTCCGCGACGAGCATGACCACGAGGTCGAACTTTCCCAGAGCAGCTTTTCCTCCTTCCTCAACAAGCGCGATTCTATCCTGCGCAAAACGGCCTTTCACCAATTCTACCGCGAGTTTGGCGACCACCAGTTTACCCTCGCCAGCGCGCTGAGCAGCAGCGTCAAAAAGGACGTGTTCCAGGCCCGCGCGCGCCACTACCCTTCCGCGTTGGAAGCCGCCCTCTTTTCCGACCGCATTCCGGTTAGCATCTATGATAGTCTCATTGCCAGCGTGCGCGCGAATTTCGCTCCGCTGCAACGCTACTATGATCTGCGCCGCCGCGTCCTCGGCCTGGACGAAATCCACCACTACGACACCTACGTCCCGATGGTCGAAGGCGTGCAGACCAACACCACCTTCGACGAGGCCATCACGTTGGTCCTCGACTCCCTCCAGCCCCTCGGCGGCGAATACGTCTCGACGCTCGAACAGGGCTTGCGCCGGGGCCGCTGGTGCGACCGGTACGAAACGAAGGGCAAGCGGAGCGGCGCGTTTTCCAGCGGCAGCTACGGCAACCCGCCCTACATCCTGATGAACTACAAGCCGGACGTGTTCAGCGACGTGTACACTCTCGCGCACGAGGCCGGACACTCCATGCACACCTGGTACGCGCAGAACACGCAAACGTATCAGGACTACGACTACCCGATCTTTCTGGCGGAGGTTGCGTCCACTTTCAACGAGGAATTGTTGACCCATCATCTCCTCGAACGGACGACCGACCCAAAGATGAGAGCCTATCTGCTCAACCGCCAGATCGACGACCTGCGCGGGACAATTTATCGGCAGACGATGTTCGCGGAGTTCGAGAAGATTGCGCACGCAATGGAAGAAGCGGGCGAAGCGCTGACGCTGGACTCGATGAAGACGACCTACCATGCGTTGTTAGAAGCCTACTTCGGCCCGCGGTTCACGCTCGACCCGGAATTGGACATCGAGTGCCTGCGCATCCCGCATTTCTACAACGCGTTCTACGTGTACAAATACGCCACCGGCATTAGCGCCGCCGTGGCTCTCTCGCAAAAAGTCCTGCACGGAAACGCAACCCATCTGGACGCCTACCTGGGCTTCCTGAAATCCGGCGGCAGCGAGTATCCGCTGGAGACCCTGCAACGGGCTGGCGTCGATCTCTCCACCCCCGCCCCCGTGGACGCCGCCCTGGCCCTCTTTTCCCGCCGCGTGGAGGAGCTGGAAACGTTGCTGGGTTGATCCGATCCGTCCGCGTAAGACCCTTCCCAACGCACTCCGCCCGGGTTATCCTGCCACCGATGCAAATTCTCGCCACGGTAGAGAACGACACGATCAAACTGCCCCCGGGCGTGCATTTGCCCGATGGAACAACTGTCCGGGTGGAAGCAGATCCCACTGCTTTAGCCAAGCAGGGGTGGCCGCCGGGTGACTTCGAGCGCACCGCCGGAGCGTTGGCCGGAGAACCCTTCGAGCGTCCCTCACTGGTAGCTTCACGTCCACTTGGACTTTGCGCGGGTGAATTCGTGGTGCCGGCTGATTTCGACGATCCGCTCCCGTCCGACATCCTGGACGCTTTTGAAGCTCGATGAGGCTGTTGCTGGATACGCACGTTTTTCTCTGGGCAATCAGCGGCGACGCCCGGCTTTCCATTGCCGCTGCCTCGGCCATCCGGGACCCTGAAAACACCGTTTACTTGAGCGTCGCTTCGGTGTGGGAGGCGACACTCAAACATGCTTTGCGCAAACTTCCGCTGCCATCTTCCCCCGAGATATACCTACCCGCCCAACGCCGCAAACTCGGCGTTGCGAGCCTGGTCATCGACGAAGGCACTGTTGCCTTTCTGCTGCAGTTGCCCGCCCTCCACCGCGACCCGTTTGATCGTATCTTAATCTGTCAGGCATGGCAGCACGGTTTGACGCTGGTTACGATGGACGCCGCCATCACTGCTTATCCCGTGGCGACGTTGTTCTGAGGAAGCTTCCGGCAAGTCGAGGCAGGGAATTTCACGTATCACAAATAAAACGCGTCCCCGGCGGCGCTTTCCGGAGTGACACTGCCCGCCACCCCGTGCCGCGTGGACCTTACCCCTTCCTCCACCCAAAGCTGGTCTGCCTGGCTCGACGCCAACGCCGTGCGCTACCTGCTCTTCGCGCGTTCGCAGACCCGTTGCGAGGCCGACGCGCAAGACCTGCTCCAGGAAGTGCTCGTGGAAGTCTGGCGGCGGCAACAATACCGCCCACCCGACGACGCCCTCGTTTACAAGACGTTCCGCCGCCGCGCCATCGACCTCGCGCGCCGCACCGACCGCCGCACGCGCCGCGAACAGGCCACCCCCGAATGGTGGCAGCCACCCGATCACGCCACCGGCGACAGCGACGCCGATCTCGCCCGGGCCGTCCAATCCCTCCCCTCCCACTTCCGTGAGGTGGTCCTGCTGAAAATCTGGGGCGGCCTCACGTTCCGGCAAATCGCCGATTCCCTCGACATCCCGCCGGGCACCGCCGCGTCGCGCTACCGCTACGCCCTCGACGCCCTGCGCCAGCATCTCAAAGCCGTCCGCCCATGAACGATCCCGAAGACGCCGATCTCGAATCCCACCTCGCCCGGCTGCGCCCGGCCGACTTGCCGGACCATCTCCGCCGCCGACTCCGCGTGGCCGAACCGCTCCCGACGCCGGGCCTCCGCGGCTGGTGGCAGGCTGCGCTCCGCCCCTGGCCCCTGGCCTACGCCGGACTTCTCGCGGCCTGGCTGCTCATCCTGACCCTGCGTCTCGCCACGCCGTCGGTGCCGTCCGCCTCCCTTCATCCTTCATCCACCGCGCGAAATCCCGAGCCCGCTTCCCTGGGCAACCTCTCGCTGGACCGCGCCTTTCTCCTGACCCGCAACAACCCCTCCGACCCTTGGCCGTAATGAAAACGAGACTCCGCCCTATCCTCCATCGCCTCTTCTTCGCCGGTCTCGCGCTGGCGACCCTGCTGGGCCTCGGCTACGCGGAGGAAAACTGGCGCGGGGCCCACGTCCGCGCCGCGACCGAACGCGAACTGGCCGCGCGGGGCGAACCCATGCAGGCCAGGGACCTCATCCCACCGCCCGTGCCCGACCGCGAAAATCTGGCGCTGGCCCCCCTCTTCGTCGAGGCGTTCCAGTATCGTTTCGATCACCGGACGGGCCTGCTCACCTTCGGCCCCCGGGAGGACACGATCCGGAACGCGACCCGCCTGGAGATGGATAACGCCCTCTACGGCCCGGGCAACCAGAGCGGCGCGAACTCCCCCCGTTCCGGCGGGAATTGGACGACCGGCCACCACCGCGATCTCGTCGGCTGGCAGGAATATTACCGCCGTCGGCATGATTTTCCCCATGCTCCCGAACCCGGGACGCCAGCCGCCGACATCCTCCTCGCACAATCGCGCTACGCGGCGATTTTCGACGAACTGACCCGCGCCGCCGCCGAGCGTCCGCTGACCCGCTTTCCGATCAACTGGCTGCAACGCCCCGCCGCCGGGATCAGTCTGCCGCATTACTTCACGCTCCAGACCCTCGTGTCGGCCCTCTCCCTGCGCGCTTCGTGCCATCTGGCCGCCGGACAATCGACCGAGGCCCGGCGGGACCTGGAACTGGCTTTCCGCTTCACCCAGGCACCGGGTGCCGATCCCTTGCTGATTTCCCATCTGGTGCAGATGAGTTGTCTCGGCCTCGTCACTCAACCGCTCTGGGAGGGATTGGAAACCCGGCAGTGGTCGGCGGCGGATCTGGAGGCCTTCGGGCGTCTCCTGGGCGGTTTCGACGCGTTGCGCGGCTTCCAACAAAGCCTGCGCGGCGAACGCACGGTGTTCCTGACCCCGACGGTGGACGACCTGCGGACCGCGTCCGGGCGAAAAGATTTTTTCCGGGGAATGGGAGGGGACGGCTCGGGGCTCTCTAGCCTCAGCACGATGGCGCGGATCGCCGAGGTTTGTCCGCAGGGTTGGTTTGATCTGAACATCGCCCTCGGCGAACGCGTGCTCCAGGCTGGAATCGACGCGATGCTGCCCGCCCAGGGACGGGTCTTACTTGCGCGGGGGAACCAGTTTGGCCTGACCGCCGACAACCTGACCCTGCGCCCCGATACGTTCGCGCTCAAGCCAGCCCTGCCGGTCTATCACTCGCAGATGGTGAAATCCGCCCAGGCCCAGGCCACCCTTAACCAGCTCATCGCCGCCTGCGCTTTGGAGCGTCATTTCCTCGACCACCAGGCCTATCCCGCCGCCCTGGCGGAACTCGTCCCCGCCTACCTCGACCGTGTCCCGCTCGACCCCATCGACGGTGCCCCCCTGCGCTATCGTCGGACCGTGGACGGTCGTTTTCAGCTTTATTCAATCGGCCTGGACGAAAAGGACGACGGCGGTGCTATCGAATGGACGCCCAACCGTCCCGCGCAAGGTGCCAGCGCCGACAAGAGTAAACCGGGCGCGCTTATGCTCCCCGCGCTGGACAAAAACAAGGCCGACTGGGTCTGGCAGTACGCGCCCGCCGAGCCGCCCGACCTGCCCGCCAGCCGCAGCCGCCTGTAACCCACCGGCAAAAGTCTGCCGGGGAAAAGATCCAAAATCCAAGATCCGAGATCCAAGAACCAAGTTTCAAAGCTGCCGCGAAATCTATCTTCTCCGGTTGAATCTTGGACCTTTCTGCTTTCTTTGGATCTTGGTTCTTGAATCTTGGATCTTTTCCCCTCGTGCCTACCATCGCCATCACCGGCGGGATCGCCACCGGCAAGTCCACCTTCACCCGCCTTTTCGTGGAGGCCACCGGTGCGGCGGCTTTCGACGCCGATGCCTGCTCCCGGCAGCTCCTCGCCGCCGACGCCGACTCCCTGGCCGCCGTGCGCGCGAAGTTCGGTCCCGGCGTGTTCGATCCCACGGGCCTCGCCGTGGACCGCGCCGCGCTGCGTGCGGTCGTCTTCGCGGACCCCGCCCGCCGCCGCGCACTGGAGGCCATTCTCCACCCGCGCGTCCGCGCCGCGTGGCAAAAATGGCTCGAAGATCGTTTACAAACCGCGCCAACCGCGCTATCGGTGGTGGAAATCCCGCTGCTTTATGAAACCGGAACGGCGGGATTCTTCGAAAAGGTGATCGTGGTCGGGTGCAGTCTGCCGGTGCAGTTGCACCGCTTGACCGGGGCGCGGCAGTTGTCCGAGGACATGGCCCGCCGGATCATCGCCAGCCAGGGACCCCTGGCCGAAAAAATCCTTCAGTGTCATCATCTTATCTGGAACGACGGCTCCGGGGAGCGTCTGCGCTCGCAGGCCGCCCTGTGTGCCGCTTATTATCAAAGGTCCTGACGGCGGTCGCAGCCGTCCGGCGGTGGATGGCGACCTCCGGGTACCGTCGGCCTCCGTTGGGTGCAACCGCCTGAACTTTCCTCGTTCCTGCCGTCCTCTTCCTCACGGTATCCCGCCGCCTGCTTTCCCGTCCGCGAACGCCGCGAAATCTGCGGACCCCTTCCGCCGCCTGCCTTTTTCACCTTGCCCTGTCATGACCAGTAGCGAACCTCCTGCCGTCGCCGTCCTCGACGCCCCGTCGCCCGAACCGGCCCCCGCCGCGTCCGTCCCCGAACCGCTGCCCGCGAGTGCCGACCTCAACGCGCTCCAGCGCCTGCCGACCGAGCGTCTGGGCGAACTCGCCGTGCAACTCGGCGTGCGCAACCACCCGCCCCGCGCGCGCCACCCGCTCGTCTGCGAACTGGTCCGCGCCTACCTCGCACGCGGCGTGAAGGTCACGGCGGACGGCATCCTGGAACTCGGCGCGGACGCTTTCGGCTTCGTGCGCTGGCCGGAGTACAATTTCCTACCCTGCCCGGAGGACCTCTACGTCCCGGCCCCGCTGGTGCGCCAGTACGGCCTGCGCGCGGGCCAGCGCATTGCGGGCACCCTGCGCCCCGCGCGCGACAAGGAAAAATACACCGCCCTGGAGCGGATCACCGCCATCGAAGGCATCCCCGCCGACCAGTGGACCGCCCCCAAGCATTTCGACCAGCTCACGCCGACCTTCCCCGACAAGCGGATCATCCTGGAGTGCGCAGGTTACACCAGTTCCACCACCCGCGCCATCGACCTCATCGCCACGCTGGGGCGCGGCCAGCGCGGCCTCATCCTCGCGCCGCCGCGCGTGGGCAAGACGGTGATGCTCAAGCACATCGCCCGCGCCCTGCACGCCTGCGACCCCGAAATCGAACTCCTGCTCCTGTTGGTGGACGAGCGACCCGAGGAGGTCACCGATTTCAAGCGCGAGGTCAAGGACGCGCAGATTTTCAGCAGCACCTTCGACGAATCGCCCGCCCGCCACATCCAGGTGGCCGAGATGGTCAGCGAGCGCGCGCACCGCATGGTGGAGAACGGCAAGCACGTCGTCATCCTGCTGGACTCCATCACCCGGCTCTCGCGCGGCTACAACGCCATGCAATCCGGCAAGGGCCGGCTCACGAGCGGCGGCCTGGACAACAAGGCGCTCATCAAGCCCAAGAAACTGTTCAGCAGCGCGCGCAACACCGAGGAAGGCGGCACGCTGACGATCCTGGCCACCGCCCTGGTGGACACCGGCAGCCGCGCCGACGAGGTGATTTTCGAGGAATTCAAGGGCACCGGCAACATGGAACTCCACCTCGACCGCGAGTTGGTGGAGAAACGCATTTTCCCGGCCATCCACATTCTCAAGAGTGGCACCCGCCGCGAGGAATTGCTCTACCACCCGGACGAACTGGAGCGCGTGCAACTCCTGCGCAAGCAACTCGCCGCCCTGCCCCCGCTGGAAGGCATGGAGGTCCTGCTGGACAACCTCAACGCGACCAGGAGCAACCTGGAACTCCTGCTGGCCGGGCTGCGCGACACCAGGTAGGGACGGCTGTCCCAGCCGTCCGTATTTGGGCCGCCGGCCCCTCCGGGCGAACCGCAATCACCGGGGAGCGGGGGGTCCTCTCAACGCTGTAGCGCATCAAACCCTTCCCCTCCTTCACCATCTCCCAACCTTCCCGCTCCATGTCGCCACGTCCTCTCATCCTCCTCCTCGCGGTGCTGGCGGCCGCTGCCACTCTCCGTGCCGCCGATCCCAGGTCCGGCCCGGTCAACGTGGACAAATGGAAGG
>CAHJWO010000216.1 GCA_903642295.1 PVC group bacterium | reverse complement strand
TCCTTTGTTCTCCGTGCCATGTTCGGTGCCAAAGCGGCCTATCTGGGGGGTAAACTCCGGTTGTGTTTCATGGCGAAAACGGAACCTTGGCGAGGTGTGCTGGTTTGTACGGATCACCCGTTTCACGACTCTCTCATTGCCGAGTTTCCAGCCTTATCCCGCCACCGCGTGCTTTCGAAATGGCTGTATCTCCCGGAGTCATCGGACGATTTCGAGCGGGTTGCCCAACGTCTGGTTGAATTGGTGCGGCGGCGCGACTCCCGGATCGGCGTCGAAGGCTCGTCGAAGAAGCGCGGCAAAATCTAACCGGGAACGCCGCCGGTTGCGCACAACCGGACGCCAGAGGAACGTCAGTTCAACGGCAAGCGATATCTGCTGGCCATCCCGGTGCTCGGCGGCAGCAATCCTCGCGTGATGAACCGGTCGATGGACCAGCGCCCCCCGCCGCAAAACATCAGCGCCAGGGCCACGCCCGCCAGCGTAAACGGGTATTCGTAACCCTTCGGTGCGAGAAAACCACCCGACCGATGCACGGTGAAGATCGCCGTCAGCATCGTGCAACAGATGCCGACCGCAGCCAGCCTTGTCAGCAGACCGACCAACAGACCCAGCGCGCCGAGTGCTTCGGCCAGAATGCCCAGCATCGCCAGCGGGTAGGAAAAGTTCATCCCCTCGGGGCTCGTCCACTGTTGCAGGGTTTCGCTCCAGCCATGGCCGCCCATCCAGCCGACCGTCTTCTGCCCGCCATGCACCGCGAACACCACGGCCAGCGTCAGGCGCAGGATGGTCGGCGCGAGGCTGTCGGGAGTGGCGAAGAGTCGATAGACCAGGTTCATGCGGCGAAAAACCCAGACCATGAACCGGGGAAGCTTGAAGTTTCAAGCTTCAAACGACCGGCGTGCTATCCAAGCGCACGCTTTCCGGCCCGGCTGCGGCGCAAGCATCCGGCCCACGGCGTCAACCACGGGTAGCCAGCACGGGAGCGCATTCGCTCGGGAAGCTCTGTTTTCCAAAAGCGGATCGCTTGTCAGCCCGGTAGATAACCACCGAACCCGAACCTTCCTTGGTTCCTTCCCTCTACTTCTTCGCTCGCGCGGTTGCGGTGCCCGCCACGATGCGCAGTTCGCGCCCCTGGTGGTCCAACAGCACCACCCCGTCCAAAATCCGCTTCACCTTGACGATTTCCGGGTTCGTCGCCGATACCGGCACCGATTCGCCCACGCCGTAGCTTTTCCCGTTGATGATCGCCAACGGCGGGAAATCGACGCTCGTGGTCGAGAGTACGAAATCCTCTACTTTCACGTCGTACACCTGCGCCTGCACCTGCGCCACAGCGGGCCCCGGCACCCAGCCAATCGGCCAGAAGGGATTGCGCGAGTTAGCGGGCGGCGCGTCGAAACTGCTCGATTTCGTCAGGACATACTCCTTGCCCGCGACCTTCGCCGGCACGGCGGCTCCCTGAGCGGCGGCGTCGTGGAGACCGGCGGTCAACGCCATCGCGCCCAGCACGGAAGCACCGACGGACGAATATTTCCGGCGCGGCAGGATAACTGTCAGAGTGAAAGAAGCGGTGTTCATCATCATTTGATCAGGGTGGCAACGTTCATCGAGACGTGTTGTTTCTCGGGGCTTTCGGCCAGGGTCGAGATTTGCAGGTGGGTAATCTCCAGCAGTTTTTCCTCGTTTTCCAGACCGGCGAGCGCGATGCCCAACGGAATGATCCCTGCCTGCGGCAGGTCGATGGACCAATCCGCGTTGCGGAAATTGTGCATGGCGGGATCGGGGGCGGCATCCAGCGTGCCGGGACGGACGCTCGCTCCCTTGAGCGCGTGCCGGTCAAAGAATGCCCGGATGCGCGGCGGGAACCAGGCGATGGGTGCACCGTCGGGGATCATGTCGCCGACCTGCGCGAGCGTCTCCTCCGCCGACTGCGCCTGATCCTGCACGGACTTGCTGCGCTTGACCGCCGTCTTCGCCTTGGCCAGCTTGCCCTCCAGGGTTTCGATCTGCGAGCGGTGCACCCGGTCCTGCTTGGTCAAGGGATCAAGCAGAAAGTTGAAATAGCAGTAGACGAGACCGATCATCAGCAGGCTGCTTAGAAAAATCTTTTGCTTCTGGTCTTTGGTGATTTGGTTCATGGCGGAAAAGGGGTGGGATCAGCGGCGGGCGCGCGCGGGTGCGGCCGGGGTCGCGGCGGGCTCCGCCCCGGGCTTGTTCATCTTGACCTCGATGGTGAAGTGCGCCGTCGGGGTGGTCTTGCCGTTGAAGGTCACGCTGCCGGAGGATTCGTCCAGACTGCGGAAACTGGTTTCCACGCCCTGATAGGTCTTGCCCAATGCACCGGTCAGTTCGCCGCGGAACTTGTCGGCGACCAGACGCGGCACGTCTCCGGTCACGACGCCTTCGAGGGTCAGGGTGACCTTGTCGGCGTGGGTCTCGTTGGTGCCGTTGAAGTTGACGATCTGCACGGTGGGGGGAATCGCTTTGAGCAGCGTACCCAGCAGCGGCCCCCAGTAAAAGCGGTTGTCGATGCGCTTGGCCACCAGGGCGGCGGTGGCGACCCGGGCAGTGTATTCCGTTTCCTGCGTTTCGGCGGCCCGGGCCGCAGGTTCCTGCTTGGCCCACTCGGCCTTGCGGGCACTGAGTTCGCTGTCAACCGCGCTGCTCTGGGCGAAGCGGTACCCGTAATACAGCACAAAAAGCGCCGCCACCCCGCCCAGCGCATAGAGGCCGAGTTTGAGCGGGTCGCGCTTGCTTTGCTTGAGCAGGAACTGCTGTTCGTGCAGGAGGTTGAGCGTTAAAGGCATCGAAGAAAAGGATGAAGGATAAGGATGAAGGCGGAGCAGAGGGACGCCGAAGCTCAGTTTTCTTCGCCGTCAAACAACAGGTCCAGGGCGGCGCCGCAGGCCACGTTGAGGTGCGTGCGCTCGGCGTCGAAGGCAGTGAGCTTGGACTTGGGCAGGTCGATGGAACACGTCTGGAAGGGGTCCCAGGTCACGCAGGCGATTTCCATCTCGTCGCTGAGGATTTGCAGCGGCATGAGCGCCCGCACCAATCCCCCCGAGAAATACACGCGCGAAACGGTTTCCTCGCGCTGTCCCTCGAAGAAACCAATGGATGAGCGCAACTCGCGCGCCAGCCGGAAGAGGGAAGTGCGCCCGGCTTCCATCATGCCCGGATCGTTTTGCTCGATGAGGGTCATGGCCGTCTCCTTGTCCACGCCGCCGTCGTTGGTGATGGCCTTGAGGAAGTCGTCGCCGCCGTAGTCGATGGTACGAGCCAGCACGAGTTCGCGGCGGCTGCCCGCCAGGACGCGGGTCTCGACGTGGCCGATGTCCACCAGGACAAACGCCTCCTGCGCGAACACGTCGGGATGCGCATACTCGAAGGCGTTGTAGTTGCAGAGCGGGGCCAGGTGCAGGCGGTTGGCCTGGGTGCGGTTCTTGATGAGCGCGGCGCTGACCTGCTCGACCGCCTTGCGCGGCAGCCCGCCGACGATGTAGCGGCTCTGGGGGCGTCCGTTGGCCGCGGGGGCCGGGGCGTGACCGTTGTGACCATTGGCACCGGCGGTGGCGACGGGAATCTGGTCGCAGTCGATCACGAAGTCGCGGCAATCCTGGTTGAGGAGGTTCTGGCTGTTGAGCTTGAGAGCGTCGCGCAACAGGTGGGTGGGCGTGGTGGGCTGCTCGATGACGCGGATGAGCGCGTCGGCGCTGGAGACGGCCACGACGCTGCCCTTGCCGCTGCTGTTGAGGTCACGATAGAGAAGCTTGAGATGATGGGCCATCGCATCGGTGTCAGCGGGGTCGGTGCCCGCGATGACGCGGCTGGCATAGCCCTGCAAGGCCACGCGCTGACCTTTGCGGTAAAGATGCACCGCTTTGAGCGCGTGGCGCCCGAGGTCGATACCCACGACGGAACTGAAAGCTTTCGGCATGAGACCTTGACTAAGCAAAAAGCGTGACCAACAGAGTAAAATCCCTGAAAAAAGCTGAAAAATCGTGATTTAGCAGGGGAAGCGCGGCGAAAAGAGGAGTGGCTTCCGCTAGAAACGAGCGGGGTTTGGGAAAGAACCGCTTGCTGGATGAGAGTTTCCGACGATACCACGCCGCCGGGTCCGATGGATGGAAACCGGGAAAATGCAGCCGGGCGGCGCCGGATCGGTTTGCCATCGCACCCGGAGATTACGATCCCGCTCCCGAGCCCGGGCCTCCCAACCGTTGTGAAAACCGCTGTGACGCCAGTGGAACGGCCTGGCCGTGATGCGCGCCTTGTGTCGGCCATGCGGCGGGTCGATAGCTCCGGCGGAAATCCTCTCGCCTCTTCCGGCCGGTTCCTGTCGCGCCTAACAGCGACGGCAATAACAAAAGTCCGGCGGCGCTCGGGCTCTTCCACCTCGCGGCGGAACAGCCGGTCGTGCTGATGCTCGTCCGCGCCGAAGACCTCCGCAAATTGAAAGATCTTGCCTCCGCGCCGTTTCGAATTGACCGATCCCGGTGGCTTTGGTACCCACAGGCCCGCTGCACCCGCGCGACCAGCGCCGGGCGCGGATTTGATTGAACGCTTCCCGAGGCCGGGCTGACTAACCCCGCCGATTCCATCCGCACCTATGGCCGACCGCACGCTTTCCTCGCCCCTGCCCAAAGACGATGTCGATGCCATCGACGAACTGCGCGAGGTGTACGGCAAGCTCACGAAGGAGTTGAGCAAGATCATCGTCGGCCAGGAACACGTCATCGAGCAACTGGCGATCTGCCTCTTCGCGCGGGGCCACGCGCTGCTCATGGGCGTGCCGGGATTGGCGAAGACGCTGCTCATCTCCCGGCTGGCGGAAACCCTGTCGCTGAGTTTCAGCCGCATCCAGTTCACGCCGGACCTGATGCCGATGGACATCACCGGCACGGATATCTTGCAGGAACTGCCCGGCGGCAAGCGCGAGTTCCAGTTCGCCAAGGGTCCGGTGTTCGCCAACATCGTGCTGGCCGACGAGATCAACCGCGCGCCCTCCAAGACGCAGGCCGCCATGCTCGAAGCCATGCAGGAACACCGCGTCACCGTGGCCGGGCGCACCTACACGCTGGACTCACCCTTTTTCGTGCTGGCGACGCAGAATCCCATCGAGCAGGAGGGCACTTATCCGCTGCCTGAGGCGCAGTTGGACCGCTTCATGTTCATGATCGGCGTCGATTACCCGTCGCGCGCCGAGGAAATTGCCATCGCCCGTTCCACCACCGGCATGGCCCTGCCCCGGCTGGAGCACGTGCTCGACGGTCCGAAGGTGCTGGCGTTCCAGGACCTCGTGCGCCGCGTGCCCGTGCCGGACCATCTCTACGAACTGGCCGTGGACCTCGTGCGCCGGACCCGCCCGCACCAGGGCGAGGCGCCGGGCTGGCTCAAGCCGCTGGTGAGTTGGGGCGCAGGGCCGCGCGCGGTGCAATACCTCATCCTCGGGGCGAAGACGCGCGCGGCATTGCGCGGCAGCTACGTCGTGCGGATGGAGGACGTGATGGAAGTGGCGGACCCGGTGCTGCGCCACCGCGTGATGACCACCTTCACCGCCGAGAGCGAGGGCGTGACCAGCCGCGACGTGGCCAAGCGGCTGGTGGAGGAGTTGGCGAAGGCGGCGTGAGGAACACCGGGCGTCTGCCACTTGGCGATTGTCTGTTCAGGACCACTCCTTTATATTTCAGATATGAGCGCGCAAGAACTCGAAGCCGTTGTCATCAGCCTCTCCAAAGAAGAGCTTACAAAATTCTCGCAATGGTTCGAGGAATACCTCGCCGACGAGTGGGACAAACAGATCGAAGCCGACGCTCTGGCCGGGCGTTTCGACGCCGCTGGCAAGCGGGCCATCGCCGACTTTGAAGCCGGTCGTTGCACCCCGCTTTGAAGCACTTCGCCGCCACGGAGTTCTGGTTTCACCACCGCCGTTTGCCGGAGGAGGTTCGGGCTCTGGCGGACAAGAACTTTGAACTTCTCAACAGCAATCCACACCATGCGTCCATCCGGCTCAAAAAGGTGGGCGACCTCTGGTCAGCACGCGTTGGCTTGCACTACCGAGCACTCGGGCAGGATCACCAAGGCGGCATCTTGTGGTTCTGGGTCGGACCCCACGGAACTTACGATCATTACGTCTGACAATACGAGTCCGGCGCACGCCTTTCCAGCCGTTCGCCGTCGAGTTGACCAGCGGCACGCGCTTCCAGATGACGCACCCGGAAGCCCTCGCGTTCAACGGCGGTTTGGCGGTTTACATCGGGCCGGATGGCACGCCCAGTTTGTTCGACCACGAGAGCGTCAGCCAGCTTGTCGGCAATGCCGATCCGCAGAACACATCGCCTGCCTGATCTAATGAAACCCTTCCTGTCGTTACTAAAGTAGAACCCAATTGCATTAAATTAGTAACTATACACACCTATTATATGAAAAGAACTACACTTGAGCTACAACAAATTGGCGCATCGGGATGCGGAATGATAATCGACGCACAAGGACGAACCACGTTGGAACTTCAACAGATAGCAGCCTCCGCTAAAGGTCCTATCACCTTCAAGAATATTTCATCAAAGCCTACACTTGAATGCCAGCAAATCGCCGCTGCTAGTCATGGGCATGTCATTCTCGATTTTACGACCTGATGTGCTGAACCGGCGCATTATCACTCCCCATGCCGTTCCCGCCGGATGTCAAAGCCGAGGCCCTTATCGCAAGCGGACGACGTTGCTGCATCTGCCACAAATTTTGTGGCACTCGCGTCGAGTGTCACCACATTGTTCCGGAAGGGCAAGGTGGCCCAGATTTATTAGATAACTGCATTCCCTTGTGTTTTGATTGTCATTCAGATGTTGGTCATACAACTCACAGCATCCCAAAGGCAACAAATACACGCCGGAAGAGCTACGCGGACACCGTGATACTTGGCATCGGCTACTCAAAGAATTAATCATCAAAACTCTTGAAATGCCGATCAATGGGAAAGCTGACGATGTAAGCAATTCACGGTTTGCTGACCCGAGCGAACCTGAAACTCAAGTTCTCGTCTCCATTGCTTCCGCGTCGCTGACTGACGAGGGGGTACAGTCTGACACAGGATTTAGCGCACAGCGGACAACATTCTATTTGAATGAACTCCGCAACAAAAATTTGGCCGACATTTGCATAGATTCTTGGGAGCAACCATCCACTTGGTATCTTACCCAGGAAGGACGACGCTTCCTTATCGAAAACAACCTCATAGATTGACCGCACCCTTGGGTGCGAATGCGCCTTCTAACTTCTTCCCATGCCCACCCCCCGCAACTTCCTCGACCCGGCGGTCCTCGCGCGCCTGCTCGCGCTGCCTTTGCACGCGCGGCAGGCCATGCTCGGGAGCGTGTCGGGCCAACACCGCAGCCCCGTGCGCGGGTCGTCCCTGGAGTTCGCGCAGTACCGCAAGTACGTCCCCGGCGACGACACCCGCCGCCTGGACTGGCGCACCTGGGGCCGCAGCGACCGCTTCTACATCAAGGAGTTCGAGGCCGACACCAACCTGCGCCTCTGCCTGCTCTTCGACACCAGCGGCTCAATGGGCTTCGGCCCACCGGGCGCGACCCGGCTCGACTACGCCAAACGCCTCGGCGGCACCCTCGGTTATCTCGCCGCGCAGCAGGGCGACGGCGTCGGCTTGTGGACCTTGGCGGACAAACCCGTCAACATCCCCGCCAAACGCGGCGCGGCGCACCTGGGCCTCGTGATGGACCAGCTCACGGGCATCGCACCCGCCGGCGGCACGACGCTGCTGCGCGCGCTGCACGACGCCGCCGAGCAGATCCGCCAGCGCGCGCTGGTGGTGGTGTTCTCAGACTTCTTTGTCCAACCCGAGGAACTGAAGGTCGCCGTGCAGCACCTGCGTTTCCGCAAGCACGACGTGGCG
>CAHJWO010000215.1 GCA_903642295.1 PVC group bacterium | reverse complement strand
CGCGAGATGTTCGAGGAATACCGATCTTTCGCCGACTACATCAAACTGTACGAACTCCAGCGGGCCGAAGGTTTGCTGCTACGTCATCTCAGCGGTGTCCACAAGGTTCTCACCCAAACAGTCCCCGACTCCGCCAAGAACGAGGTCGTCCGCGAAATGGAGGAGTTTTTCGGCGCGTTGATTGCACAAGTAGATTCCAGCCTGATGGAAGAGTGGGAGCGCCTGCGCAATCCGGACTACCAGCCCGCCGAGACCGCCGAAGTCCGCCCGCCCGGCGCGGAGGAAGCCGCCCGTGACATCACACGCGACCCCGCCGCCTTCACGGCCCTCGTGCGCAACACGATCTTCATTTTCCTGCGGGCCCTGTCCTCCGGCGACTGCGAATCCGCTCTCGTTGGTCTCTCCGCCCAGGCCTCCCCTCCTGACGATGCCCCACCCTGGACTGCCGCCCGCCTCCGGCAGGCCCTCGACGCCTACCGCGTGGACCACCGCTTCATCCGACTGGACCCCGTCGCCCGCAACCGTCATCACACCTACGTGTTGCCGTCCGAGGACAAAACCCGCTGGCGCATCCAACAAGTGCTCGTCGATCCCGATGAACTCAACGATTGGATTGCCGAGTTCGACGTGGACCTCGCCCGCTCCCGCGAAACGGCTGAACCCGTCGTTTCTCTCCACCACTTTGGCCCTCTCACCCCCTGATATTCTCGCTCCTAAAATTCTCCAAATTGAACCTTTTCGTCACTGCCGCAGTCTCATAGCCGACTGAATCCTCACCAGACCCCCATCATCCACCACATGAACGGCCTTAAATTCACCCTCACGATCATCGCCACCAGCCTGGTCGCCGCCACCCCGCTCCTCGCGCAACAAAAGCGCGTGAGCCCCCACGAAACCGTCAGCAAGGAGATCGATAGCGCCCGTGTAATGGTCGTTTACGGGCGTCCCTACTCCAAGGACCCCAAGAGCGGTGAAGTGCGTAAAATCTGGGGCGGCCTCGTGCCCTTCGGCAAGGTCTGGCGCACGGGCGCGGACGAAGCCACCCTCCTCGTGACGCAGAAACCTCTCGTCTTCGGCGACACCACGGTTCCCGCCGGGGCTTACGCGCTCTTTACCCTTCCGATGGAAGATGGCAGCGCGAAGCTCATCATCAGCAAGCAACTCGGCGAATGGGGCGCGTACACCTACGACGAAAAGCAGGACCTCGCCCGTATCGATCTAAAAAAGGGTAAGCCCGAAGCTTCGGCAGACGAGTTCACGATGGCCATCGACAAGGACGGCGAAAAAGGCGGTGTACTAAAGTTGATGTGGGAGGACACGGAATACTCCGCTCCCTTCAAAATCCAAAAGTAACACTGCGTCATTGCTGACCGTGCTTCCTCTCCGCGCGGACCGACGGCGGCCCGGGCATCGTGCCCTCGCCGCCGTCGTGCTTGCCGTCACCATGAGTTTTGCCAACGGCGTCCGCGCGGCCGACCCGCCCTCGGCCTCGGCCATTTTGCAGGAACTCCGCGCCTTCCGCGAATGCGGCAGCGTCCTCTACATCGCCGCCCACCCCGACGACGAGAACACCCAGTTTCTCGCCTACCTCTCCAAGGGTCGCGGCGTCCGCACGGCCTACCTTTCGCTCACGCGTGGCGAGGGCGGCCAAAATCTTATCGGCCCGGAGATCGGTGATCCGCTGGGCGTCATTCGCACACAGGAACTCCTCGCCGCCCGGCGCGTGGACGGCGCGCAGCAATTCTTCACCCGCGCCCGCGATTTCGGCTTTTCCAAGGACTACCAGCAAACGCTGGCGAAGTGGGACCGCCAGGAAGTCCTCTCCGACGTGGTCCGCATCATTCGTCAGTTCCAACCGGATGTGATTGTCACCCGCTTCCCCCCCGAGGGCGGCGGCACCCACGGCCATCACACCGCATCCACGATTCTCGCGCTCGAAGCTTTCAAGCTCGCCGGTGACCCCCTCGCCTTTCCCGATCAACTCACCCGCGGCGGCCTTACCCCGTGGCAGCCCAAACGCATTTTCTGGAATTCGTTCCGTGGCGCGGGTGATGCCAACCCCCTCCGCCTCGACATCGGCGGTTATCTACCCCTGCTTGGGCAATCGTTGGGCGAAGTTAGCGCCCTCAGCCGTTCCAACCACCGCAGCCAGGGGTACGGCAGCATCGGCACCCGCGGTTCCCGCCCCGACGACTTCCTGCCGCTCGATGGTCAGCCCGCCGGCCATGATCTCTTCGACGGAATTGATACCACCTGGGCGCGCTGGCCAAAGCTGAAGGATTGTGGCTCGCAGACCGATGAAATCATTGCTCAATTTAATCCCCAAAACCCGGCGGCGAGCGTCCCTGCATTGTTCGACCTGCATGAGCGCATCGTCGCCGATTCTGAAGCGGGTCAGGCGGGAGGGGCCAAACTTCTGCAACTCAATCGCCTCATCGCGGATTGTCTCGGCCTTTACGTCGAGACCACGGTGCCGCAGGCAGAGATCGTGCCGGGCGAGACGTTGAACCTGCGCTGCACCGCGGTCGTCCGTTCCGTCGTGCCGGTACGCTGGGAGTCGGTCCAATCCCTACCGGACGACTGGCGCATGAACGATCAAGCCGCCGTGGATTTACACGACAATCAGGTCGCGGTCCGCGACGCCGCTCTGTCCGTTCCCGCCACGATCCCGTTCACTCAGCCCTATTGGTTGCGCGAGGAGGGTACGCCCGGGATGTACAAGGTGGACAATATGGCTTTGATCGGCCTTCCGGCGCAGAACCCGCCCCTCGTAACCCTTTATACGTTCAGCGTGAGCGGCCAACGCTTCGGCATCCTCGATGAAGCCATGCAGGTTACCGCCGACCCTTCCAAGGGCGAGGTTCGCCGTGCGCTCGACATCGTTCCGACGGTCGCCTTGCGTCCCTCCCGCGACGTGGAGCTTTTCACCCCCAACTCACGCCACACCGTCGAGATCGAAATTCGCGCCACCCGTGGCGATCAGCACGGCACTCTTGCCCTCAACGCACCCTCTGACTGGCAGGTCACTCCTGCCTCGCAGGAATTCCACCTCGACGCGGCCAATGATCACGTCCGATTCTCCTTCACGGTGACCGCCCCCGCGCAGACCACCACCGCCTTCCTCACCGCCCAGGCCGCCATCGGCGGCCATGTTTACAACACCTCCCGCCAAGAGATCCGCTACGAACATATTCCGCGGCAACTTCTCCAGCCCCTCGCGCGGATCAAAGCCGTTTGCCTGGACCTCGCCATTCGCGGCGAGAAAATTGGCTACCTGCCGGGTGCTGGCGACCGCACCTCTGAAAGCCTCGCCGCGATGGGCTACACCGTCACGCCGCTCGCCGGCGCGGACCTGACCGCCGACCGTCTCCGCGCGTTCGACGCCGTCATCATCGGCGTGCGCGCATTCAATGTCCGCAGTGACCTCGCCCCCGGCCTCCCCGCTCTCTTCGCCTACGCCGAATCCGGCGGCAACGTCGTCGTCCAGTACAATACGCCCAACGATCTCCGCAATCCGCGACTCGCTCCGTTTGATCTCGAACTCTCACGCGATCTTCCTCATAACAGGGTCACCAATGAAAAGGCGCCCGTTGCCTTTCTCCTCCCGGACCACCCGGTTTTCAACGCCCCCAATCGCATCACCCCCGCCGACTTCGAGGGTTGGATTCAAGAGCGCGGCCTCAACTTCCCCAGCAAATGGGACCACGACCATTTCGCCGCTCTCCTCGCGTGCAGCGATCCCGGCGAGCCCCCATTGGAAGGCGGGCTTCTGGTCGCTGACTACGGCAAGGGCCATTTCACCTATACCGGCCTCTCTTTCTTTCGCCAATTACCCGCCGGTGTTCCGGGTGCGTATCGCCTTTTCGCCAATCTTGTCTCTCTGGGAAGATAGGTCGCCGCTGTTTGTTAGCCGCCCGGCATGACACATTAGACCAGCAAACGCTGTCATCCTGTGGAGAGTTTTACGACCTGAAAGCCGAGTCTTCGAACCGCGTCAGCGAACCGAGGGTAGCTGTACGCAAACCGGCGAAGCCAACGCTAATCTGAGGTATCATGTCATCCATCAAGAACGATCCTCCTGCCACTGTCTCGAATCAACCTGACACTGACACGGGCTTACCCGGCGTGCATACTTGGCGCGGCATTTACCTCCTCGTTGCCGCCGCGTTGGTGCTGTGGATCATTCTACTGACTCTCCTCCCCCATCTCTTCGCGTGAACGCGCTGGACTATTTCGTTCTGCTGGGCACGCTCGTCGGCATCGCCGCCTACGGTATCTGGCGCACACGCGGCACCCGCGATCTTAAAACTTACCTTAAAGGGAGCGGCAATACCCATTGGCTGGCCATCGGTCTTTCGGTCATGGCGACCCAAGCCAGTGCGATCACCTTCCTTTCCACCCCTGGTCAAGGTTACGAAAGCGGTCTCGGCTTCGTGCAAAATTACTTTGGCGCACCTTTCGCCCTCATCTTCATCTCCGTCGTCTTCCTGCCCATCTACCGGAAATTAGACGTTTACACCGCCTACGAATATCTCGGGCGACGTTTCGATACGAAAACCCGCCTCCTTGGCTCCGCTCTTTTCTTGCTCCAGCGCGGGTTGGGTGCCGGCATCACGATCTACGCTCCCGCCATTGTGCTCTCCACGGTCATGGGTTGGCGGCTCGACCTCACGATCATCGGTACGGGTTTGCTCGCTGTCGTTTACACGGTGAGCGGCGGCAGCGACGCCGTGAACATTACGCAGAAGTACCAGATCGGCATGATCTTCGTCGGCATGGGTGTCGCGTTCTACCTCCTCGTCTCGCATCTTCCTGCCGACGTCTCCTTTCCCGATGCTTTGACCGTCGCCACCCACTTTCACCGCCTTGATGCCGTGGATTACTCGCTCGATTCGCACCGCCGTTACACGCTTTGGTCCGGCCTGCTGGGCGGCGGTTTCCTGGCGCTCTCTTACTTCGGCACCGACCAGTCCCAGGTGGGTCGCTATCTCTCCGGCGGCTCTCTGCGCGAGAGCCGTTTAGGACTCATGTTCAACGCGGTTTTCAAGATTCCGATGCAGTTTTTTATCTTGTTGCTCGGCGTCCTGATTTTCGTCTTTTATCAATTTGAAGCACCGCCAATCTCGTTCAATCAAACCGCCTGGAAACAACTGGCCGATGCCCCCGGAGCCACCGGCGGCCGCCTCCGCTCCCTCCAGTCCGATTTCAGGGCTGCTCACGCCGAGGAGCGTGCCCACCTTTCAATCTGGCTCGCTGCCCGCCGGTCCGGCGATACTCACGCCGCCACGATTGCTCGCGATGCCGCCCTCGCTGCCCACACCCGTGGGCAAACCGCCCACGACCAGACACAAAAAGCGATCCACGATGCTGATCCTCATGCGGGCAACGACGCGGATTACGTTTTCATCACGTTTATCCTGCGCCATCTTCCGCATGGCTTGATCGGCTTGCTCATTGCCGCTTTTCTTGCGGCTGCGATTTCATCGAAGGCGGGCGAACTCACCGCCCTCGGCTCAACTACCACGGTCGATCTTTACCGCCACGTCATTCGTGCCAACCTGTCGGACGCGCACTACGTCGCGGCCTCCCGCTGGTTCACGGCGCTGTGGGGCGTTGTTGCCATTGGATTCGCTCTCTTCGCTCACCTGGCGGAAAATCTCATTCAGGCCGTGAACATTCTCGGGTCCGTTTTCTTTCCCGTGATTTTGGGAGTCTTTCTGACTGCATTCTTTCTCCGGCGCGTTGGTGGAACGGCGGTTTTCTGGGCCGCCCTTTTTTCCCAAGCCATCGTCTTTCTCCTCTACCTTGTGCTGTCCATCTCCTACCTTTGGTTCAATGCCATTGGCTGCCTCCTTTGCATGGCGTTGAGCATTCTCTTTCAACTCTGGCTGAGTCCTCAACCCCCTCCTCTGCCGGCATGAACGAACCATCGCCTCGCATCTGCTTCGGCCAGCAGCCTTGCGGATTTTTTCCGCGCCGATTCCTCTACGCAAAGATCGTTACCGCCCGCCGCCTTCAGCGGGAGATCGGTGGTGAAATCGTTTTCTTCTGCCACGACAGCGATCATGATCCGCGTGAAACACAGACGATTCTCACCCACCGCAAAACTGGCGATCGCAGCACACTTAATTTTGCCTTCGCCAACAAAATTCAGCGCAAGTGGTCTCCACTCTTCCGCAAGCGCATTGCTGCCGATTGGCACGAAAAAACCGCGCGCCAGCTTCCTGCCTACGTGGATCCGACTCTCGTGGAAATCTTCAAGGCCGTCTCTAGCGATAGCGTGGCGGATTTCTGTTTAGAGATGTATACTAGAATGGGTCTGCTTGAAGGCATCACCATCGTCCGTAGCAGCGACCCCGTCGTCCGCGCCGGAGCGTGCGACGTACCTGACAAATTTGCCGACGTACCCTATGAGAACGAACTTGTCCGCGCACGCCTCGGCGACGATGTTCTTCGCCTTCACCAGGGCGGCGACTCCTACCTTGTCCTGCCTCTCCCCGCTAGTCTCATCAAGGAACAAATCAGCCCCGCTCGCGACACTCGCTTGCGTTGGATGCAATCGGTTGTTCGATGCACACACTACGTCTGCGGCGCGGGCGAGCAAGCCTACCTCAACATCGCTGAAGCGCCGGAGATTACCTTCGTCCCGCGCGAGCCCATCGACCGCTCCGACGAAGCTTTCACGAACCCGCCGCTCCCAACGTAATCTACGGTAACCTCCGCCCCGCTCTGGGGACCATACAAAATCTTTGTTATTCTGAGCGGGGTGTTACGATCCAAACGACCTGTTCTGTGTTCCGGCGCTAGTCTCTGCCATCCGCCTGTCATGCCAACTCCGGCATCCTGCCTGCAACACCGCCTTCTGCTTTCGCCCTCTTCAAAAATGTCCGCCGACCGCCCCCTGAAAATCGGCCTTACTTGCTACCCTTCCGTGGGTGGTAGCGGCATTCTTGCCACGGCGCTTGGCGAGGAACTCGCGCGTCGCGGCCACGAGGTTCACTTTATCAGTTACGAACGCCCCTTCCGCCTTCCCTTCGATACACCCGGTCTCTACTTCCATCCGGTCACGATCAACGATTACGAACTCTTCAAGTATCCCGATTACACGCTTCCCCTGTCGGTAAAAATGGCTGAGGTCAGCCACGAATACGCTTTGGACATCTTGCACGTCCACTACGCCGTTCCGCACGCCACCGCTGCAATTCTTGCCCGCGCGATGCTTCCGGCGTCCTCCGCCCCGCGCGTGGTCACCACTCTGCACGGCACGGACACCACGCTGCTCGGACGTGACGCCGGTTACGGTCCGGCCATTCGCTATGCGCTGGAGCAATCCGATGCTGTCACCGCTGTCTCCGATTACCTTGCGCGCGAAACGCACCGCCTTCTCCCCACTCCACGCCCGCCGGAGGTGATCCACAATTTTTTTGCCCCGCGTGCGCCGAACCTCTCTCGATCCGCCGTTCGTAAATCGCTCGCCCTTCGCGCCGATGAAATCCTTCTTCTGCACGCCTCTAATCTGCGCCCGCTCAAGCGGATCGACCTCTTGCTCGAAGCCGTCTCTTTCCTCGATAAATCTCTCCCCTTCCGCCTCCTCATTCTGGCAGGCAGTGACTGGTCGCCCTTCGCGGATTGCGCCCGCCAACTAGGTCTGTCCGACCGCCTGATTATTCGCAGCGAGGTCAACGAGATCGAAGACTATCTGCAAGCCGCAGACCTGACGCTTTACACCTCCGAGACCGAAAGTTTTTGCCTGGGCATTTTGGAGGCGATGTGTTTCGGCTGCCCTTG
Organism: PVC group bacterium; assembly: GCA_903642295.1. Classification (GTDB taxonomy): domain Bacteria; phylum Verrucomicrobiota; class Verrucomicrobiia; order Chthoniobacterales; family SZAS-18; genus CAHJWO01. Next base: position 130 of record CAHJWO010000215.1, on the reverse strand, counting down.
TGTTTCCACCGCCGTCGGCGGCATCCCGGAGGTGGTCGTCCACGGCGAAACCGGCCTCCTCGTTCCCTTTGGCGACCCCGCCGCCTTCGCCCGCGCAACCTCCACTCTTTTGACCGATCCTACCCGACGC
>CAHJWO010000214.1 GCA_903642295.1 PVC group bacterium | reverse complement strand
GGCGGCGCTCTTGCCCAAGACCGGCCATCCGCCCAAGCACGCGCGGCGCGCCATGGTCAATGCGATGTTATACCTGGGACGCACGGGCTGCCAGTGGCGCAACCTGCCGCACGATTTTCCGCCTTGGGGCAGCGTGTGGGAGCTGTTCTGGCGCTGGCGCGAGAGTGGCCTGCTCGCACGCAGCCACGCCACCCTGCGTGACGCCTGCCGTCAACAGGACGGCAGAAAAGCCGCCCCCTCGGCCGCCATCCTGGACAGCCAGAGCTTGAAAACCACCGAAAAAGGGGGCCTCGCGGTTTTGACGCAGGCAAAAATGTCAAGGGCAGAAAGCGTCACATTCTGTTGGAAACCAACGACTTGTTGCTAGCCTGCCACGTCCACCCCGCCGATATCCAGGAGCGGGCCGGGGCCAAGCGGATGCTGCGCCAGGCCCGCCAGGCGCTGGGCTTTTCGGCGCGGCGCTGGCGGCTCATTTGGGCGGACAGCGGCTACTGGGGCAAACCCTTTGCCGCCTGGGTGCGACGGCGCTGGAAGCGCGTGGCCCTGGTGGCCCTGTGTCGCAACGCCACCTTGCCCAACCGCAAGGCACCCGGCCAGTCCAACTTCGTGCACCTGCCGCGTCGCTGGGTAGTCGAGCGCACCTTCGCTTGGCTGGGACGCTGGCGGCGGCTCTCCAAAGACTACGAGCAAAATCCCCGCTCCAGCGAAGCCTTCATCCACCTGGCCATGGTCGGCCTCATGCTCAAACGTCTGCACCCTTAAACCCCCTTTCTATACGGGCTCTTAGAATGCGCCCCGGAGGGGTGCAGGAAGCGTGGCATTCGCTCGGCGCCCGGGTGCAGTGCAGTCAAGCTAGCGTTCGGCGTAATCCAAGCCGCTCCGGCGTAGCAACGCCACGTATTCATCCCGGGACGCGCGCTTGCGGTGATGCTCGGCCTGGTTGGCGATGTAGGCGCGCACCGCCTCCCGGTCGGGACGCGCCCACGCTAAATGCCCCGGAGCCTTCCTGCCAGGCGAACTCGAGGACCTTGGTGTTTTCGTGGACCCATTGTGACGAACTACGTTTGAGGTCGCGCACCAGATCGGCCAAGCGGTGCGTGGCCCTGATGCCAATCAGCAAATGCACGTGGTCCGCCGTGCCGCCGATGGCTTCCACCACGGCCTCCGCCTGCCGCAAGCTGCCGCCGAGAAAAGCGTGCAAACGTGGCTGCCAGGCCAGGTCGATGAGCGGCAATGGACTTCCGACAAAAGTCGGAATCTGCGGACACTTTTCTCTCTTGGGAGCACTTTTGTCGGAGATCTATTGGTGGTGTTCTCAGGCGCGGAGCACCAGTCGTTCGCAAGGTAGGGAGGCCTCTCCGAGGCCTGCCCTGACCGTCTTTCGAATCAGGGACGGGCTCGAAGGCCCAACGAGGCAGGGCTCGGAAAGCCCTCCCTCCCTTCGAGAGACCGCCTGCGGCGGTTTTCCACACTACTACTACTGCGGTGGGGCGGCTGGCTCGTCGGGCAGCAGTGCTTCCGCCGGGGTCGCCGTAGCGGAGGGATGGAACTCGGGCTCGCGGTCCGGGAAGTAATGGCTGAAAAGCGAGGCGCGCAGGTAGAGCGTCAGGCCGGCCTGGGCAGGGCGCAGATGCAGCGTTTCCTTGAAGTATTCCTCGTCCAGATGGACCTCGGCCTCGGACACGCGGCGCTCCTCCACCAGCAGAAAATCGGCGCGGTATTCGGTCGGCGAATTGCCGTCGCCGAAATAGCCGATGCCCGTGAAATCGCCCAGCATCCAGGGCAGGGGATACGTGCTGCCGCAGAGGATGACCCCGTGCAATGCGTACCGGGAGGGGTCGTCGTGCGCCAGGTTGAGCAACGGCTCGGTGATGCGCCACACGTCGTTGAACGTCTGGACATAGACGTAGTTGAGGCTGTCGTCGGTGGGGCGCAGGTAGTTGAGGTCCACCGCCCGCCACGCGGACCCGGCGGCCAGCAGGACGACGAGCCCCGCCAGACCGCGTCGGACCAGGGGCCCGGCGAAGCGGGCGGCGAGTTCCGCCCCGACGGCAGCCGCCGCGAAAAAGAACGGCCAGAGAAAGGAGATGGCGCACCACGGCGTCTTGTAGGGGATGAGGCTGTAGGCCAGCAGCGTGCCCGGCGCATAGATGGCCAGCAGGCGCATCCGCCAGTCCGCCGGCACCGGCAGCGCGAGGAGCGAAACCGCCCCGCACGACAGGACGACGATCAGGATGCCCAGCGTCCATTCGACCTTCTCCGCATCGAGGTGCCACGCGCCGCCCTCGTAAAGGGCTGAAATGGCGTTGCTCAACGGCAGGTCGGGATTGGGGCTGCTCCTGGGCCAGAACCAGAAGGCCACGAACGCCAGGCAAAACGCCAGGGTCCCCAGGCCCACCGGGCGGAACCGGGTGGTGGTCCACGGCGGCACGAGGTAGCGCAGACAGGCCAGGAGACCCACGGCGGCGAACGGCTCATTTTGCAGGACGAGGCGCGTCCAGTAGATGAAGGGCTTGTTGTGGCCCTCGCCCTCGTGCGCTTTCCTGCCCCAGAAGGTGAAGGTGGAAGCCAGCCCCCCCAGTCCGGGCCAGTGGAAGAAGTTGCCCGAATAAAAGAACACGATCAGCCCCAGGCTCACGCCGATGACCACGCCCACGTCCCGATGGCGGTAAAGCTGCGGCGCGCAGTTGGCGTAGAACCGGGCGAGGTTGCTCGGGGAGGCGGCCTCGGGGTGCCACAGGGATCGGGTACCCTCCTCCGGGCCGGGCAGCGGGGGCGGACCGAGCAGCGGGCGCTGTGCGGAGGGCAGGTTTTCCTCCAGAATCCAGAGCACGAGCAGGGCGACCAGGAAACAGGCGAAGTGAATGAGGTAGGTTTCCTTGGTCAGGATCGCGCCGGTGACGCCCATCGCCAGCGCCCAGAGGTGGCGCTTGCCGCCCAGTTGCCACAGCCCGCAAATCCCCCAGAAGGCCAGCAGCAGGAAGAAGACGAGCCACGTCTCGTGGATGGCGTCGCGCTGGAAGAAAAGCGTGCCGGGCGAGAGGGTCATCGCCAGCGCGGCCAGGAGGCAGACGCGCTGCCCGAAGAAGGCGCGGAAGCGGAAAATCCAGTCCACGGTAAGAATTCCCACCAGCGCGACGGGCAGGCGCAACGCCCACAGGTTGCGCCCGAACAGGCACTTGAAAAGGAACAGAACGTAGAAGTGCAGCGGCCCGTGGTAGTTGCTCGGGTCGTAATGGTAGAAGCCGGTGGTCTGCATCTGGTCGGTGAACCAGCCGTTGACGCCCTCGTCGAAATGCGGCGGGCGCTGGTCGAGCCAGAAGAGGCGCAGAAAAGCCGCGAGGGCGACGACGCCGACGCGGACGAGAATGTCCGGGGTGAGGAAGCGTTGCCAGCCGGCGGGGGGGGCGGCGCGGGTGAAAACAGCGGCGGGAGCAGGGGGCGCGGCGGGTAGAGATGAGGGCGGCGCGGGGAGCATGGCGGCGAAAGAATCGTCCGCAGATTACGCAGATTTTCGCAGATTGGAAGTTGGGGAGCGGGGAAAGATGGCGGAGGTTCGGGCGGCGGTAAGCAGGACAAATGCCTCTGGTCAGGGTGGGCAAAGCGCCGCCGGCGGTCCCTCGAAGGTAGGGAGGGCTCGGAGAGCCCTGCCTACCTTAAAAGAGGTGTCGCCGCTGGACGGCGGCGCTTTCCCGGGCATGATTGCCTTTTTCCCTCCCGAATGTCTCTCTCTGAACGCGTCGCGCTTTCCCTCGTGATCCCGGCTTTTCGCGAGGCCGCCCGCCTGCCGCCCAACCTGCCGCGCATCGCGGAGTATTGCGATACGCTGGTGTTGCCCGAGGGCGAGACCTGCGAAGTGCTCGCCGTGGTGGAGCGTTCGGACGACGGCACGCTGGAGCGGGCCAGGGAAGCCGCCGCGCCGTTCCCGCGCCTGGAGGTAATCGACAACGGCCCGCAACGCGGCAAGGGCCACGCCGTCCGCTCGGGGATGCGGCGGGCGCGGGGGGCAATCCGCATTTTCATGGACGCCGACCTGAGCACGCCGCTGCCGGAGGTCGGGCGTTTCCTGGGGTACTTCGCCGCGCACCCGGAAGTGGACGTGGTCATTGGCAACCGCCGCCACCGGGACAGCCGGATCGGGCGGGCGCAGGGGCCGGTGCGGCGGCATCTCGGCGGCTTGTTTAGCCGGTTGGTGCGCGGGTCTATTTTACCCGGCGCGTGGACGGATACCCAGTGCGGCTTCAAGGCGTTCCGGGCGGAGGCGGCGCAGCGCATTTTTTCGCGCCAGCGGTTGGACGGATTTTCCTTCGACGTGGAAGTGCTCGCCCTCGCCGCCGGGTTGGGACTGACGACGCACGATCTGCCCGTGGAATGGCGTGACGACGACGCCACGCGCGTGCGCTTGTGGTACCACGGCTGGGGAATGTTGCGCGACCTGTGCCGGGTGCGTGCGCTGGTCGCGCGCAGCCTGAAAGAGCAGCCTTTGGAAAAGGACGGAGGCTGAAGCAGGGAGGCGGCGGGCAGGGGGATGCGGGATGCGGGGGGACCATTGCCGGCCGTCCCACGAGAGGGGGAACGGAACGCCCGCCCCTTGCTGGGCAATCTTATACCGTGCGTGTTAATTTGTTTGGAGGGAAAACAATTACGGACTCGACAAAAAGGGAACGGCGACGTTTATTTTACGCGGTCGTTTACCAAGAGACCCGGCTGTTCCCTGCGTTTCAAGTTCCTGAACCCCTGGCACAAAAACTGCATGGCGGTTCCCTTGAGTCTTCCCGTGCTTCCGTTCATGGATCAACCCGTGTCTCCCGCCCAAGGCAAGCTGACGCCTGCGCTTGCCCCAACCGGGCGCACACCGGGCAAGCCGACGGCTGGCGCGGATCACGTTGACATCGGGGAGGATCGGGCTGCCTCCCGGACCGCCCCCACGGCGAGCAACGGCAGCGCGACCGCCCGGACTTCCGCTGCCGGACCGGCGGATCCATCGGAGAGCCCCGCCACCCACACGAACGGCAACGGCAGCAGTCACGGCAACGGGGCCGCTTACGGAGGCAAGCGCGGCCTCTCCGCGGCCGAGGCGCTGGCCGCCGAACTGCACCGCGAAATCCATCGTCGTGAGGAAGTGGAGCGACGCCTGGCGCAGGCCGAAGCGCGGCTGGCGCAGGCCGAGGTCCGTGCCGCCCAGCCCGCCGTGGTTCTCCCACCGCCGCCTATCCCCCTGGCGGATCAGGCCGGCCAATCGGAATTGGCGGCACACCTGGCGCAAACCGAAGCGAGGCTGGCGCAGAGCGAGCAGCGGCTGGAGTACCTGATGACCAGTTCACCGCTGGGATTTTTCGACGACGACCGCGCGGCGGACACCACCTATTATTCCCCCGCGTTCAAGGAAATGCTCGGCTACCACGCCGACGAACTGCCCAACGGCCGCAGCACCTTCAACGACCTGTTGCACCCCGAAGACTACCACCGCGACTGGCTGGCCGAGCGGGAACCGGTGGGCGAGGGCATCGGTCGGTTCACGCGCTGCTTCCGGATGCGGCACAAGGACGGCAGCTACCGGTGGATCGAGAGCACGGGCATGGAGTTCAGCGACCCCGAAGGGCACACCACGCGCACGCTCGGCTTCCACAAGGACATCACCCTGCACAAGGAGTTGGAGGAGCGCCTGCACCAGAGCGAGGAACGCTTTCACCTCCTGGTCACCAGTTCGCCCCTGGGTTTCTTCGACACCGATCTGGTGACGGGCCGCTCGTACTACTCGCCGCTGTGGAAAAGTATGCTCGGCTACCGGCCCGAGGAGCTGCCCGACACGCACAACACCTGGATGGACCTCGTCCACCCGGACGAGCGCGCCCGCATGATCAATGCGCACATCGAGCGCTCCTTCGGCGAGAGCCGCCGGCCATTTGCCCACACCGTGCGGATGCGGCACAAGGACGGGACGTACCGTTGGATCCAGGCGAGCGGCATCGACTTCTTCGCGTCGGACGGGCGGCTGCTGCGCGCGTTGGGTTTCCACGCGGACATCCACGCACTCAAGCTGGCCGAGGAGGCGTTGGCGCACGAGAAGGAGTTCCTGGGCGTCACGCTGGACTCCATTTCCGACGGGCTCATCACGACGGATGCCGAGGGGCACGTCACCTATCTCAACGCCGCCGCCGAGACCCTCTGCGGCCTGCCCGCCGGGGAGGCCCTGGGGCTGCCCATCGAGGAATTTTATCGCCGGGCCGGGGCGCAAACCCGCCGCCAGGCGGACAACCCCGTGCGGGCCGTCCTGGCCAGCGGGATGCGCGCCGCGCCGCACGACCCGGCGCATCTCGTGCCCGACAATCAGCCGCACCGCGTCATCGCCGACAACTCCGCGCCCATCCTCGATTCGACGGGCCGGATGTCCGGCGCGGTGCTGGTGTTTCACGACATCACGGACCGGCACCGGGCGGCGGAGGAACTGCAAAAGGCCGGCCGCATCGAGAGCCTGGGCGTGCTGGCGGGCGGCATCGCGCACGATTTCAACAATTTGCTGACTGCGGTGCTGGGCAACCTGTCCGTGGCCCGGGCGGGGGGCAGTCTGCCGGTGCGCGCCATCGACGCGCTCGGCCGCGCGGAAAAAGCTTGCGGCCGCGCGCGCAACCTGACGGGCCAGCTCCTCACTTTTGCCCGGGGTGGCGACCCGGTGCGCAAGACCTTGCAGCTCACGCCGCTGATCGAGCGCGCCATCCGCGGGGCGACGGCGAACCTGCCCGTGCAGATGTCGTTCGAGTTCGAGGACGAGTTGCCCAGCGTCGAGGCGGACGAGGGGCAGGTGCTCCAGGTCTTCCACAATATGGCGCTCAATTCCGTGCAGGCGATGCCCGGCGGCGGGTCGCTGCACGTGCGCGTGGGGTTGGTCGAGTCACCCGAGGGTCTGGCCGACATCGCCGGCGCGGATGAACCCGGCGGACTGTATCTGGAAATTGTGATGGGCGACACGGGCACGGGCATCGCGCCCGAGCATTTGCCCAAAATTTTCGACCCGTTCTTCTCCACGCGCTCCAACGGCACGGGGTTGGGCCTGGCCATCGCGTATTCGGTGGTGCGCAAGCACGAGGGGACCATCCGCGTGGAATCGCAGCCCGGGGCGGGCTCGACGTTCACGATCTACCTGCCGGTGTCGCCCAAGGTGCCGCCGCCCGTCCGGGAGAAGCCCGCGCCGAAGCCCCCGAAGTCCGGCGGCAAGGTGCTCTTCATGGACGACGATGACGACATCCGCGACCTGGCCGGGGCGATTCTGGGTTTGTTGGGTTACGAGCCGACGATGACCTGCGAGGGCACGGAAACGGTCGCGGCGTACCAGCACGCGCACGCCGAGGGCGAGCCGTTCACGGCGGTCATCCTGGACCTGACGATCCCCGGCGGCATGGGCGGCAAGGAAACGATGCGGCGACTGCGTGAGATCGACCCGAATGTGCGCGCCATCGTGTCGAGCGGATACAGCAACGACGCGGTGATCGCGGATTATCGCTCGCACGGCTTCATGGCGATGGTGGCCAAGCCGTACCGGATGGAGGATTTGGCACGGGTATTGAATGAGGCAATCACGGGTGTGGCGGTGGCACCGGCGGCAGCGGCTCCAAGGTAGGGAGGGCTCTCCGAGCCCTGCCCTGATTTTCCTTTAGTGAGGCTGCCGAGCGGGGCCAAAAGGTCCGCCAGGGAAGGGCTCGGAGGGCCCGCCCTACCCTGGGTTGCGAACGGCTGCGCCGTGTCTTTCAATAGACTTCCGGCACAAACGGAATCTGCGGACTTTTGCCGGAGGTCTAAGTATGTATGAGAAGGTTTCCAGGTGGATGGCGATCTCCGAACGCCATGTTTTCGGGACCGCGCCGCGGTCGAAAAGGCTTGGAAGAATGGCGGCTACGCCGCCGGGAAAACATGGCGCTCGGAGATCGCCATCCACCGAGATTCCATT
>CAHJWO010000213.1 GCA_903642295.1 PVC group bacterium | reverse complement strand
GCGGGCTATCAGGTCGTCCCCGTCAAGTGCGACCCCCAGGGCAACATCGACCTCGCCGACCTCCGCGCCCGCGCCGACGCCAATCAGGCCAACCTCGCCGCGTTGATGATCACCTATCCCTCCACGCACGGCGTCTTCGAGGGCACGGTCAAGGAAATCTCCGGGATCATCCACGCCGCCGGTGGCCTGATCTACATGGACGGCGCGAATATGAACGCGCAGGTCGGCCTCTGCCGCCCCGGCGACATCGGCGCGGACGTGGTGCATCTCAACCTGCACAAGACTTTCTGCATCCCGCATGGCGGCGGCGGTCCCGGCGTCGGCCCCATCTGCGCGACCGAAGCCCTCCGCCCCTACCTGCCTGGGCACCCCGCGCACGATGCTTACCCGATCTCGGACCATGGCCCCGTCTCCGCCGCCCCGCTGGGCAGCGCGAGCATCCTGGTCATCAGTTGGCTCTACCTCGCCATGATGGGCCGCGACGGCGCGACCGAAGCGACAAAGATCGCCATCCTCAACGCCAACTACATCGCCAGGCAACTCGAGCCCCACTTCCCGGTCCTCTACCGTGGCAACGACGGGTTGGTCGCCCATGAATGTATCCTCGACCTGCGCGGCTTCAAGGCCACCGCCGGGGTCGAGGTCGAGGATGTGGCCAAGCGCCTGATGGATTACGGCTTCCACGCCCCCACGATGAGCTGGCCGGTCACCGGCACGCTGATGGTCGAGCCCACTGAGAGCGAATCCAAGGAAGAGATCGACCGTTTTTGCGACGCGATGATCGCCATCCACGGCGAGATCAAAGCCATCGAATCCGGCGAGGCGGACCGCAAGGATAACGTCCTCAAAGGCGCTCCGCACACGGCCCAGGCCGTCACCGCCGACGACTGGACACACCCCTACTCGCGCCAACTCGCGGCCTTCCCGACGCGCCGGGAGCGCGAGCACAAATTCTGGCCCAGCGTGGGGCGCATCGACAGCGTCTACGGCGACCGCAACCTGGTCTGTAGTTGTGTGCCGATGGAAGCGTATGAAGATTAATTTTACGTGAGGCGCGGCACTTCCTCCCCATGCAACGATCCTTACTGCCGATCCGAAAAACCCGGTTCCCAGCCCCGGCAGGGGCGGCAGAGTTTAGCCCGGGACGTAAGCCCCGGGAAAAAGCGCCATTCGCCCGAAGCCCCGGCAGGGGCGTAAGAAAAAACGCGTGGGTTTTCTGGATAGGCAGTTAGCTTTCTCTATGCCTGCCGTGTTGCTCAAGGCCCACTATGACGGCAAACATATCGTCTTGGACGAACCGTTCGAGTTGCCGCCCGGCACTCCGTTAACGGTGTTAGTACCTTCTTCTGCTGCTGCGGAACTCGATTCCGAACGTGCACAGTGGACCGCCCTCAGCCTCCAAAGCCTCGCCGGAGCTTACGGCGATGATGAACCGGAATATACCGCAGCCGATCTGCGGCCATGACCGAAGGCGACGTGGCCCTCGCGCCCCTGCCGCAGGCAAACGGACAAACCAAACCGCGGCCGGTGATCCTGCTGCGCCGGATGCCGCCTTTTGATGATTGGTTGGTCTGTGGCGTCAGCACTCAGCTTCATCAGGAGTCCGCCGGCTTTGATGAAATCATCGCTCCATCACACCCGGACTTCCGCCGGAGCGGTCTGAAAGCCGCTTCGCTGATCCGGTTGGGTTTTCTGGTGGTCATCCCAGTCGACCGCTTGCTCGGGATGATTGGTTCACTTTCTTCCGAGCGTCATCAGCGGCTGCTTGACCGGCTCGGGACGTTCCTCCAAAAACCCCGCGCCTGAATAAATACGGCTGCGGCAAACACCTCATAACGCGGTGTCATTCTGAGCGCAGCGAAACAGGTAGGGACGGCTGTCCCAGCCGTCCGTGACTGTCTGTCAAACGGACAACACGCTTTCCCGGCAACAGCCCCAACGCAGCTTCGGACGGCTGGGACAGCTGTCCCCACCCTACCGCCCACGTAACAACATCCGCATCCACCTACCGCCAAATTTCCTAGCCAACCCGGCCCCCTTCGGTTAAAATTCGTCCCTCCGTAACCCACCCCGCCTGCGGCGTCCCTCTCAACCCACCCACCCCGCACCGAACCATCACTCATGGGCAGCGACGACGACCAGAAACCGTCGGGAGGCGACTTCTGGCTGGGTGAAACGGTAGCCGCTTCGGATTCACAACCGGGTGAAGGCCGCCCCTTCACCCCGTCCCCCTTCCCCTCCCCCAACACCTCTCCTCCGCCCTCCCCGCACGCCCCCCAGCCCCGCTACGAACACTACGAAATCCTCCGGCGCGAGGACGGCACCCTCTGGGAACTGGGCCGCGGCGCCATGGGCGCGACCTACAAAGCCTTCGACACCCGCCTGCACTGCGTCGTCGCGCTCAAAGTCGTCCACAGCGCGCTCCTCGATAAATTCCCCATCCTGCGCGAGCGTTTCCTGCGCGAGGCCCGCACCGCCGCCAGCCTGCGCCACCCCAACGTCGCCGGCGTCTTCCACCTGGGCGAGCAGGTCGGCGGTCCGTGTTTCTACGCGATGGAATACATCGAGGGCGAAACCCTCGCCGAGCGCGTCCGCCGCCGGGGGCGGATGCCCGTCCTCCAGGCGCTCGACATCGTCACCCAGATCAACCACGCCCTCATTGCCGCCGAGGGCGAGGACCTCATCCACCGCGACATCAAACCGGGCAACGTCATGCTCGTGGACGGCGGCCTCACCGGCAGCGCCACCGCCTGGCCAGGCGACCCCCGCTCCCCCGACGCCGCCCCCGCCTCTCCCATCGGCTCGGAACTCGTCAAGGTCATCGACTTCGGCCTCGCGCGCCCCATCAAGCCCGACGCCGGCAGCCCCCTCACGGCCGTCGGCGATTTCGTCGGCACCCCGCACTACGCCAGCCCCGAGCAGCTCGCCGGCGACGAGGACGACCCGCTCGACATCCGCTCGGACATCTTCAGCCTCGGCCTGACCTTCTGGTACCTGCTCACCGCCCAACATCCGTTCGCGGGTAACACGCTGGACGAAATCCAGAGGCGCCAGCACCGCTCCCTCCCGGTCGCCCAACTCGAAGCCTCCGAGGTCCCCCCTCCCGTCATCGACCTGCTGCGCGTCATGCTGGCGAAGGACCCCGACAAGCGTCCGCAAAGCGCCACGCTCCTCGCCGAACGCCTCGGACGCTGCCGCCGTCAGGTGCTCGCCCTCGCCGGTCTGGGCACCACGCTTGTCGTCCCCGGCACCGCCGTCCCTCCGCCCGCCCCGCCCCCCCGCACCCTGCTGATCGTGCTCCGCACGCTCGGCTTCTTCATCCTTGGCATCGTCGGATTGATTATCTGGATGCTCGTTTCCGGGCATCTCCATATCAACGAGGGATCTCCCTCGTCCGCCGCTTCCTCCCCTGCTTCCGCTTCCCCCTTTCCCCCTCCCCCTTCCGACTTCGCACTTCCTACTTCCGCCTTCCCACTTCCCACTTCCGACTTCCGCTCCCTCGCCGTCCTGCCCTTCGACAACCGCTCCGACGACCCCCGCAACGCCTACCTCGCCGACGGCATCCAGGACGACCTTCTCGCCAGCCTCGCCAAGATCCACGCCCTGCGCGTCATCTCGCGCACCAGCGTCGAATCCTACCGCGACCGCTCCACCCGCGCCAACCTGCGCGAGATCGCCCGCGCCCTCCACGTCGGTTACGTGCTGGAGGGCAGCGTCCAGCGGATCGGCGAGCGCGTCCACGTTACCGCGCATCTCATCGACGCCCGCCTCGACGCCAACGTCTGGGCCGAGACCTACGACCGGGACCTTTCCGACGCCCTCACCCTCCAGAGCGAAATCGCCCAAAAGATCGCCGCCGCTCTCCAGGCCACCCTCTCGCCCGAGGAAAAAGCCCGCGTCGAAACCAAACTGACCGGCAACCCCGACGCCTACGTGCTCTTCCTGCGCGGACGTGAGTTCCAGAACCGCCTCATCACGCTGGACAGCCTGCGTGTCGCCGAGGGTCTCTACCGGCAGGCCCTCGCGCTGGACCCGAACTTCGCCGTCGCCTACGCCCGCCTTTCCCAGACGCTCGGGCGCATCGCCTTCAACTACGAGCCCAGCGACGAGCATTACGCCGACGTGCTGGCCAACGCGCGCCGGGCGCTCGCCCTGCAACCCGACCTCGGCGAAGGCCACCTCGCCCTGGGCTGTTACTTCTATTGGTACAAGCGCGCGTACGATCAGTCGCTCGCCGAACTGGCCATCGCCGCCCGCGCCCTGCCCAACGACGCCGAAATCCTGCGCATCATGGGCTACGTCCAGCGCCGCCAGGGCCGCATGGACGCCGCCCGCGACAGCTTCCAACGCGCGGAAAAACTCGGTCCGCGCGACACCGGCACCCTGGAAGCCCTCGCCCGTTTTTACCTCAATGAACGCGACTGGCCCAACGCCGCCGACGCCTACGACCGGGCCATTCAACTCGCCACGGAGAACGCCAACAGCCAGGTCCTGCGCGGCATGGTCGATTTCCACTGGAAGGGCGACCTGACCCGCCTGCGGCGCGCGCTGCCGGGCATCATTTCCTCCGACTACCACGAAGGCGAGGTCACCGTCTGCCGCTACGACGTGGCGATCTTCGACGAGCAATACGCCGAGGCCGAGCGCGCGCTCGACAGTACCTCGCACGACACCTACGCCACGTCGCTGGGCACCCCGTTGCACCGCGAATTTTTGCGCGGCCTCCTCTACCGCGCCCGCCACGGCGACGGCGACGCCGCCCGCGCGCAAAAAGCCTTCGAGACCGCCCGTCCCTACTACGAGGACAACGTGCGCCGCTATCCCGACGACGCCCTGCGCCACGTGGATCTCGCGCTGCTCTACGCCGCGCTGGGCTGGCGCGACGCCGCCCTCGGCGAGGGCCGCTACGCCGCGAAGATGCGCCCGGAATCCGTGGACGTGATCAGCGGTAGCACGGTCACGCTCCGCCTAGCGCGGGTCTATGCTCTCCTGGGCGATGCGGACGACGCGATGCCGCTGCTCGAACACCTTTTCACGATCAGCGTGGACGAATGGAACGGTTTCTCCAAGAACGACCTCCGTCGGCGCCCCGAGTGGTCCCAACTCCGCAGCGACCCGCGCTTCCAGCGCCTCATTGCCAAGGACTGATCCTTCGACCTCGGATTTAAGCCGTGTATGTCATAGCCAAGAAGCGGTTTGTCATTGCCAAGGACTGATTTTTCGACCTCAGATTCAAGGGCTTACGACTGCCTTCAAATTCTGTCATCCTGAGCGCAGTCGAAGGACCGGTAATTATATACTTGACGCACACAAAGACAGTTTAACGTTAAACGTTTTTGCAACGTCTCAATCGTTCAGTCCTGAATGATTTTCTTAAATCCGCACTCATCCGCACTTTAACCTGAGCATACCATCGGCAGTGTGATGCGTGTCAAGTGGCGCGCAAAATGGCCATATCTAGGGACCTACACACTGGACAAACGCGGTCAAAACTTTTGTGAGCAGGTTTCGAGCAAGGGGTCTACCACTGCTGTTCCGGCCCGCATCCTGCTTCACAGCAAAAGTCCCGTCAACGGGAGAAAGGCACGGCGTAATTTTTCTGAGCACAGCGTACGCAAAAATATGAAAAAATATTACCGATTACTACCGAGTAGGAAAACCCACCCGTGAGCAAGCGTTTACATTTGAGGAATTTGCAACTTTGAGGTCGAATGTCACGGAGTAATCGGTGTGAATAATAACACTTGGTAGCACGTGCAACATTGTGCCACACTGTAGCCACATGCATACGCCCGTTGTACGTACGAAATGCGCATCTTATGCGCAGGGATGTGCGTACAGAATTGAACAAAAAAATAAATTTCCGGTCTAAAAAGTCATGGCAATTTGCAACAGTTGCAAAATTTTCGGAGTTCTCACTCCCGTTGACTGACGTAAACAGTCGAAAAACACTACTGAAACGACACGATCCCTATGGCCCATAATGACCCAAATACTGCGGGTGGACCTACTGCCCAGCAATTAGAAGAAATTTCCCGTTCTGCCGCTGAGGCAGACGTTGCAGTTTCGCGTATGTCGCGCGAAGACAAAGCCGGGCTGGAAGCTGCCGCTCATTCACAGAAAGGCTTGCTCCGTGCGACGTCAACAGTCGGCGTTTGACGCATCATCACTTTTAGCCGTACAGGCCGATGCGCCCACTTTTGTCGAGGCGCATCGGCTTTTGCGCGATCTAGGGCTTTTCGTTGTAGCTACCCCTTCGGTGCTGCAAAAATTAGAGTATATCCGCTCGCGGATTCGGTCTGAATTTTCAAGTGCGATGGCTCAGGGCGTTCTATCAGCGCCAGGAAGGCTAGGGCTTCTCATGGACCCCGCCAGGACATTCAGCGACACGCAGCGTGAAGTTGTCGATATCCATGTAGATGGAGTTATTGAGCGGGGAATCGTGAGCGCGCCTCAACGCGGCGTTCTAACGGCCATAATGGAAGCCGCTTATTTGGATTGTTCGGTTTTTGTGACTACCGATGAGCGCGTCCTCGAAAAACGGCAGGCTTTGACGGCGTCACTAGTTGGCGATTGTGGAATGCGGGCAATTTACATCTTCTCTGCTGCTGAAATTGTACAGTTTTTCTCGCAGCCTAGTTGATCCGCCATGAATAATTCCTCAAACGGTACTGATAAGGATGGCCTAGGAACTAAAACTGGCTTTGACCGTTTCAAAACGGCCATGAAGGCGATCCTCTCTGTCCCCAAAGAAGCCGTCACTCAGGAAGAAAAGCGGCAGCAGGCAGAGCGGGAGGCCGCTCGCGTTGCCCGCCGTACCCAGCGACCCGCTTAGGCCAGTTCCCGGCTGGTGAGTTGCTTGTAGGTCAACCGCTTGCCGACGATGGCTTTCGTCACAGCAGCGAACCGTTGCCCGTCGTTTAGCTTCCGCTCATTGAAGCGCCACGCCTGCTCATCCAAGTAGGCTTCTAATTGAGCGGCGTTGACGTGTACATACGTCCCTTTCAAGGTGCGCTTAAGCAGGCACCAAAAGTTTTCCAAACTGTTCGTATGGACGCCATCGCGGACATACTCGACGGCATGATCCACAAAGCGGTGGATGTAGTCCGGCCCGAGGGATTGATAAGCAACCCAGGCGTCCGTGTGCAATGTGGTCCCGGTTTGCACCGTGTCATCAATAATGGCCTTCAAGGTCTTCTTTTGCGTGTTCTTGATGACCTTGGCTTTCACGCGGGATTTACCCTTCTCAGCGTGCTCTAGCAGGCCCATAACCGCCGTCTTGCTGGTAAAGCCGCGTCCGATGCCCTTGGCCTTCTTGACCTTCTTGTGCATGAAGTCCGCAGAGCCACCGACAAAGGTCTCGTCGGCTTCCACGACGCCAGCCATCTTTTCAAAGCTGGACACCTTTAGAGCCGCGCGGACCCGGTGAAGCATGAACCACGCGGTTTTTTGCGTTACGTCCAGCGCACGGGCAATCTCGCACGAAGAAACGCCGTTCTTGGCGTTGACGATCAACCAAACGCAAGGCAGCCACTTGTCCAACCCGAGGGGGCTGTCTTCAAACACGGTGCCGGTTTTGAGCGTGAACTGCTTTTTGCAGAGAGCGCAACGGTAGATGCGGCGGTTGCTGTAGAAACTCACCTTGTCGCCCTTGCACAGCGGGCAACGGACGCCGTTTTCCCAACGCATCCCAACCATGAAATCGTGTGCAACCTGCGGGTCCGCGAAATAGCGAATGGCTCCTAGCAGATTTTCGGGGCAACCTTCTGGCGTCATGCGAACAATCTGCCATCAATGGCCGTGTGCGTCAAGTATATAATTACCGAAGGACCTTCCGGCCCGCGGCAGCGAACCGTGCGGCCAAAACCGCACGCCCTCCACAACCGCAAACGATCTCGTTCCCCTCTTTCCCAACTTGTACTTTGGAATGCCTTGTCTGCGAAGTTGTGCTTC
>CAHJWO010000212.1 GCA_903642295.1 PVC group bacterium | reverse complement strand
TCGCGTGCTCTCTTTGGCGCTTCGCCAAAGAGCGGGGGGCCGCCCACCGGAGCGAACGGCTGGGCGCCGTCCGCAGCACGCGAGGCGCGTGCGCTCCCCGGGATCCTCCGCAAACTGAAAGACCTTGCCATCTTCATCGCGCCGCTTGTAAATCGGTTTTCTCCCAGCATAGAATCGTGGCATGTCCGCCGTCCCTCCCCCCGAAGCCAACCCGGACGTATTGATCGTCGGCGCAGGCCCGGTCGGCCTGACCGCCGCCGCCGAACTCACCCGCCACGGGGCCCGGGTACGCATCGTCGATAAACGCACCGGCCCGGTCACCTATTCCCAGGCCGCTGCCGTCCACGTGCGGATGCAGGAAATCCTCGGCGCAATGGGCATCGTGGACGGCTGGCTCGCCGCCGGACACCGCTTCGAGCGCCTGAGCGTGCGCGCCTTCGGCAAGAAGCTCGGCGTCATGCACCCCGGCGGCGTGGACAGTCCTTACCCCGGCCCGCTGGTCATCGGCCAAAACGTCACCGAACGCCTTCTCGTCGAACACCTCGCCCGGCTCGGCGTCCAGGTCGAACGCGAGGTGGAGGCCGTCGCCTACACGCAATACGCGGACAACGTCCGGGTCACCTTGCGCTCCTCCACCGAAGGCGGCCGCAAGGAAGCGGTTCGCGCGCCGTGGGTGCTGGCCTGCGAGGGTTCGTCCAGCCCGGGACGGGAGGCGGCGGGCATTCCGTTCGACGGCGCGCGCTATACCGGACAGGAATTCGTCCAGGCCGACGTGCGGGTGCATTGGACCTTTCCGAACGGCGACGCCTACAGTTTCATCAACAAGGAGCGCACGCTCCTGCTGCTCCCCTTCAACGCCCTGGGCCGCTACCGGGTCCTCTGCGCCCGGACCGAGCAAAGCAACGCCCAGCACGGTCCGCCCACGCTGGAGGAAATGCAGACGATCACCCGCGAGATGACGGGCGACCCCGGCCTGCGGCTTTCCGATCCGCTCTGGCTCAACCGGTTCCGCACCCAACACCGGCTGGCCCGGCGTTTCCGCGAGGGCCGCATTTTTCTGGCGGGCGACGCCGGTCACGTCCACGTACCCATCGGCGGGCAGGGCATGAACTACGGCATCCAGGATGCGTTCAACCTCGCCTGGAAGCTGGCGGCGGTCGTGCGCGGCGATGCCCGGCCCGAGCCCCTGCTGGACTCCTACAATACCGAGCGTCACCGCGTGGATGCCGACCTGCTCAACAGCACGGACGAAGGTTTTCGCGCGATGGTCAATCCCGGTGCTTGGAAAAGTCTGGCGATGCGGCTGGTCGGCCCGATGGCGCTCGGCAGCGAGACGATTCAGGAGCGGGTCAAGAACCTCCTGTCCGGCACGAAGATCCACTATCACGGCAGCCCGTTGGCGGAGGACCACGGCGGCAGCGCCGGACCGGCGGCGGGCGAGCGCGCCCCGGACGCCCCGGTGGTCGATCTCGCGGCCCGCGAGACGGTCCGCCTTTTCAATCTTCTCTATCCCACGGGCCGCTGGACCCTCCTCCTCTTCGGAGGGTTGGAGCCAACGGAATCCGCCTGCTGGAAACTCGCTGGGACCGGCGCATCGGTCCTCACGGACTTCGGTCGCTTGGTCAACGCCCATTTCGTCCTGACCGACCTGGAACTCGCCGCGAGCATCGAAGGCGGCTCCGTCCTGTTGGACCGCGAGCACACGGCGCACGACAAATACGGGGTCAAGACGGCGTGCATCTATCTTGTGCGCCCCGACGGCTACGTAGGCTTTCGCGGCGGCCCCGACCACGGCGGCGAACTTCTGGCGTATCTCTACCGGATCGGACTGCTCAAAACCGCCGACGCTCACGTTCCTCCCAGGTAGGGACGGCGGTCCCTCGCCGTCCCCGTTTGGGCCGAAGGCCCCTCCGGAATGCATCGCGCCCGGAAGTCACGCTCCACCTTCCCCGGCCGCTCAACCGCTCTGACGCCCCCGCCTACAAACCCGCCGAACTCTCGTCCACGAGTAAATTCCACTCCTTCAACGGACTGCCCTCCTGCAACCGGAAATCCCCCTCGCCCGGGCTCACGAACAGCGGGTCCTGCCACCGCGAACTCGCCGCCGGTGCCTTGTCTGCCCCACCTGCGCGCCCCGCGAGAAATGCCTTCCATCCATCGAAATTCATCCCCGGATGGCGGTAGCCCGTTTTGTCATAGACGCAAAAAACATCCCCTGCCGCCGGGTTCCAGAAACAGTTCTCTTCCAGGCTCAGCGTGCCGTAAAAAAACGCGAAATTGATCTTCTCCGTTCGATCCATCGAAGGCCAGTCGCATAACACCTGCCCGCCCTCCTGCCCATAAACGACGTTGTGTCGGTATGTATGTCTCTCGTCGCGCAAAGCCGCCGCTCCCCCCGGCCTGGCCGCCGCTTCCACAATCCCCGGCGGCACGTCACTCAACCCGAGCGCGGGCACGGCGTTCGCCGCGATGACGTTACCCTCCAGCGTCACGTCCGGCGACGTATAAACCGATACGGCAGCGGGAAGCGCCGCGTCCTCGTCCACCCCGGGAGGCGTCTTCGTCCCGGCGATCAAGCTCCGGCGCACCAGCGTCGGACCCCGGCTGCCGTCGATCAAAAATCCGCTCACGAAATTATCCCGCACCACGGCTTCCTCGACGGTCAAATTCGTTGCGCCCGCGAACCACACTCCCCGGCAGGAATTCCCAACCGCGCGCTGCCGCCGCCACGTTGAGCCGTCCACCCGCACGGCCTTCACCCCCGCGAGCCGTTGCGGATCGACCCAGCGGGTCCATTCCCCGCGAAAATTGTTGAAGGACGCCTCGCAATCCTCGGCCAGAAAATTCTGGACGCCGTTGAGCGACAACCCCGCTCCGCCGTTGTGCAGCAGCCGCACCCGGCGCAGGGTAATGTTCGCGCTGGGGGACGCCCCCCCGAGGACACCCAGTCCGACCCCGTCGTTCCATTGGCTGAGCACGTCCTCGACGAGCACGTTGGCACAACCATCGAGCAGCAGGCCCGCCGCGCCGCTGCTCCCGGCAACCGGGTAGAGGGGGGCCGCCGCGTGCTGGAACATCAACCCGCGCACGACGACGTTCTGCCGCCCGGAGATCTGCAATCCGCAGAGCTTCGTTCCCACTTGGATGATGGAGGTTGCCAGCACGGCGTCCTCCGGCGGTTGGACCTCCACCACGGAGCCGCCGGGAGCCGCCGAAGCAGGCGGGACCGCCCCCCGGCGCGGCGCGGCGGACGGTGCAGCCGCCTTGATCCAATAGGTGCCGGGCTGGAGATCGGCGGGGCCGTTGACCTGCCGTAAAGCCACCCCATCGACCAATACGAGGTCGCCGTGCCGGTACGCGGCAGCCAGCGCGGGCGGCGGCAGTTTGCCCGTTGTGGCGATCTGCGCGGGTGTGGGTTTTGTGGCCACGGGCACAAACGGCCACGGATGGCTCCAACGCCCGCCCTCCTCCTTCCAGGTCGATGGGGTCCATCCCTCGGCGTCCGCGCCGTCGATGGCGGTCTGGTCGCGCTCGGCCGCCTCGATGATCAGCGGCGCGTCGGTGTCCGGCCTGCCGTTGGCAGGCGGGTGGATGACCACTGCCTCGCGGTACGTCCCGGCAGCGACGATGACTTTGACCCCTTTGCCCGCGTCTTTGGCCTGTTCGGCCGTCCGGCAGGCGTATCCGAGAGTGGCGAAGGGAGCCTCTGCCGCGCCATGCTTGTCGTCATCGGCGGCCTCGCCATTCGCGGCATCGACGTAAAAAGTCACCTGGACCTTGCTCTCGTCCACGTTCGCCCCGGTTGCGGCGGGCGGAAGCGCCTCGGCGGCGAGCGAACCCGGTGCTGGCCAACCTCCGGCCAGCAAGCTGAACCCGGCCACCAACAGCGAGCTGATCCGGGGGAGCTTCATGGTCAGGACAACGCGCTGCGGTATCCCTCCGGGTCGATCTCGACTTCCCGGTAACCCACCGCCAGCAATCCCTCGCGCAAAGCCTCCTCCTGTCCAGCCAGCCGCGCGGCCATCTCCGCCGGGGCGATCAACACCCGCGCGCGCGGGACCGGTCCCGCATTATCCATATGATGCCGCACCCGGAACACCCGGAAACCGAGACTGCGTACGAACGCCTCGCCCGCCTCGATCATCCCCAACGCCTCCACGCTGACCGGCGTCCCGTGCGGAATCCGCGAACTCAGGCATGGCTGCGCGGGCGCGTCCGCGGTCGGCAAGCCCATCTCGCGCGAAAGTTCCCGGATCTCGGCCTTGGTCAGACCCGCCTCCTTTAACGGAGCCACCACGGCAAACTCCTGTGCCGCCCGCAAGCCGGGACGCACCTGCCGGGCATCGTCGGCGTTTTCGCCGTAGGCGATGGCCGCGAATCCACGCTCGCGCGCCATCTGGTCCAGCCGGTTGAAAAGCTCCGCCTTGCAAAAGTAGCAACGGTTGATCGGATTGCTGGCGTAATCCTGATTCGCCAGTTCTTCGGTCCGCACGACCTCCACGGAAGCACCGACGCTTTCCGCCAAAGCCAGCGCATCGGCCAGCGCCTGCCTCGGCAGGCTCGGACTGTCGGCAATCGCGCCGGTCGCCCCGTCGCCCAGCGCGCGGTGGGCGGCGGCCAGCAGAAACGCGCTGTCCACGCCGCCGGAATACGCGATCAACAGCGGCGCATGTTGCCGCAGGATGCGGTGCAGTTCGTCAAGTTTCGCCTGCATGACAGCGGGAAAATTAAAGCAATACGCGCCGGAACAACTCATCGAGCGGCAGTTGCAAGCCAATATAAAACTCCCCGAAATCCGCGTACTCCGCGCTGACGGGATCGAAGCGCATCTCGTACACGATGCCCTTGATGTCGTGGGTGTCGTGGGCAAAGAGCGTCACGCCCCATTCGGAGTCGTCCAGCCCGGTCGAGCCGGTGATGAGTTGGCGAATCTTCCCCGCCCACTGCCGCCCGATCCGCGCGTGCCCCTGCATCAGCGCCTTGCGGTCCTCGTGCTTGAGCCGGTACCAGTTCTGCTGCTCGCTGCGGCGCTTGCCCATGTTGTAAAAGCAGATCACCGGGCGGTTGCCGAGCTTGGGATACAGCCGCTCCTTGCCATATTTGTCCATCCGGCCACGGAAATCCTCCAGCCCGGCCTCGAACTCCGGCGTCCCGGTCACGAGCCCCTTTTCCTTCACCAGCGTCTCCTCCGTGTACTCGGCCTCGCTGGTCGTGTACTCGCTGCGCTCGGTCATCGACAGGTAGCTGTACGTCGGCGCCAGCACGTCCGGGCCGAGGGAAAGCGTCAGCCGCTTCTCGAAGGCGTTGGCCGTCTGGAGGTCGGGCGTCAGGAGCATGAAACCCAGGTCCGCCTTGGGCGTCACAACCGAAAACGCCAGCAACTGTGTCGCCTCGGTGGCGCGGATTTCCTGGATCAACAGCGACAGGTTGGTCTTGGCCTGCCGCTGTTCGTCGGGGGTGAGAACGCCCCACTGGCCGTATTCGACCCGGTAGAAAAGGTGCAGGACGTGCCAGCCTTCCTGCGGCACGACGGGATCAAAGGGCTGCTCGTTTGTCATTCTCGAAGGCTACGGTAAACCGGAAGGCAAAAGGTTCAAACGGTTGTCTCAATCGACCGACCACGAGGGTCCGCGCCGCCTGGACCCTGGACCTTGCATCTTCTCCGGATTCCTGGTCCTTGAATCTCGGATCTTCCGCTCCTGGCGGCCCGGCAGTTGATTTCCGGCGAAGGTCGTTCACCTTAGCCGTGACCCCGCCACCGCACCTTCGTACTTTTCCGCCGCCTTGATCGCCTCGCCCGAAGAACTCGCCGCCCTCCTGCCACACCTCGCCCCCGTGGACCGCGTGGCGGTCGATACCGAGGCGGACAGTCTGCACGTTTACCGGGAAAAGCTCTGCCTGATCCAGATCAGCCTGCCCAGCGACGTGCATGCGCTGATCGACCCCCTCGGCGATTTCTCGCTCGAACCCTTCTACCAGGCCCTGTCGGGCAAGACCGTCGTGCTCCACGGGGCGGATTACGACCTGCGCCTGCTCCGGCGCGCGGGCGGCTACGTGGCCGAACACGTTTTCGACACCATGCTCGCCGCCCGGTTGGTCGGTCGGCGGGAATTTTCCTACGCGGCGCTGGTCAAGGCGGAAACGGGCATCGAACTGACCAAAGGCTCGCAAAAGGCCAACTGGGCGCGCCGCCCGCTCACGCCCACGATGGCCGAATACGCGCAGAACGACACGCGCTACCTGTTGGAAATCGCCGACCGGATGGAGGGCAACTTGCACCAGTTGGGCCGGTGGAAATGGTTCGAGCAAAGCTGTGAACGCGCCCTGGCGCAGGCCTCCGTCGAGAAAGAACGCGACACCGAGGATTCCTGGCGCATCAACGGCAGCGGCGCGATGCGCGGACGTGCTGCGGCGGTGCTGCGCGGGCTCTGGCACTGGCGCGAGGGCGAGGCCAAGGCCGTGGACCGCCCCACCTTCCACATCCTGCGCAACGAAGACCTGCTCAACGCCGCCAAGGGATTCGCCGCCGGGGAGAAACCGAATTTCGAGCACCTGCGCTCCACTCGCCGGAGCCGTTTCTACGAGGCAGCGGACGAGGCCCTGGCCCTGGCCGAAGACGCGTGGCCGGTGTTCGCCAAGCGCGTGCATTCCCGCTGGACCGCCGAGGAGGAAAAGCGCGCCGAGGAGCTGAAGAAACAGCGTGACCGCGTCGGCGGCGAACTCGACCTGGACCCGTCCATCATCGCGCCGCGCGCCACGCTCGAAACCATCGCGGCGAAGCCCGCCGCGGCGGTCGAATTGCTCATGCCCTGGCAACGCGAGTTGCTTGGCCTGGAATAAAACCGGTAGGGACGGCTGTCCCAGCCGTCCGTGATTCGTCTGGCACGCCGTTTATCCAAAGGAAGCCCCCGGAGATCAATGGGACCGCTGGAACGGCCGTCCCTACCCGTTTGCCTTCGGCCGGGATGGTCCTTCGACCGCGCTCCTTCTCCGTACACCGTACGGGCACCTGACAGGCTGAGCCCGCATTACCGCGCAACCTTGTCGCCCCGCCAGGGTTAATCCAATCAAACAACCTCCACATCTTACTACCCATGAAAAAGACTCGCCTCACCCTCACCCTTTTGACCGCCTGCGCCGCGCTGCCTGTTTCCGGGCTGCTCGCCCAGGCCCCGGCCACCGCCGCCCCTTTGGCCACCCCCTCGGTCTCCGCCCCCGCGAGCACCGCCAAGGCGGACGCCACCGAGGAAGAGGAAGGCGCACGCGGCGGCATGAGGGCCAAGTTCATGGCCCTGAGCCCCGAAGAAAAACAGAAGGTCAAAGCCGCGCGCAAGGCTGCCATGCAAGACCCGGCGGTCAAGGCTGCCGAAGCCGAACGCGGCACCAACAAGCGCGCTTACCACCAGGCCATGCGGGCGGCGATGATCAAGGCCGACCCCAGCGTGGAGCCGATCCTCGCCAAGCTGACGCCGGAACGGCACGGTCGGAAGAACTTCTGATCACGCTCCCCCCGCCGTTGTCCGCGCGGCGAGCCGGATCGACCAGCACTTCAAAAGCAAAGGGACGGCCTGCCAGGGCCGTCCCAAATTTTTTGCTGAACTCGGTTCCCCGCGCTTTATTTATTGGGCGGGCGGTGCCACGGGCTCCGAGGTGGGAGCGGGCGCAGCGGCACTGGTCGTGGCGGACCGGGTGGGCCTGGCGCTGCACCTGCGTGGGATGACCATTCGCGAAGTGGCGGCAGAGATCGGCTGCGCGCCGGGGTCGGTGGCCCGATGGGCAAAGATGGCGCGGGAGGGGGGCGACGACGCGCTCGACCCCATTCCGGGATGCGGCAGCAAGAGCCGCCTGTCCGACGACGGTCGAGAGCGCCTGCGGGCGATCCTGCTGCTCGGCGCGGTGGCCGCCGGTTTCGAGACCGAGATGTGGTCGCTGCGCCGGGTGCGCGAGGTCATCGCGAGCGAGCTCGACATTCTCTAC
>CAHJWO010000211.1 GCA_903642295.1 PVC group bacterium | reverse complement strand
TTCGACCGCGGCGCGGTCCCGAAAACCTGGCGCTCGGAGATCGCCATCCACCTGGAAACCTTCTCGTCCATCCTTAGACCTCTTTCACAATAGAGGACTGGCAGTCGCCCCGCCGAGAGCAACCCCACAGAACGGGCACAGTGGAAGGTCCTTCGGCTCGTTCCACTCGCGCAGGATGACAGAGCTTTGGGCGCGGGCACTTGGCAAACGCTCTTAGGAAAGAGGTCTACTCTTCAACGAGCCGGGTTGATCCCGGGGGTGAGCGTTTTGACGATCTGTCGGGTGGTGGTGTCCACCACGGCGATACTCAGGTCTTTGTTGAGCACATAGGCCGTCCCGCCGTCCCTGGTAAACACGATGGCCTGGCGGGGCTCCTGGAAACCCATGATGGTGCCGACCACCTTGCGCGTGACGGTGTCAATGACCGACAGGCTGTTGTCGGCCTTGTTGCCGGAGTACACGAACCGGCCGTCCGGGGTGAGCGCCGCGCCGTACGGGTCCTTGCCCACGGGAATGCGGTCAACGATCTCACGTTTGGCCAGGTCCACGACGGCCACTTCGTTCGCGCCGCTGTTGCCCGCGTAGAGCGTCTGGCCGTCCTTGGAAATCGAGATGGCGCGCAAGGCCTTGAAGCCTGTGATCTCGCCGGTGATCTGGTGCGTGGCGAGATCGACGACCGTGATTTTGTCGCCGAGGAAGTTGGTCACGAAGGCCTCCTTGCCGTCCGGCCCCAAGCGGATGCCTTGACGCGGTTGGGCAAACCCGGGGATGACTACCTTGGCCGAGCCGTCCGCCGTGTTCACCGCCGTGACCGTGCTGGCGGCTTCGTCGTTGGCGTAGAGGGTCTTGCCATCGGTGGTGAGCACCGTGCCGAACACGCCGAAGCCTATGGGGTAGCGGGCCACGGTCTCGAAGCTGGCCGCATCCACCACGTTGACCGTGCCGAGGCTGCTGTCGGAAACGAAGAAGCGTTTGCCATCCGGCGCGAAGACGATGTTGCGCGGCGTGACGTAGCCTACCAGCGTTTTGATGGGCTGGCCCGTTTGCAGGTCATACACGATGACGCGTTTCTCGTCGCTGTAGGAGACGGCGGCCAGATGCTCATCGGGGCTGACGGCCAACGAATTGTTTTTGATATCGGCGTCGAAAGGCGCTTCCGCCCGGACGAGGGAGTTCAGACAGCTGACGAGGCCGAGGGCAGCCAAAGCCGCCACGCCAAAGGACGAGCGCGCGCGGCTGGAGGACTTGAAATGAGGAGTGGAGATCGTTTTCATATTTTATCATCGCACCGGCGGTGATATATACGAAATATAACTTTTTGATCTTATTAATCAGTTTAACTGATGCTAATGGCCTGAAGAACAGAGGTAGCCGTGCGACGATGGTTTAGGAGAGGTTGGAGTTGGCGATGAAACTTCACACGAAGCGCAGGATGATCCCGAGCGAGGCGACGCTGATAAAGACCCAGAGCAGTACACCCTGGAGCAACGGACGCCAGCCCACCGTGCGCAGCGTCCGCGCGGACAGGCCCGCGCCGATCAAAAACAAGGTCAGGGTCAAGCCGACCGTCGCCGTGTGCGAAAGCGCCGGAGCGGCGGCCGCCACACCGGGCACGGAGGAGCGCAGCACACTCGCCAGCAGGAAGCAGCCGACGAACCAGGGCACCTTGACCTTCGGCTTCCCGGCCGGGACAAGATCATTGCCGCTCGTCGCGGCGACCTTGCCGGGACGGAAAGTGTAGGCCGCGCCGAAGGCAACCGGGATGATCCACAACGCCCGCGAGAGCTTGACAGCCGTGGCCGTTTGCAGGGCGCTCAATCCGTAGTGCGATGCCGCGCCGACGACCGAGCTAATGTCATGGATGGCCACACCCGCCCAGGTGCCAAACTGCGCCTGGCTCATGCCCATGGCGTGACCCAACACAGGGAAGAGGTACAAGGCAACGGCGTTGAGGATGAACACCGTGCCCATGGCCACCGTGATCTCGCCATCAGCCACCCCGATGACGCTGCCCACGGCCGCGATGGCCGAGCCGCCGCAGATCGCGGTGCCCGCCGAGATGAGCGCGCTCGTCCTGGGCAGGATGCCCAGCCACTTGCCCAGCCACCACCCGAGGCCCAGCGTCGCCGCAATGGTCACGGCGGCGAAGCCTGCGCCGTTGGCTCCGGCCTTGAGCACCACGGGCAGGTCCATGCCGAAGCCCAGGAGCACCACGCAGACTTGCAGCAGCATCGCCGACACGCCTTTGCCCAGGTGAGCGAAGGGGTTCTCATGGGTGAGCGCCAGCACCCCGCCCAGCGTCAGCGCGATGGGCGGGGAGGCCCAGGGCGTCAGGCAGAACGCGGCGGCACAGAAGAACAGCGCTTGCCGCGCTCCCAGCGGCAACGTCCAGCGCGACGTGGCAGGTGCCCCCTCCGCTGCGCTGCGCGGTCCGGTCGGCGAGGAGGGACAGATCATGGTTTGGGCAACGTTGCGATCAAGGATTGGACTCATGGCTGGCCAAAGCGTGCCCCGGGCGCTGGAATTAGAAAAATACATGTTTTTGATTGCTGCCATCAGTCCAGTTGATGGTAATCTGCCGGCGGTCTCTTTCCGTCATCGTGCTCAACCGTAACCATCTCGCGCTCTTCCGGGCCGTGGCCGAAGCCGGCGGCTTCTCCCGCGCGGCGGAAATCATCCACCTCAGCCAACCGGCCATTTCCATGCAGGTTGCCGAACTCGAAGAGTCGCTCGGCACCCCGCTCTTTGACCGCCTGCCGCGCGGCGTCCGGCTCACCGACGCGGGCCAGACCTTGCTCGGATATGCACAGCGCATCCGCTCGCTCGAAGGGGAGGCGGAGCGAGCCATGCGAGAGTTGCGCGGGCTGGAACGTGGTCGACTGGCACTGGGCGCCAGTACGACCATTGGCAGCTACCTTCTGCCCACAGTATTGGGCGACTTCCGCCGCCTTCACCCCGCGGTCGAATTGCATCTGACCATCGCCAACACCGACGAGATCAAAAACCGGTTGATCGACCGCACGCTTGACCTCGGGCTGACCGAAGGCACTCCGCCGCAAGACGAAGCGCTGAGCGCCCGCGTGTTCAGCGAGGACGACCTGATCGTCATCGCCCCGTCGAACCACCCGTTCGCTGCCAGGGCGCCTGGTAAACGTCGCCCGAAACCCATCACCGCCCGCCAACTCTGCGCTCAGCCGATGATCGTGCGCGAGCCAGGCAGCGGCACCCGCGAGGTGATTGACCGGGCCCTGGCTGCCTGCCAAGCGCAGGCGGAGGTGGCGCTAATCCTCGGCACCACGGAAGCCATCAAACGCGCGGTCGCGGCCGGGTTGGGACTCGCGGTCGTGTCGCGTTTGTGCGTGGGTCTCGAACTCGCGGGAGGTTTACTCGTCGAGGTGCCGGTACGGGACCTGAAGCTGCGCCGCCCCCTGCATCTATTGACCCTGCGGGGGCGGCTGGCCAGCCCCTCGGCCCAGGCTTTCGCGGCGCTGCTGGCCAAACTGCCTCGCGCTTGAGATCAGGCAGGCGACTCGCCGCTGCTGGCTTGTGCGGCGAGGATGCAGGTAATTTCCGGCGAGTGCTTCGACACGGGCAGGGATCATCAACGCAGGCGTGGGACGCCGGGACCGTGCGTTCCCGGCGGCGAGAGCTCCCGGCGGATGGGCGGGGGAGTCAGGTCGCGCCGGTCCGAATCGAAGACGGACGGTCCCTGCGAGATGAGGTAATCCGCCGTGCGCGCGGCGAGCGCCTGGATGGTTAATCCAGGGTTGGCGGAACCCTGGGTCGGCATCAGACTGCCGTCGCATACGAAGAGGTTGGCGATGTCGTGCGTGCGCCCGAACCCATCGGTCACGCTCGTGGCCGGGTCTTTGCCCATCCGCACACCGCCTACCAGATGCGCATAGCGGGCCTCTTGCACCACTTCGACCGCCCCGGCCGCCCGCATCACGTCCATGGTCACGTTCTTGCCGTATTCAATGAGTTTTTTGTCGTTGTCGTGCAGGTTGAAAGTGACGTGGGCGACGGGTAACCCAAACTGGTCCTTGTCCGTTTGGCTGATCGTCACGGTGTTATCCTCCCAGGGCAGGATCTCGCCCAAGAAGCCCAAGGCGCACCAGTGGTTATAGTCCATCATCGTGCGGCGAAGCCCCCAGCCCCACGCGCCTTTTGCCGCCATCATCTGTTTGGCAAAAGCGATGGGCAAAGGGCCGACGGTCTGGATGGCGAAGCCGCGCGCGAAATCGCGCTTCGGGTCCGTCTCGTAAAACTCTTCCGTCAGGCAATGTGCAGGCGGGGCCTTGTACATGCGGATCAGCTCCTCGAAGCGACCTGCGATAACATTTCCCGCCTGCGCCATGAGATACTTTCCCAGGGTGCCGCTGGAATTGGCGAGGCCGCGCGGGTACTCGGGGCACGCGCTGTTGAGCAGCAGGCGCGGCGTTTCGATGGCATACCCGCTCACGATGACTGCCCTGGCCCGCTGGAACCGTGCCCTGCCCTCGCGGTCGAAGTAATGCACCCCGGTGACACGGTTGTTTTTGCCCAGTTCGATCCGCGACGCCATGGAGCGGTCGCGTACTTCCGCGCCGTTGACCAACGCATCCGGCACATGGGTGATCAACGTGCTGGCCTTGGCCCCCACCTTGCACGCCTGGATGCAGAAGCCCCGGTAGATGCAGTGCGCCCGGTCGCCGCGTGAGCCGCTCAGGATGGCGACCGGTCCGCCCACGCTCACGCCGATGCCGAGCTTCGTACAGCCGCGAATGAGCGTGTTCCCCACCTCCCCCATCGGGTGCGGGCCGTAGGCGTACCCATGCGGGTCACCCCAGGGGTACCACGCCGGGCCCGCCACGGGCATTTCCAGTTCCAGCAGTTCGTAGTAGGGCTTCAGGTCCTGGTAGGAGATCGGCCAATCCACGCCAACCCCGTCGCGGGTGTATACCTCGAAATCCGACGGGTGGAAACGCGGCGCGAAGGCCGCCCAATGCACCGAACCGCCACCGACGCCCTTGCCGCAATTGTTCGCGCCGAGGGTCAGCGGTTCGGAACCTCCGATGACACGCGGATCTTCCCAGTACAAGCCGTGTGAACCGGCTTCATCGCTGACCCAATCGCGTTCTGTATCCCAGAATTTACCCGCCTCCATGCCGACCACCTTGAACCCGGCGCGCGCGAGCCGCTGGATGAGCACGCCGCCCGCCGAGCCGACGCCGACCACGAGGTAGTCCACTTCCTCGTCATCCGCGTAGCAACGCATCTTGCCCGTGATGCGTTGCATCGGCCCGAGGTGATGATCATTATCCTGCGGAGCTTGGAACGCACCGCCGAGAGGCATTTTCATAAGGAGGGAAGACAGCCGCTAGGAATGGTCCGCCAGCGGGTTGAACCAGCGCAGCCCGGGAAAACGGGCAAAGTCCGTGTCGTTGGAAGTCAGTTCGGCATCGTGTTCGATGGCCAAAGCTGCGAGGTGCGCGTCACTCACAAGATTGCCGGTGGCATTCGCCGCTTGGCAGCAATCGGCAAAGCGGCGGAGATGCGTGTCGGTGGGCTGGAGCGCAACGACGTTGGGCAAGGCTAACCAACCCTGGACAATTTTCAGGGCTCGGCCGGTGGATAGCGGATGACGCGAAACCTTGGGATTTGTCACTACGCGCACAAACCCAATCACCACCTGCCAAGGCAGGGCAACCCGTCCCGATTGATGCAACAAACCGTTTAACTAGGCAGCGGCTTCCTGGTGAGCCGGATCGTCCCGATGCACGCTGTACACCAGCAGGTTGACATCGACGAGCACCATCATGACGCTGGGCTAAAAATCGTCACCCATCCCCAAGTGGTTGAGCTTGGTTCGATCGACGCCAGGCTGGTAACCGCCGAGGTCAACGGTTGGAAGCTTGTAATCACGGTTGGAGGCTGGCTCTCCGGGCGTACTTTCCGGGTTCAACGACGCGAGCAAGTCACGCACGATCTGCTCGCATTTGGCGGCCGTTTCCGCGTCGAGAGATTGGAGACGTTGATCGAGTTCCAGTGCAATGGCGTGCATGGAAAAAGGTTAACATCGGAAAGGCGATGGGCCAAGGTCGGCAAGCGAAATTTTAATGCGAACCCGTTTCGCCCTGCGCGGGTTCGTCCGCGTGCGTGGCTTCGTTCTGGTCCAAGTCAGATACTGACGCCGGCGGCGTGCCCCAGTCGTAGCGTTTCTCGTTCTTTTCCCAAGGCTCGGGGTCGCCACGTTCGAGCCGAAAATAGGCGCGCGGATAAGCGGGGCCGCCGAAGCCGATCTCGTCCCAGGCCCAGGGATGCGCGTAGTACACCTCCGCGCAATCCTGCACCAGCAGCGTCCAGAAACGTTTGACCGGCAATGTCTGCCAGATTTCTTCCGCGCCGGTGGTGGGCTTGCCATCGTGCAGGCTCTTGAGCAGCACGTCGGCGTCGTGCCAGCCCAGACGCAGGAACTGCGCGCCATGGGCCGCCAGCGCCATGAGGTCGATGGCCCGCAAGAACCGCCGGTACGCCTCGCCATCCTGCGGCATGTCTTCAAACCGGTAACCGGCGGTGCGTCCGCTGGAGAGCCGTTCGTCGATGAAAGGGAGGATCGGGATACGGCGGTCGGGAGTGCGGTCATCCTGCGGCAGCACATGCTCGATCACGCGCTGCAAAATTTCCGCTTCCGCCGCAGTAAAGAACTTTACCTGCGGGATGATCGTCACGCGCCGGAGCACGACCGAGCGCGTGGCCTCGTCCCAAAATGCCTGCTGGCTGAGCGTGGAATATTTCGGGTAGTAACCCGGCTGCGGGCATTGCGGCAGAGGGATGCCACGCGGGTCAACGGGCCGACGTTCGGATTCGGGGTCCGGCTTCATTTTCGCAAAAAGTTAATCGGTCTCCCGGCGCATCAAACTGGCGAGCAGCCCGTAAAATCCACAGGCCGAAAAGAGCAGCGGCGCGAAGATCGGCGGCCCGTAGATCATGTTGTACAAAAGGTGCCTGATTCCGCCCGGACGCCGCAGCACCCCGCGCACGTGGTAGAAGAATCCCACCGCGCCGTTGAGCATGGCGAGGATGGACAAGCCGGGCAGCCACGTCCGGGCGACCCGTTCGCTCTTGATCGACGCACCCGCCGCGCCCATGAGCAGCGGCGTCATGATGACCGGCGTCCACTGCACCTTGTACCGAAAATTGGTTTTATAATGGGAATACAGCGCCTCGAACCCGCTGCAAAACGTGGCGAACATCGTCGCCACGGCGAGATGCTTCTGGAACCGTCCTTCGCGCAGTTCCACGCGCCACGCCGGGCGGGGCCGCCGGAGGAGATCATCGCGGGTCCGTTCCAGCCAGGTGCGCGAATCGACGGAAGGGGCTTCCTCCGGGCGGAGATAAGACGCGATAAGACCCAGGTACGCCGCGACGCCAAAGAGCAACGGCGCGGTGATGGGTGGACCCATGATCACATTGGCCACCGGCGTGCGCCAACCGCCCGGCTTGCGCGCAATCCCGCGCACGTGAAAACCAAAGCCCACCAGCCCATTGACCAGCGACACCGCCGAGGTCCAGCGCAGCACCGTCTTCGCCGCCCGATGGCTCAGCGCGCCCCAACCTCCCGCCACCGCCATCGCGCCACTCAGGATCACCGGCGACCACATGATTTTCTGCCCGTAACTGCCCCGGTAATGTTCCAGCAACACGTCCAATCCGGTCGGCAGACCCGACAAGCCGGCTACCAACGCCAGGGTCCGCGAAAAACGCCCTTCCCGGATACGGGTTAGCACGGCCTCTTCTCCCTGTACAAAAATCCGCTTTGCGCGCGTGTAGCGGCTGGAACGGCGCCGCCGTCCCAGCACGATGGCCGTGACCAGCAACGCCGCGAGCGGGAGCAAACTTTTACCGGATTTCTTGAGCACGCAGGGAAAATGGAGTTAGCGGACAAGGTATTTTTCAGCGTCCGCCCTTTTGAATTCCAGCCCGAGACCCGGCCGAGACCGGTCGGGTCGCAGGCA
>CAHJWO010000210.1 GCA_903642295.1 PVC group bacterium | reverse complement strand
CCCTGATAAACGGGTGACGAGCGAGTCGGCTCCGAGCCGTCCGTGGTGTAGTGCAAGCCGCCCGGGTGCCAGTACATCGGATGCTCCAGCGTGACGGTCGTTGCATCCTTGAACTGTCCGCCCGCCGGGGAAAACTTCGGCGCATCCATGCCGATCCGGCCCTCCAGCGTATCGTACAGCGGTCGCGTGGCCGTTACGCCCGCATGGTTGTCCTTCGCCACGCTCACGGCAAACACGCCGATCTTCGCGTTGTCCGGCAGCGTTAGCTTGCGCGCGCCTGCCGGGAGATCAAACCCGTATTTGAATAAATAGCAGTACTGGTAATACTCGTTTCCCTTCGTTGGATGATGTCGGTGCGACGCGTACCACGCCACCGGATCGCGCTTGGTAAACCCGGGCACCAACCCGTCCAATTCATTGTGCCACGAATAGGTCAATTCCGGCACGTCGCCCTTCCATTGCCGAGTATCCCACTGCCCGATAAAGGCGGCCCAATCCTGCACGGTCTTGCCAACCGCGCTCTCGCCGATCTTGAAAGTCGCCGAGGCGTCGCCGTCGTGCGCTGCCGCCAGCAGGTACACCCGGTTGTAGTCGCCCTCGGGCAATTCGATCGTCTGGCCGTGGCAGATCACCGCGTTCTTCTGCCCGTCCGCCGTCGGCCCGAGCTGAAAATCCACGCCTTCGCTCTGCAACTGCTTCGGAAACTGCTCGGCGGGATACGTCACGTTGTCGCCGTCAAACCCGCCGTCCGCGCGGTTTTTCTGGCTGCTTACGGCGTCCAGATCATACGCCAGCTTTACGGCCTGGGAGCGCACCGACTCCGCCTGCGCCGCTGCCGGACCGAACTTCAGCGCGAACGCCCGCAGCCCGAACGGTTCCAGATTTGTGGTCAGCTTGCCGCCGATCACCGCCGCCGCTCCGACCGGCTTTTCCTGCCCGTTGATTTCGCGCGCGGAAACGATGGGCAGCCCACCCACCAACTCCACTCCGTCTGCTTTTGTCCCGTTCAATTCGCGCAAGCGCACGACGATTTCATCGCTGGCTTCCGCCTTCTTGACGGCAGCAACCTCGACCTGCGCCGAGTTCACTTTCAACAAAGAAAACGATTTTCCCAGCTCCCCGGGATGCGCCGTCGTTTGGAACGCGATCAACGGCTGATTCAGGCGGGCCGCCTGCGCGGACACACCGCCCTCGCGCCAGTCGCCCTTGTGCCCGGTGATGGCATAGAGAATCTCATGTCGCCCGAAATCCTGGGATCCCTGATCCTGATAATCTCCGCGGACCGCCGGGGTGTAGAGCAGCGTCAGACGCATCGTCCGATCGTCCGGTTTGTCCGAACCGAACTTGGAATCGTTCAACACCGCCACGCCGTACTTTCCATCGGCTCCCGTGAGATCGAACCACTCGTGCTGCGGGACCTCGTACTTCTTCGGGTCGTTATTCCCACGCACCACCACGCCGACCTTGTCGTCGTAACTCGCCTGCGGATTGGCGTTCTTCAACGGGAACGCAGCCTTCAAACTTACCTCCGGCGTCCGCCAATCAATCACGTTGGCGATCTCCACCCGGTCGCCCGCCAATCCGTCCGCGAGCCGGATCGTCTGCACAAAGCGCGATCCGCGCGATTCCCGCTCGATTTCTATCGCATTGCGGACGGGTCCTTTCTCGACGAATCGCACCTTCGCGGGGCCTTCCACAAACCCAATGGCGGGCTTTTCCCGGTCGGTCCAGTCCATATTCCACGCTGGGAATTGCTTGGGCTTTTCGTAGTGGAACTCCAGTCTCGCCGGCGCGGCGAGCAGTTCTTCGTTGTATTTTTTGTCGAAGATCGAAGCGATGTCGCCGTTACCGTCGATCAGCACCCGATAGTGCTCATTTTCCAATCCTTTAGGTATTTCGCCACCGTTTGCGGCGGGTGGCGTCGAGTTTGCGTCTGCACGACCGACCGCGTAGGTCGCGTAACCTACCGAGGGTAGGTGGGCCGGAAACAGGATTTCGGCTTGATGACCACTCGCTGTTCGCACCAGACCAGGCGTCGTTTCCCCGTTCGGACCCGTCACAGACACGGTCGTGCCGGCAGTGGGCGTTTCAGCCGGGTAAGTGATCGTTGCTTCAACCAGATCATCCCGCTCCTGAGCGAGTGGGTTGTAAACGACCAACGGAATTCCTGCTACCCTCGTATCCATCGCGCTGGCAATCGCCCCCACGGCGTCCGTCTCCACTGCGGCGAAATGATTTGCGGCCAGGATCTCATCGTTCCAGCAGTACTCGTACGCCTTCGGCAAACTGGTTCCCGGCAGCATGTCGTGCATCTGCGAACCCAGCAGCAAATCCCAACCCTCATAAAGCTTCCGGCCCGGATACGGTGCGCCACCCAGCAACATCGCCGTCACCGATGCCCGTTCCGCCGCGTCCGCGAGAAGCTCGTTCTTGCGGTTCCACCGCTTCATATACGCTTCGGACGTAACCGACCCGGCAGAATGCTCTGTCAACAGCAACTCGCCCTTATACGTCGGCAATTTGCCGACCTGATCGGGCGTCAAATCATTAAACATCCGTTCCGCCGTGGATGACACCACCCGGATCGGCCCGGTCCCCTTCAGCGAATGTTCGAGCCACTTCACGGCGTTTTCCGCCGGTGCTCCGCCCCGGTCGCCGGTGCCGTAATAGTGATAATCAACGTACGCACCCGACTGTTCGCCGGTCTTGTTGATACGCGTGAGCCAACCTTTGTTCTCGGTCAAATCCTCGTTGATGCCCCCGCCGTAGCTGCCCGGGTCGAGCGCGGCCACGACCGATTTGCCGTCCGGCCCGATCCACCGGCCCACCTTGAACGGAATCCCGTTGGCCGAGCCCCATGTCAGCTTTTGCGTGGAAAATCCCTTCACGCCGCAGTGGGCCAGAATCTCGGGCAGCGAAGCCGGAAACCCGAAGCAATCCGGCAGCATGAACTCGCTGCTCTCCTGGCCGAACTCCTGCTCGAAATACCGGTTCCCATAGAGGATGTGCCGCACAAACGACTCTAGGCTCGGCACGTTGGCATCCGCTTCATCCACGGACGAACCGCAAGGGAACCACTGTCCCGTCGCGACGTATTCCTTCAGTTTCTGATAATCCTCCGGGTAATACTCGCGCATCATCTCGTACCGGCGCGACCCGCTAAAATTAAAGACGTAGTTCGGGTATTTCTCGAACAGCTTGAAATTACTGTGCAGGGTATCGGCCAGGTAATCCCGGACCACCTGCGGATAGGACCAGCGCCATTGGGTATCGAGGTGGGCGTATCCAACCGTATAAAGCGCCTTGTCCTTCCCCGGATCGACCGCCGGGTCGGGCCGCTTGGTGTAGGTTTCGTCCGGCGGCGGGGCCGGGGCGGGTGCCGCCTGGGCCGTTAGAACTCCGGCGAGCAAACCAGCGAGAAGACAGGACCAGCCGAGGCGGAGGGGGAGTCGGTTCATAGAAAAAGGGGAAAGTACGTTACCTAAACAGCAAATCCATCTGAAGACAACGCCGAAGCTTGTCTTCCCAAAGTCTTGGTTGGCGGCGATGGAAAGTGTACAAGCGGACGGGTGGATTTATACAGGAAAAATTCCGTTGAAGGTTTTCTTTGCAATTTAATTCAAGTCACCCTTTTAATAGACGTGCCGTCCGACCTCCGGGTCCGGTTGGCATCCTTCATCGCATCGGCAGGTCTGCCGCCGGTGAAGTCCGCCCCGTTTCTGATTCCTCCCCTCCATGAATATCAATTCCGCCGCTACTCCCGGTTCCGAGATGTCGTCCGCCTACGACGTGAAAACTAAGCTCACGGCTCGCCTGTTTTTCTGGGCGCTCACCAGTTCGCTGGCCGGATTCATCTTCGGTTTTGACACCGTGGTCATTTCGGGCGCGGAGGAAGCGATCCAGAAGCTCTGGCACCTCAGTTCCGGCGAACATGGCTTTTTGTTGGGCGCGGCGCTCTATGGCACCGTCATCGGTTCGCTCGGCGGCGGTTGGCCCACAGACAAGTTCGGGCGCAAGCTGACCTTGATCATCCTGGGCTTGCTTTTCATTCTCTCCGCGGTGGGTTGCGCCTTCGCTTGGAGCCCGGGCGTTTTCATCGTGGCGCGATTCATCGGCGGCCTCGGCATCGGGGTGTCCACGGTGGCGGCCCCGCTCTACATTTCCGAAATCAGCCCGGCGAAGCAACGCGGGTTTCTCACCGCCCTCTTCCAATTCAACATCGTCTTCGGCATCATCATCGCCCAGGTTTCCAACCTGGGGTTGAGTCACATTGGCGAACAGTCCTGGCGTTGGATGCTTGGCGTGGCAGCCGTCCCGTCGGTGATTTACTTTTTCATGTGTTTTGCCTTGCCTGAGAGCCCCCGTTGGTTGCTCACGCGCAAAGGCGACCGCGCCGGGGGGCTGAAAGTGCTCGGGATGATCAACCCGCAGGCTTCCGCGCAGGAGTTGGAAGCCGAAGCGGAGTCCATCACGACGGCGGCGCAGACGGACGCGGCTCAGAGTGCATCCGGCTTCTTCTCCTGGCGGCTGCGTACCCCCATTCTCATTGCTTTTTTAGTGGCATTCTTCAATCAACTCTCGGGCATCAACGCCGTGCTCTATTTTGCGCCGCGCATCCTTAAAATGACCGGTCACTTCAGCGCTGAAGCGGCCTTGCAGCAAAACATTGGCTTGGGCGTCACCAACCTGATCTTTACCTTCGTCGGCCTCGCGTTGATCGACCGGCTGGGTCGCAAGACGTTGCTCATCCTCGGTTCGCTGGGTTACATCACCTCGCTGGGCCTGTGCGCCTGGGCCTTTTTCGGCCAGCATTTCACCTACCTGACCTACTTTCTCTTCGCCTTCATCGCGTCGCACGCCGTGGGACAGGGCACCGTCATCTGGGTGCTGATCTCGGAGATCTTCCCGAACCGCTTCCGGGCGGCGGGAACCGCCTTGGGCTGCGGCACGCATTGGGTCTTCGCGGCCCTGGTGACTACTATCTTCCCGATTGCGGTGGCCAAACTTGGGATCGACGAGCAACATTCATACAACGGGGGTTACATCTTCGCGTTTTTTTGCGGCATGATGGTGCTGCAACTCCTCTGGGCCATCATTCAGGTGCCGGAAACCAAAGGCGTGCCATTGGACGATATTCAGCGAAAACTCGGCATCACCGCCGTGTAAAGCTGGCCTGCCGCTTCCATTGAAAACGATTGGTCGTCGCCAAGCTTGCGGTAAGTTTCCGTCTCGGTCGGTGGTACGACGGCGTTTTCACTGATCGTCTGAACCGGTGAGGCCCGGTACGGTTTCCGCTGGGCGAATCGCGCGACATACCAGACGGCTTGTCGCGTTAGAGCGCTTCCCGTTTGTATAAGCCTCGGGTTTGAGGTCCGAGTCCGGATGGTAGCCCCGTATTGTCTAGATTCGCGGCAAAAGGCCTTCGCCCGCCTACCAAGCCGGTGAAAGCAGTCAGGAGCAGATCGCCAAGCACTTTGAGGTCAGCCGCAGCTTTGTGCGCGATCTGGCAGCGTGGAGGCGCGGCCCCGCTTCATCTGCGTTGCCGCCTTGCAGAGTACCCCACACCCATCTGCGCAAGCGCGGCAGGAGCAAACCCAAGAGACGTGCGGCGTCTGGGAGGGTGGTTAAACGCCTGCGCTCAGCGGGT
This sequence comes from PVC group bacterium, assembly GCA_903642295.1. Classification (GTDB taxonomy): domain Bacteria; phylum Verrucomicrobiota; class Verrucomicrobiia; order Chthoniobacterales; family SZAS-18; genus CAHJWO01. The sequence goes on along the minus strand of CAHJWO010000210.1, from coordinate 2,359 downwards.
GGGTTGTCAGGACGGGCACAGACCGACTGTAATCAATTCTGCCTTACCCCTGCAAGTGAAAACGAAACCGCTTTCCCTTACATCCTCAGATAATATCAAACGCTACTGGCATCGCTGGAAATGTCCTCACTTTGGGCGAAAAAACCCTTCAGTAGTTGTAAATTACTGAAGGAGAGAGAAGAGAGCGGGTGAAGGGAATCGAACCCTCGTGTCCAGCTTGGGAAGCTGGCGTTCTACCATTGAACTACACCCGCGAAAAATTACTAGCTTCTGTAGGACAAAGAACGGGCCTGCTTACTGCCAGGACACCACATCGTCGCCCGGCGTCGGCGAGTAGGGCTCCGCGCCGACCGTGCCCTTGTCACCCATCTGGCCGTCATCGCCCACCGAGTATGCCACGGCACCGGTCCGAATCAATCGTTTGGCTTGGCTATCGCTCGTGCCGCTGCCCGTCGTATCGGGGGTATCGGTCGCATCCTTGCCGGCATCCGCATACGGATTCACCAATGCGTTGCTGTAATTGCCGTCGATTCGGACGCAGTACATGTTACCAAAAGGATCGATCAAATCACCCGGCTTGAAAGGCACGTTAAGAGTTCCCTTTGAGTCCGCCGCGAGAACAAAACCATCCTTCGGCGCGGTGGCATTCTTCACATTTTTGGCTTCGAAATACACGATGCGCCGACTGTTCAGCGTTCCCGTTGGCGAGGTGCCGTCCAACGTATTCAACGCCCGCAGGACGTTGAACAAATCTCCATTGTGATTGGTGGCATTGCCGTTGGAGGCAACCCCATAGGTGAAATCGCCCGTCGCAGTGGAGGGGATCGGATATTGGCTGTACTCCGTCTGGTAGCTGTTGACGGCGGCGACGATCTGATTCTCGGTGACCTTACAACTCGTTTTCCGGGCGTTTTTCATCACCGTGTTCACCACCGGAAGCAAGAGCCCGGCCAGCACCGCAATGATCGAGATCACCACCAGCAGCTCGATCAGCGTGAAAGCTGCCGAGCGGGGAGAGCGCCCATGCTTGAGCGGGAGAATAGAGGAAATGTTCATAACAGGGGTTGACAACCGATACCAGAATCTCCCGGTTTGACAATCTTTTTCTCGCGCATTCGCCCAGAAACCTCCCTTCCTACCGGCTCGTTCGGGAAGTGTCATTATTTCGTCTGGAATTTCTCGGAAAACGAGTTGCATCCGGTGGGAAATCCTTCAAACGAGCCAACCGAAAAACACGAGCCAACACCCCGGCGTCAGCAGCGCCATGTCCACCAGCACACGCAGGGCATCGGTGGACAGAAACCCACGGCAGCGGTCCAGCCACCATAGTAACATCGCACTGGCGGCGACGGGTAAAAACAGGTCCGACCGACTGGCTATCGACAAACCCAGTGCCACGCACGCCGTTGCCAGACACCCGGCGCGTAACCGACGCACCACGCCGGGGAAAGCGTTCAACAGCGAAGCCGGATCGTCCAGATCGCGGAGACTTTCCTCCCATGAGGTGATCAGCGCGCAGTTGAGAAAGAAAAGTGCTCCACCGAGGCAGACCCCAAGCAGCAGGGGACCGGGGATACGGCCCGCACGGCACAGCGCGAATGCCGCGCTGCCCAAGGCAAACAAGGCGCCGACGGCGGCCTCCTTCGGCAGCCGTGGCGTCCTCAGTTGACCGGCGCGGCGGTGCGTCGTCCAAAAGTAGCCTCCGGCCAACGCCAGCAGGCACAACCCCGCGCCGAATTCTTTTCCGGTCAACCACCAGGGCGTAACGACCGCCAGGACGAGGATCAGACCCGGCACGACGCGAACGATCACCATCCGCGCTTCGCGGGAGAAGGCGTGGCGGGCGGTCCCATGATCCGCAGCCGGGCCAGCCGTGACATCCGCCAGACGGTCCGCGAGGTAGATCGTCCACACCGCCGCAGCCAGGATGGCGTCCCGCTGCCAAGGCAGTTCGACCTGGGCCACGTGTGCCCACCAGTGTTGCCACACCACCGCCACCAGCGGGGCGTCGAGGCTGCACAGATGCGGCCACAACCACCCGGGGGTGGCCCGTCGCCCTCCCGCCGGGAGGGCGTTTTTATCCGGGGATGTTTGTCCCGTCCGCTGGACCCGGGGATGGCGTCGTTCCGGACGGGTTCGGCCACGGAGCGCATTCACCAGCAGAGACATTGATTTACGCGTCGGATTTTGACGGACTCTTCAGTGCGGAGGGGAAGCCTCCGCGTTCAGGGGGCGGCATGCGCACGGGGATATTCATACTCGTGGTGATGGAGGGTGGGGGAGGAACCGAGGCCGTCCGACGATGCAAGGCCAGCAGGATGCCTCCCGCTACCAGGGCGGTCAGGTCGAGCCATGTCGT
>CAHJWO010000209.1 GCA_903642295.1 PVC group bacterium | reverse complement strand
GATCAAACCAGCGATTGCAGCGTGCAATCGGCGATGGTCAGCGGGGAGCAGGCGGCGGCGTTCCTGGCGGGGCGGGCGGGAAAGTGACGGGGGCGGATCGGGTGCCGGTGAGAGGCAAGCGGGGGAGAATTGTCCGCAGATTTCGCAGATTTCCGCAGATTGGGAAGAGGGGCAAGCCGCAGGCACGGGCCTTCCCATCCTCCCCCGCTTTCATCTGCGGAAATCTGCGAAATCTGCGGACAATTTTGTGGTTGGCGCTGCTTTGGAGCAGCGGCGGCAGTGGGCTCGGCGCGCCGGGCGGCGCTTTGCGGCTGCCGAAGGGGCAGGATTGTTTTTTCGTCGAGGATAACTTTGCGTACAGCCGTTACCTGAGCCTGTCGCATGACGGCACTTACCGGCAGATCAACCAGGACGCCGACGCCACCGTGGAGGCGGACCGGGGTACGTGGGAACAGGATGCGCGGTCGGTCGTTTTGCTGCATTCAACCCACCGGGGGCTGCGCTTCCGCGCGTTGCTGAGCGGTCCTCTGACCGTCGTGCTAGACAGTCCCGGCAAGATCGACGCGCTGCCGGGGGTGGCGGAAGCGATCCACCGATTGCTGGCGGGGTCGGAGGACGCGGTTTTCGCGGCGGCGGACGCGGGCGAGCTGGGTGGGTTGCCCGCCGTGGTATCGGTGGACCGGGGGGCGGAAATTTTTTCGCGCGCGGAGGTGTCCGGGCTATGTGCGCAGATCGAACAGACCGTGCAGACCGAACGGACGCGCACCTATCAGTTGACGCCCGTGCGCGTGGGCGGCCGACCGCTGGTGCTGGTGCTGCAAGGGGCGGTTTTCGGGCCGGAGCGGGTGACGGAAATTTGCCGGGAGTACCGGGTGCCGCCCGGGGCAGCACCGCCGTTTTATTTTGCGCGGGTCGATGCGCGGGAGTTCGCCCGGCGCGCGGGAGTGTGGAGGGGGCTGGAAGAAGAAAGCTTCAAGAAACCAAGCTTCAAGGAAGGCTCAAGCGTTCGAGGTTCAAGGAAGAGGAGCAAGCACGGCGGTCTCGCGGGAGACGTGCGGTGCGGTTTTCCTGGTCGGTTTGATCCGGCGGATCAGGCTCCAGGCTCCGCCGGGGCGGTCACGCTTTTTCCCTGTACCGGGGGTGTTACCCCCAGCTAATCTCGCTCACCCCGCCGGAGTCAGCGGAAAGTCATGCCAGCGGTACCATGCTAAATCCACCTGTCGATCCGGCAGCACCATTCGCGGCGGGGCCGAGTCGGCGCGCGTGGTTTCTGATGACGGCGGGGCTGGTGGGTCTTTTCCTCTTTTGGCTGGGCACGCGCGGACTGAATGAACCCGACGAGGGGCGATATGCCAACATCGCCCTGGCGATGGCGCGGCCCGGCGGGGATTGGTGGGAACCGCGCATGTCGGGGTACGGGCACTATGATAAACCGCCGCTGATTTACTGGGCGACGGCGCTGGGTTTTCGCGCGTTTGGGGTCAACGAATGGGCCGCGCGGCTGCCCTCGCTGCTGGGGGCGTTTTTCGCGCTGGGCGGGCTGGGCTGGGCGGCGTACCGGCTGCGCGGAGCGCGGGCGGCGTGGTGGGCCGTGCTGATTTGCGGGACTTCGGTGCAGTTCTGGGTGTTCGGACGGATTCTGTCGCCGGACATGCTGCTAACCGGGTGGTGCACGCTGGCGGTGGCCGCGTGGGCGGAGGGGAGGTGGAAGGCAGAAGGCAGAAGGCAGAAGGCGGAAGGCGGAGGTGACCCGCAAGAAGGCGGCCGGGGCGGCGCGCGGGGATGGTGGCTACTTTCGCTGCTGTTTTGGACCCTGGCGTGGTGGACCAAGGCGACTCCCGCGCTGGTGCCGCTCGCGGGTCTGATGATGGGGGTTTGGATGACTCGTGATCGGGCGGGTCGGCGGGCGTTGCGGATCGGGTGGATGCTGGTGGCGATCCTCGTGCTCGGGTCGCCCTGGTATTTGTCGATGCTCGGCCGGTACCCCGAGTTGAAATCGTTTTTTTTCGGGCGCGAATTGGCGGGGCGGCTGGCGGGGCGCGTGGATGGCCGCCACGGCTCGCTGCTGTATTATGTGCCGCTCAGCTTCTGGGCCTGGCTGCCCTGGTGGCCGGTGGCGGCGTGGGCCGGATGGCGCGGGCGGGGGCGGCTTCTCGGGGGTCTTGGGCGAGTGGAGTGGACGCAGCGGCTGGGCGTGGAGGGCTGGATCGTGCTGACGGGGCTGCTGATTTTCTCACTGGCGGGTTCCAAGCTGCCGAGCTACACGCTGACGCTGGCCCCCTGGGCGGCGTTGCTCATGGCGCGGGCCGTGGCGGGGGCGGCCCCGGCGGACGGCGGTTGGCGGGGGGTGTGGTGGCTGCCTGCGGCGGGGTTCGCGCTGGTGGCGATGGTGACCGTGGCTGTTTTGCCGGGTCGCCGGGAATCGCGGCTGGGAGTGAATTCCAGCTTGCAGGAGGTGTGCGCGTTTCTGCGCCGGCGCGGCGCGGCGCGCGTGGATGCGGACCGCTATTGGGCGGGGCTGGAATTCTACCTGCGCGAGCAGACCGTGCGTTACGTCGTCCGCACCGACACCCCGGAGCGCCCGGATGAACCCGGCCCGGCGGATGACCCGACCACCCGGATCGAACGCTACCACGAACGCGACTCCGACCCAGGGGTTCCGCCGGAGCGGTTCGTTCATCCCGAGGTCTGGCTCAAGGAGACGGCGCCGGGCGGCGTTCCGCACCCGGGCGACCGGTGGTTCATCCGCTTTTATCCCCTGGAGAAACCCGTCTTTGACGAGGCGCTCCGGCACGAAGACGTGAGCCAGCGTCCGGTCAAGGTGGTCCGCATCGGCGATTTCGATGTGTACCGCCTACCCGATCCGCGATGAGGGCATTCATGCTCCGCGGGTTCAGGCCGAAATGTGGCCTGCGGGGTGACCTTAAAAATTTCTGTCGTCCTGAGCGAGTGTAACGAGCCGAAGAACCTGCCAACACAGCGGTCTGACAAAACGCTATTCTTCAAACCGTGTCAGCACGGTGAGTTGGCGACCTTCTGAGTATCCCACGGTGGAAGGTCCTTCGGCTCGTTACACTCGCTCAGAATGACAGAAATTTTAGCACTGCGGTGATCGTGGATGATCAACATCCCGCATCCCGCATCCCGCATCCTGCATCCCGCATCCGGCCTCCCGCCTTCTGCATCCTGCCTCCCGTATCCTTCCCACCGCGCCCCCTTTTGCAAAAACGCCACGATGGGCGAAGTTGTTCGCCCATTCATGACGGATTCCGCCCACCAATTTGATTCCATCGAAGACGTGCTCGCCGACGTGCGCGCCGGTCGGCCCGTGATCGTCACCGACGACGCCGACCGCGAAAACGAGGGCGATTTGATCCTCGCCGCCGGGAAGGCGACCCCGGAAAGCGTGGCGTTCATGGTCAAATACACCAGCGGCGTGATCTGCGTGTCGATGGAGGGGGCGGACCTGGACCGGCTCGAACTTCCGCTGATGACCCCGCTCGCCGCCAACACCGAGCGGATGCGCACGGCGTACACCATCAGCGTCGATGCGGCGGAGGGGGTGAGCACCGGGATCAGCGCCGCCGACCGGGCGCGGACCATCCGGCTGCTGGCCGAACCGAAGACCACGGCGGGCGACCTCGCGCGGCCCGGCCACGTTTTTCCGTTGCGGTACCGGGAGGGCGGGGTTTTGCGCCGCGCCGGGCACACCGAGGCGAGCGTCGATCTAGCGCGCCTGGCGGGGCTGCATCCGTCGGGCGTGCTGGCGGAGATCGTCAACGACGACGGGACGATGGCGCGGGTGCCCGAGTTGATGCGGTTCAAGGCCGAGCACGGGCTGAAATTTTGCACGATTCAGGATTTGATCGCCTACCGGCGCAAACGCGAGAAGCTGGTCGAGCGTCTGGAGATCATCGACCTGCCGACGGACTACGGGGATTTTCAACTCTACCTGTACCGCAACAAACTGGACGACAAGCACCATCTGGCGCTGGTGAAAGGGACCATCAAGAAGGACGTGCCCGTGCCGGTGCGCGTCCACAGCGAGTGTTTGACCGGGGACGTGTTTGGCTCGCGGCGGTGCGATTGTGGTAGCCAGTTGCAAACGGCGCTGGCGCAGATCGAGGAGGCGGGCGTGGGGGTGCTGGTTTACTTGCGGCAGGAGGGGCGGGGCATCGGGCTGGCCGCGAAGATCCACGCCTACAAATTGCAGGAGAACGGGTTCGACACGGTGGAGGCGAACGAGCAGTTGGGGTTCGCGCCGGATTTACGCGATTACGGACTGGGCGCGCAGATTTTGCTGGATGTCGGCGTGGGGAAGTTCCGGTTTTTGACGAACAATCCGCGCAAGGTGGTGGGCCTGGAAGGGTTCGGGTTGGAGATGGTCGAGCAGGTGCCCATCGTGTCACCCGCCAATCCACACAACGCGTATTATCTCAACACCAAGAAGCTCAAGCTAGGGCACTTATTGTAAGCAGGCTTCCAGGTTCAAACCCGAGGCTTCGAGGAAGCTTTTCTCACGGGGTGCTTTCCGGCGTTTCGTCGGGCGTCTCCGCCGGGTCTTCGGACGTGCCTCCCGGATGGGTGAATGCGCCCATACTTTTAGCGAAAGGGATCGCCGTCGCGGCACCGCCTCCGACTAACCCGACACCGGCCTGCATGAACGTCACCGGGCCCACCGATTCCATGAGCACGCCCTGATCATCCGCACTCTGCGAGAGCACGATGGGCGACAGGTGCCTGGAGATCGTCTCCGTGTCAGGCAGCTTGCCGATGTCCACGTAATCGCTGGTTTGCGGGTAGAACATCAGGCCCATCACCGCCATCGGCTTGAGCGCGCCGTAGAGGCGCTCGAATCCCATGCGGGTATCCAGGTAGCCGAAACCCACATCGCCCTTGGCCACGGTGGCGACGCTGGTCTTGTACGCCTCGCCGGTGGTGAAATTCGCGCCGCCGGATTTTTCGCGTCCAACCGCTGATTTGACCCCCGACGCGCTGAGGCCCAGGACGAGGTGCCTGGCGGTGAGCGTGAAAGTGGGGCTCACGAACGGGACCGTCGGGAATTTCAACGTGTGCAGGGTCGCGCCGTTGTCCTGCGTCGTCTGCCAGTCACCCGCCCCGGACAGGCTTTTGGTAAACCCATCGACGAATTTGCCCGCCGCCGCCGGGTCGCGCACGTCGAGGCTGGCGAGGAGCGCGGGCTGTTGGGTGTTGGCCGGCCAGTCGAGCAGCAGGGATAACTCGCGTCCGAAAGCGGCGTGGAATCCCTCGTAGGTGAGGCCCTGCTGCTGCCACTCCTTGAAGAGTTGACCCAGCATCGCGTAGGCCGTGGCCGCGCCGGGCACGCCTGACGCGGCGGACGCATCCGACCCGGCAGGAAGCCCCGCCAAGTTGAGTTTCTCGGGCAAATTGAGCAGGCTGGCCGTGTAGAAGATCGTGTCCGCCGAGGAAAGCGCCAGCGCGCCGTAGCCGAGCGGCTGCTCGCGCTTGTAGCCGGGGGCCAGCACGTAGAGCGTGTCGCGCAGCTTGCCCTGGTCGATGCTCGTGCTCGCGCCGAACGCCTTGATCTTGTCCACCTCCGCGCGTTGCGCCGGGTCGATGGCCTGGCCCGATGCGGCGGCGAGCGCGAAAATTTTGGCGAAAAACACCTGCGGCCGCGCGAAGACGAGCGTGGCATGGTTCTTCGGCAGTTTGGCGCTGACGGCCTGGAAGTCCGCCGATTTCTCCAGCGTCGCGTCTCCGGCGGGGGCGTGGTGGTCGATCCGATCCACGGTCGCCTTGAGCAGCGCGAGATCGTTGCCGACGAGGTAGGTTTGATCGACGAAGACCGAGGCCAGCGTGTCGCCATCGGTCGTGGCGAACGTCTTGATGGAACGGCCCTGGTAATTGATCAGATCGGCCTTCCCGGCGGGGAATCGCTGGCGGAGCGCGTCCTGGGGACGGGCGAGCAGCTTGTCCACGTCGGCGGACGCGCCCGCGAACTGGAAACCGGCGATGAGGTGCGGCTGGTTGTTCTTATCGTCCAGACTGGTCACGGCGACGAAGAGGTTCTTCGGGTCGAGGCGCCCGATCTGGGCCAGGGTGTCGTTGAGTTCCTTGTCGGGCGGGATTTTGGTGAGCGGCTTGGCGAGGAACGCCTGCACCTGCGGCTCGGTCCAGATCTTGTAGAGGTCGGTGGTCTTCCAGTCCTGCACGGTCTGGCCGGGGTCGGGCAGCGCGAGGAGCAGGAGGGTATCGGCGGGCAGATAACCGGCGGCGGCGCTGGCGGCGCGGGCGTCCAGTTTGGGTTTCTCGAACAGATAAACCGATGCCCCGGCGGCGGCGAGCACCAGGACGACCAGGGAAGCGGGCAGGATTTTTTTCATGGGCGCAGGGCGGGAAGCTCCGTACCTTCCACCGGCCCGTGAATGGCGTCAACGCGGCGTCGGCGGTCGGGTGGAAGCTCAGAAGACAGGGAAAGCGAAGAACCACAGAACCTGGAAGCCCCACACGCCCAGCCCCGCCCAGACATACAAGCGCAACCGCCGGAAGTAGACGGCGAAGGGAACCAGGGCAACGGAGACGATCAAGCAGAGGGTGGAAGTGAAATCAGCCTCCCTGGGCCAACTGTGATAAACGGGAAGGAAAGGAAGGAGACGCAGGTCAAACGCCAGAACCAAAGTACACCAGACGGCCAAAGTGTAAGCGCACGCGCACAAGGTCCAGAAGGCAACGCGGGCAAGTCGAGGCGACAGGAGCATGGTGAGCGGAGTCTAACGGACCCAAACGCAGTCGCCGAGGCCGCCTTCAAGCGTGAGATGCAAGACCAGGCCTCCCGGCACCGGCGGTCGGCTGGAGCGCCGTGTCAGGCCTGGGACCGGTGCGGCGGACCAGATGAGCCGAGCGCCACGAGTTGTTTCTGCATGAAGAAGCGTTTGTGAGGCCGGGGATAATCGTCGAGCATACCGAATACCGTGTAACCGAGGCGCTCATAGAAACTACGCGCTTGGAAATCCAACGTCGTGAGGTGCGCGTGATGGCACTCCCGATCCAACGCTTCGGCCTCGGCCCGCCGCATTAATTCCGTTCCGATCTGCTGATGACGCAGTGGCTCGGATACCCAAAGCCAGCCGACATAGAGCCATCCGTGATGGGTTTGACCCAAGAGACCGGCCACGAAGCGGCCGTCTTCGGCATAAGCGTTGATGGCCAACTTCTTTTCCTTCGGAGTGTCGTAAAAGATCGCATTGTAGGCGAGCAGGCCATCCATGACAATTCGTGACGAAGGCTCCGCCCATTCGTCGGCTACCGCATAGGTCAGCGTCAGGTGTGGTGATGGCATGGCGCTACCCTTGCGTGACGACGTGGTCTTGGTTCTAGGCCTAACGAATCCAAGCTCAGCCGCCGCCGGGGCCGCAGCAAGCGCGGACTTCAGAAGCAGCGCCCCCCGGCCCCGGCGGTCGGCTGCAGCGCGTGGTTAGGCTGGGGTTAAGGTCATTTGCCAACCGGTCCCGGCGGGCCGACAACGGTAAGCTCAATGAGCGTGCCGTCGAGGAGAACCACCGCGCATTCAGGACACTGAAGCCGATCATTGTCCGATACGGCGAATTTTACTTCATAAAACCAGCGATCTTCGACGTGATCAACACCTGTAAAAACAGGGTAGGTAGAGAGGGTAATTTCCTTAAACTTCTGAAACCGCTTCGCCCACGGCTGTCCGGCAATCCATCGCTTTGCCACCAAAACCGCCGTGTGGGCATCGGTGGGGACGGGACCGCTTTCGGGTGTCCACCGAGAAGCTTCTCGCAACTTAGCCACTGGCACCTCCCACCGGAAACGCGCCACTTGTTGGTTTGGAGGCAAGGCCACGTCGGATGAATCAGTCTCAAGAAGGGTCACTAAACTTGCATCCTCAGTGGCCAGCATTTGGCTGCTGCCTAGCAGTAAAAGGAAAAGGCCAATGTATTTCATGTGGTGCATGGATTGTGTGCCTAACGGCCCAAGCTCAGCCGCCGACGGGGCGCTGTAAAGCCTGGAAGTCAGCAAGAACGCCGCTCGCCCCGGCG
>CAHJWO010000208.1 GCA_903642295.1 PVC group bacterium | reverse complement strand
TTTTGGTCGCCTGGTCGAACAGGTCATGGCGCAGGAACCCTACGCCCGGGCGCGGCGGGTGTTTTGGGTGGTGGACAGCGGGACGCCGACGGCGGCGGGCACGTTCACGGTCAGCCTGGAGGCAACCAACGCGCGCGGGACAGGCAACGCCTCGCTCGTGCTCACGGTCGTGCCAGCGTTGCCAGTGATTACCTTGACTGCCGATGTGCCGCAAGTCACCGCCGGGTCAGGCAGTGCGGGTGAGTTCACCCTGACCGGTTCAGGCGACGACCTTTCCACCCAGTTGATGGTGGCCTCCATGGTCAAAGGCAGCGCGGCGGACGGCACGGATTACGTCATGCTCAAGGGCGTGCGGAAGATGAAGGCGGGCAAGCGCACGGCGAAAATCAAAGTGAAGCCGCTGGGCGACGGAGCGGGACCGGGGGCGAAGCGCGTGGTGACACTCGTGCTGGCACCGGGAGATGGATACACCGTGGGGACAACCGCCAAGGTCAAGGTCAAGATCTAAGGTCAATAAGCGCGCGGTATTTGCCGGCGGACGCAGGTGCGATGAGGCCGTCCACTCGGCTCATGCCTTCCGCGACCGCCACCGCCACCACCCGCTCGCGCGGGTCCGCCGAACACGCTTTCGTGGCAGCGAACGCGGTTTTGCGCGCACCGTCAGACGAGCTTGGCCCGCCGTGTGATGCCAACGGGCAGGTTGCTGGAACGGGCCATCGCCCCCGGTTCCTTTTGCTCGGGTTCGCGCAGGTGAGTTCACTGATCGGACGGCCTCGGCCCCTCCCCCACGGTCGAGGCACCCCCTCTCTTGTTCCAGCTTTTCAGGGACGCAACCCTAACGGAACTCGGAGTCCTTTTAGCGGTACGCATCCGCATACACCACGCATCAAATGAGGAAGTGCGCAAGCAACCTGCTCATTATGAACAGGTAAGCGGGTGACGAGACTCGAACTCGCGACATCATCCTTGGCAAGGACGTGCTCTACCACTGAGCTACACCCGCGTGAAACCGGACTCCACGGTTAGCAGCAGGCCAGCACCTCCGCAAGCAGATTCTTGCTTCCAACACCAACCACCATGAATTTTTTTGACGCCGTGCGGTCCCGGCGGGAGGGTGCGGCGTCATGAGCCGTTTGCAAGAAATCCTCCGCAACAAGCGTCAAATCGTCGCGTCGCTTCGTCCCCAACGCGACGCTTTCCGCGCCGCCGCCCTGCGACGCAACGATTTCCGCAGCTTTGCCGGTGCATTGGAAGGAGGCGGCGGCAAGACCCTCTCCTTGATCGCCGAGGTCAAGCGGGCCTCGCCGTCCGCCGGGCTCATCGCCGACCGCTTTGACCCGGTAGAAGTCGCCGCTGGCTACGAAGCCGCCGGAGCCGACGCCATCAGCGTCTTGACCGACGAACGCTTTTTCCAGGGTCATCTCGACCACCTTCGTGCGGTCCGGGCGGCGGTCGATCTGCCCATCCTCCGCAAGGATTTCGTCCTCGACGATGTGCAAATCTACGAAGCCGCCGCCGCCGGAGCGGATGCTGTCCTGCTCATCGTTGCCGCGCTGACGCAGGACGAACTCGTCTCTTTCCTGGAGGTGGCGACGATTTGCCAACTCGACGCGTTGGTCGAGGTCCACACGCTCGAAGAATTGGACCGCGCGCTCGATACGGAAGCCCGGATCATCGGGATCAACAATCGCAACCTCGGCACATTCGAGGTGGATCTGGCGACGACGGAAACGCTCAGCGAGGAGGTGCCCGCCGGGATTCTGCTCGTCAGCGAAAGCGGCATCCGCACCGCGGAGGACAGTCGGCGCGTACGTGCCTGCGGTGCGGACGCGATCCTGGTAGGCGAGGCCCTGATGCGCAGCAACAACGTGCTGCAACAGGCCGCCGCCTTGAAGCTGGAAACGGCACCCGCGATGAACGGCGATGCGGAACTCTACCTGTGATGGAGCGCACGGCTGGGTCGGACCGGTCGCAGGCCTCAAACCTTCTTCTCACACCCGTTCCGCCCGACCGTCGGTGCGGAACGGTGCGGCCCCGCCCCTTCGCAGGACTACGCCACCCACGCGGTGCCTGACCCCGCTTCAGAGTCCGATCACCGTCGTGGTCACTTCTCGCAGGTGGCCACCGTGCCTCAGTTCCGCCAGAAAGGCGTCCACCACGGTCGGAGCATCCACGAGCAGGTACGTCGTCTCACCGGTCGCCTCGTCGTGGACGATGCGTTCCAGCTTCGCCGCGACGGATGCGGACGCCGCGAACCCCTCGGCTTTCACGCGGAACACCGCCGTCTTCCGCAGATTGGGTGAACCAATCGGATGTTCCACCAGCGATTGCACGCGCGAAAGCCGTCCGAGCGCGCGGCGGATGATCTCCTTCTTCGCCGGGGTGGCTGCGAATGTCACGATCACCGTGGCCCGGCCCTCCGGGTCCAACGCGCCGTCGTTGCCCAGCGAACTCGCCAACGAAACGCCCCGGTGCGCGAACGTCGCCGCGATCACTTCCATCCCGCCCGGTTGATCGGTCAGCTTGAGGACGAAGGCGTAGCTCGCGGGCGAGGTCGGGGTGGTCTCGTGCATGGGCAGTAGATCCATTCAGGCCGTCACGCGAGTCGCGGCACCCGCCATCCATTCGCCGACCTGTTGCTGCAACCGGCGCGAAACCGTTTCCAGGTGCGCGTGTTCGCGGTCTGTCAGCGGAATTTCCACCACGCGCGAGATCCCGTTCGCCCCGGCGACCACCGGCACGCCGAGGGGTCCGTGCAGTCCGTAGAAATCCCCCTCCAGCATGGTTTGCCCGGCAATGAGCACCTCCCGCCCGTCCAGCAAGGTGCCGACCAGATCCACCGTGCCGCTGGCCGTGGCCATGACCGTTTTGCTGCCGGAAAGGTGGGTCACGTAGGGTTTGACGACCACGCGCACGTCCGGCGCGAGCGAATCTACCCGGGTGAACGCTGCCGCCACGTGACCGGCGGTGAGCAGTTCCATGACGACGCGGCGCTCGTGCGCGCAGGTTTCGGTGAAACCATCGAGGGTCGCACCGTGGCGCAGGCGGGCCACGGTCGCGGCAAGTTCCTCCGGTGCCATCCCGTGAACCTGCACGCTGCTCCAAACGGGCACCTGCCCATCCCCGTGCTCCCCGAGCATGAACCCGCTGACCCGCTGACGCCGGACCCCTAGCGCGGCGGCGATCTCGCGCCGGAAGCGCAAGGTATCCGAATACGCGCCGATGCCGATGACCCGGCTCCGCCCGATGGCTTCCGCGAAGTACGCGACCCCCAGTTCCACCGGGTTTGTCACCACGATGACGATTTCCGTTCCCTGGCCATGCTTCGCCAACGCCTGCGCGTAGTCGCGCATTACCGGCGCATTGATCGCGGCCAATCCCCCGCGCGTTCCCCCGGCTTTCCCGGCGCTCGGCGGCATGGTCCCCCCGGCCGCCACGATCCACAGGTCCGCCACGATTTCCTCGGGGTCGAGCGCCACGTCCAGATGCGGGACGTGCTCCGCGTAGGCATCCGTCAGGTCGGAGACCAGCCCGTGCAGGATGCTGGCCGATGCGCCGCCGCGCCGTCCCACCAGTTGCAGCCGCTCGGTGGGTGCCAGCACCCGCGCGGCCACGAGTTGACCCGCGATGGCGCGTCCGCAATCCCCCGAGGCTCCCAAGATGGCAACGTCCATTGGCGAAAAAGCTGCTGGAAACCTTTCGGCCCGCCCCGTCCCGGTGCATCGTCCCTCGGCTCCCCATTTCCCTTATCCGCCATGAATCCACCCCGTCAACTGGAATACCGCGCGTTGAACCTCCTCGAAGCTCTCGCAGCCGGCCGCAGGCTGATCGAGGCCGATGCGCACGCCGCCATTTTTCCGGGTTGGCCTGCGCCTGCGCCCCGCGCCGCTCGCCGGTTGGCGGCGCATGCCAACGCCGCGCGGGGGCGGGATGTGCTCTGGCTCATCGGGGTCGGGCCGGACGGTCGCGGCCCCGGCGGGGATCTCCGGAAGTTCGATGATTGGCTGGCAACCCTCCTCCCCTTTTTCGATGGACTGCCCCCCCGCATTACGGCCCTGAAGGTGCCGCTTTCACCGGCGCAGGGAAAACGTCCGGCGAAATCGGTCGTGGCCGTGCACGTCGAAACCAGCCGCGTGCCGTTCGTCATCCGCCCCGGCGCCCGCTCGAAAGTCTTGGAAGTCCCCTGGCTGGACGCCGAAACCGGTGCCGTCCGTTCCGCCGGCCGTCTGGAACTCGTCAAGCTGCTCACCTCGCTCCAGGAAGTCCCGCAACTCGAAATCCTCGAAGCGGACCTGACGTTTTACAAGAACCCGCATTCCACCTACTCCAAGACCACGTTCCGGTGGACGCTGGACGGCGCGCTTTACTTTGTGCCGCACGGCGACGACCGGATCATTTTTCCCCTGCACCGCTGCCGGGCCAACCTTTCCGGCCAGGACAACGGCTTCGCGGCGACCGCTGCCGATTGCAACTTCACCGCCGATAAAAACTCTCCGTCCGTCCGCCTGACCGAAAGCGCCATCCTGTTGGAAGGTCTCGGGCGCGTCTTCATCTACTGCTCCGGTTCGACCAATGCACCGGAACTCCCCTTGCAACATTCGCTCTCTTTCGTTTTGGACTTGCTGGCCGCCGGGTCCGACCGCGCGGCGACCGCCTCGACAACGATGCGCCCGGCGCAGGTTACCGAAGGTAACCAGGCCGGGCGCTGGAAGCTCTGAACTCTTGTAGCAACTCTCTTTCTACCTGCGCGACCGATCAACGGCGGCCAAACTCGCTGGCGAAATCAATCACGCAGATCGTGCCGTAGATCGGGTGGCTGCCCTTGCTGACCCCCGCGACGCGGAAGCCGGGTTGGAGGATGTTCTTCAAGTGGCCGCGGCTGCGCTCGCCGTCGTCCACCACGAGGTTATAAACGACCTGCTCGGCGGTCGGCGCGCCGTAGGCGACGTTTTCACCGGCGATGTTCTGCCAGGTGCCGTAGTGCTGCATCCGCTCGAAAGGCGCGCCACCGTGCCCGATCTGGCCGCTCTGCTGCTGGTCGTTGATGAGTTCGCGGCCCGCCCCGGCGAGGAGGTCGGAGGCGGTGATCGGAGCCTGCGCGGAAGCGTGTTGCAAGGTGCGGATGGCCTGATCCAGCGCGGTCACGCCTTCGTGGGTGCGGAGCATCCGGCGGCCCGGGGCGCGGAATATACCGTCCTGCGAGTAATAGCTGCGGAAATTCTCCAGGTACGCCGCGTATGCTTGCGGGTTGGTGCGGACGCGGTTGACCTGGTCGATGACTTCCTGG
The DNA here is from genome assembly GCA_903642295.1 of PVC group bacterium. Taxonomy (GTDB): domain Bacteria; phylum Verrucomicrobiota; class Verrucomicrobiia; order Chthoniobacterales; family SZAS-18; genus CAHJWO01. The sequence continues at coordinate 2,871 of CAHJWO010000208.1, read as the reverse complement.
GTGAAGTTCCCGGAAGTTTCGTTGGAACGGGTACCGGCTTGGGCGGTCATCAAAGACGCGAAAACCAGGCTGGCGGCGGCGAAGAGTTGGAGAGCTTTCATGGTTTGGATCGGTAAGAGTTGCTGAACTCTGCTTAAGCAGCAGATGTGCACGCTCGAACCGCCAAACCGACGCCTCCGGGGGCGTTTACAGAGTAAATCAGGTATTTACCCCTGCGATATTCTCTCTAAAATACTTTCAAAATCCTGCACGGAGGCCCCGCTTTATCATAAATGATAATATCATATTTGAGATATCTATATCGTTTTCGAGATTGCAATACTCGACCCGGTCACCTGGTTCTCAGACACACTGACTGTGCCCGTAAACCGTTGGCCTGTCAGCAATAGCGGAAGCCATTCCCGGTCGTCTTCCCACATTTCGTCGTATGGCAAGGCGTCCGTGGGAAACCATTGGGGGATAGCCTCGGCGGTTTCGTAGGGCTCGCCTAGGAGATCGTACGCCAGATAAATCAGGCAGCGGAGCCGCAGGCCGTCCGCGAAACGGAAAAGGAGTTCGCCGCGAAGCACAGGGTCGATGGGGGTGACGCCAATTTCCTCCTGGGTTTCGCGGATGGCTGCCGCCAAGGGCAATTCGCCGGGATCGACCTTGCCCCCCGGGCCGTTGATCTTGCCCGCGCCGATGCCGCGTTTTTTACGGATCAACAACAAACGGTCATCCTTCAGGATGTAGCAGAGCGTGGCGAGTTGTTCGGTCATCGGGCGACGGAGAAATGGTGGAAATCCCGTCACACGGGGCGAAAAACGAAGTGCGCGAGAAACAGGGCCGCGAGCACGTAGGCCAGCGGGGTCACCTGCCGCCCGCGTCCGCCGGCCAGCATGAGGATCGCGTACACCACGAATCCGACCGCGATGCCCTCGCTGATGGAGAATGCCAGCGGCATCACCAGCATGGTCAGCACGGCGGGGACCGCCACGGCGAAGTCCTTGAAGTCGATCTCCAGGACACCTTGCATCATGTACACCCCGACGATGACCAGCGCCGGAGCGGTGGCCAACTCCGGGATGGCGTTGATGACCGGGGTGAAGAACAGGGCGAGCAGGAAACAGGCGGCGGTCACAAGGACGGTCAGACCGGTGCGCCCCCCCTCCTCCACCCCGGCGGCGGATTCGATGTAGCTGGTGGTCGTGCTGGTGCCGAGGCACGCGCCGAACATGGCCGCCCCGGCGTCGGCGGCGAGGGCGCGCCCGATGCGTGGTAGGTTGCCTTGTGCGTCGAGCAGGCCAGCACGTTTGCAGACGCCCAGAAGGGTGCCGACGTTGTCAAAGAGATCCACGAAGAGCAGCGTCAATAGCAACGGAAGGGTTTTTGCAAAGTGCGTAAAGAGGTACGCAAAATCCAGTTGGAGAAAGGTCGGAACCAGCGAGGCCGGTGCGGAAATGAGCGAGTGCGGGGCCACGGTGAGGGCCGGCCTCGTCCCGTCCGCCGAAATCGGACCGGACAGGAAGAGACCGGCCAAAGTCAGCACCAAAACCGTCAGGATGATCGCCCCGCGCACCCGGTGGAGGATGAGCACGGCGGTGAGCAAAATGCCGAAGAGAACGAGCAATGGTCCAGGTTTGGACAGGTCGCCCAACCCGACGAGCGTGGCCGGATTGGCCACGATGATGCCGCCGTTCTTGAGTCCGATGAAGGCGATGAACAAGCCGATGCCGCAGCCAATGGCCACCTTGAGGCTGGCGGGAATGGCCTCCACGATCTTCTGGCGGACGCCCGTCAGGGTGAGCAGCAGGAAGAGCACGCCCTCCCAGAACACGAGTCCGAGCGCGGCCTGCCAGGGAACTTTGTAGGCACCGCAGATCGTGAAGGCAAAGAAGGCATTGAGCCCCATGCCGGGGGCGAGCGCGACCGGATAATTCGTCAGCAAACCCATCGCCACCGTGGTGAAGGCAGCCGCCAGGGCGGTGGCGGTGATCACCGCACCTTTGTCGATGCCCGCCAGGGCCAGGATGGCCGGGTTGACCGCCAGGATGTAAGCCATCGCTGCGAAGGTGGTCAATCCGGCAATGACCTCGCGGCGGGCGTTCGTGCCGTTTTCGCGCAGGCGGAAGAAGTGTTCGAGCATCAAGAATCGGGAGAGGGTTGACGGTTAGGAATTTATGATGCGCCAAATGTCGCAAAAGCCGGGTTTAAGTCGCAGGTGTCGCAAGCGTCGCAGATGACGCAGAGAATCGGGGGACAGACCGGACGGTTTTTCGCCGCAACTCTGATTTATGATGTTTGATAAACGTGATTGAGATCATTTTTCTGGGATGAGAATATTCTCAATCCTTTCATTCTTTGGTGGGTTATTTTCGTACCGGTCCCAATGATTTGTCAGCTCATGGAGGACCCGGCTGCCGACGCGATAGGCGTTTTCCAGACTCGGAATGAACGCGGAATAAAGGCCGCTGTTTTCCTCGGCCAAGTTTTCGGCGGCGGTGCGCCCGGGCGGCGGGCTGTCGTAGTTGCTGGCGGTGCGTAGCACCATGACGCGGGCGAGGTCCACTTTTCCGGCGTGGGAAAGATTCGTCAGAGATTGCAGGGTACCGCTGTCCTCCATCGCCGTGGTCACGTAGTTGCCCTGGTTGTCCGTCCAATACCGGGTCCAGTCGTTGGCCCATTGGTCAAGAAGCTTGCCATGCCAGAAGGTACTGGCGGACAGGGTATCCCCCCTGAGCACGAAGGGGGGGCGGCGGGCGTTCGGATGTTCGGTGTAACGGGCGCGGCTCTCCTTGAGCTTGTCGCCATCGAGGAGCGGAACTTCCCTGGTGAGTTCGTAGGCCCAATTCGTCAGGGCGGCGTTGAGATGGTAGGCGACCGGCGGCAGGG
>CAHJWO010000207.1 GCA_903642295.1 PVC group bacterium | reverse complement strand
GAAAGGCCCGCCTTCCGGCGGGCCTACATTTCATCATTCTGAATGAAGTCCAACCCAAACCGGCTCACGCCAATCCGAACAAACCGGAGCTAACCTGCTTCACACCCTTCAAACGGTAGATGCGCGCGGCAAGGTTTTTTTTCGGCTCCGCTGAATTAAACTTATACCCGTCGCCGAGCAGGCCGTCGAGGATATCGCGGACGTTCATCGGCTGCTTGTTCGTTTGCAACACCTTGACCACCGCCGGGGCCAGCGGGCCGGACGGAGAGGTGGCACGTTTATGCCCCGCCAACGGCGAGCGCCGCCCGGTTTTCACGACCTTCGCGGATTTTCCGCGTCCAGCCGGCTTTTGCGGCGCTGCCGGGCGGGTCACGGCGGCCTTGCGCGAACCACGCACACTCTTCAGCATCTTTGCGCGGCCACGCCGGACCGGGATGGTAGTTTCTTCCACGGACCCGGCGGAGATCTCCGAGCGCGCTTGGTCGAGCAGATCGGAGAGTTGACCACGCAGAAGATCAATCTTCTCTTGGAGTTTAGCGGCACGCAGCAATGATTTGGAGATGGACATTTGCCGCCACGTTAGATGGATGCAATCAATATGCAAGCGATATTAACAACGGCTAGCATCGGGGCGCTCCTGTGAATTTAATCATCATCTTTTCTCCCAGGAACGTGTGCGGTCGAAGCGATGCTTTGTGCTTTCGCTGAGACCGTTTATCGGCTAAACGAGTAGTCTATGAACTCCCTCTCTGCCCGTGGTCCCGGCCGCGTCGAACTCCTCGGCAACCACACCGATTACAATGACGGCGTCGTTTTATCCGCCGCAATTAACTTTGCCGTCACGGTGCAGGGCGAGGTGCGGGCGGATCGAAACGTGACTTTGCATTCTACCATCTCGCCGCAAGCCGTCTGCGAACCGCTCTCACGCCTGGACAAACAAACGGGAGATGCTTCCTGGGCAAACTATCCGCTTGGTGTCGCGTCCTGCCTCCGGGAAGCCGACTATCCCGTCGAAGGTTTCGAGATGCGCATTTCCAGCGATCTGCCGCCTGGCGCGGGCCTTTCGAGCAGTGCCGCGTTGGAAGTGGCCACCGCGTGTCTGTTAATGAAACTATTCTCACTTGAAATTGCGCCCATGGAACTGGCGAAGCTTTGCCGTCGTGCTGAGAACGATTTCGTGGGCGTGAAGTGCGGACTGCTCGATCAGGTTTCGTCTATCTTCGGCAAACGCGGCCAGGCCGTCTATCTGGATTGCCGTTCTGAAAAGGTCGAAAACATTCCTCTGCCGCCCCAAACCGAATTATTGGTCTTCCACACGGGGGTCGAGCATCGCCTCGTCGGCGGCGAATATAATGAACGCCGCGAACGATGTTTTGCCGCCGTGCGGGCCTTGGGTGTGCCGGCCTTGCGTGACGTGACCGCCGCTCATCTCGAAGCCGCCCGCAGCCAGTTGGACGACCTCGTCTATCGTCGCGCCGCGCACGTGGTCGGCGAGAACGAACGCGTGTTTGCCGGTATCGACTACCTGCGCAATGGAGACGGCGCGTCATTCGGCAAGCTGATGTTCGCCTCTCACGCCAGCAGTCGCACCAACTTCGAGAACAGCACCCCCGAGTTGGACGTGCTCGTCGATCTCGCCCACGAGGAACCCGGCGTGCTTGGCTCCCGCCTGACGGGGGGCGGCTTCGGCGGAGCGACGATCTCTCTGGTCGAGGCGGAGCGCGCCGAGGAAATCGCCCGTCATTTGGAGGAGAAATACACCGCGCGGACCGGTAACCAGGGTCGTGCCTACCTCTGCGAAAGTGCGGACGGCGCGGCCTGACTAACGGTCGGCCAGCGGCGGGGTTGATCCGCCGCCAAACTGCCCGACAGTAACTGCGACCGTATGGATCAGAGCTTGCCCCGTCTCACGTCGCGCCTGCTGACCAGCTATCAGCACGTCGGCGGCATCAACAACATCGAAGTGGTCAACGTCCCGTCTAAACGGGCCGTTGGCGCCATTTGCGAGACGTTGCTGCAACTGTTGTTCCCCGGCTTTTACGACGAACAACCCGTCCTTTCCACCGACCTGCGCGAGATCACCACTCGCCGTGTGCGCGATCTGACGGCCCGCCTGAGCGACGAAATCTGCAAGAGTCTGCGCACCCGGCTGCCCGGCGGCTGCCCGGTGGAGTTGGCCCACGGGATCGTGGCCGCTTTTCTCGAGGAGCTTCCCGCCATCCGGCAGGTCCTGCGCACGGATGTGGAGGCCGCTTACGAAGGCGACCCGGCGGCCCATAGTCTGGAGGAAATCATCGTGGCCTACCCGTCGCTGGAAACGGTCGCCATCCAGCGTCTTGCGCACGTGCTTTATCAGAAGGATCTGCCGCTCATTCCACGGATGATGTCCGAGTGGGCGCACTCGCGCACTGGCATCGACATCCACCCGGGCGCGCAACTCGGCAGCCATTTCTTCATCGACCACGGCACCGGCGTAGTCATCGGAGAAACCAGCGTGATCGGCACGCACGTCAAATTATACCAGGGTGTATCACTCGGCGCGAAGAGCTTTCAAAAGGATGAAAATGGTCGCCTCGTTAAAGGCGGCAAACGGCACCCCGACATCGGTGACAACGTCACCATTTACGCCAACGCGGTCATTCTCGGCGGCGATACCTTGATTGGTTCCGGGAGCACCATCGGCGGCAACGTGTTTCTGACGCAGAGCGTCCCGCCGGACTCGCTCGTCCTCGCGGAACAAACTCAACCGAAAATCCTTTCCAAGAAAAGCCTCGCTGATCGTCGTGCTGACACCGACCTCGATGCGCTCTGGACATTCGACATCTAAACCGGCGGTTAGTCACCCAAATTTCTCCGGGATTGGGCGTTGCGGGACGCGGGAGCTTTTGTTACAAACCGCATTGCGTTCCCCAGCGATCTCACCTTTCCCTCGTCCTGCCGTTCCAATTACACCGACATGAGCATCCGCCCGCCCCTCTCGATTGCCAAGATGCTTATCGTCCGCCTATCGCTGTTCACTTCCATGATCTTCGCGGGTGCCGGCTGCAACTTCATCCATAACTATGGCAGCGGCTCCCACCTCGATGCCCCGGTGGAGAAGCCCCAAAAGCATGGCACCGCCAAGGCTTCGACCATGCAGGCCCAGGTGACTACCGACGCCACCGGCCGCGTGACTACCATCGAGTTTGTACGCAGCAGCGGTTCCAACGCCGTTGATGGCTACGTCGCCGATTCGATCCGCCAGAACTGGCCCGGCGGCCCGTCCACGCGCTCCCTGGTGGAAATCAGCTACAAGCCGGGCACCGGCTTCTCCGACCCGAAAGTGCTTTCCAGCACTCCCGCGCCCTGACCGTTTCGGTCCGACCGGGGATCACTCCGACGTTCAAAGCTGTCCGCGCTGGTGGTAATAGCGGACCCGCTCCTGCACGGTCTCGATGTACTTCTTCGTGCTGGGAATGTTGATGGCCGCCACCAGTTCCTGGCTGCTGGCATGGTTATTCGGATCGCTGCTGTCCCGTTCGCCAGTCCACTTGGCCACCCGGCTCCGCCCGGCGTTGTATTCCGCGAGCGCAAACGGCAGCGGATCATCCTTGCCTTCATAGCGCCGCAAAGCCCGCGCCAGCAGCCACGACCCGGCGTCCAGGTTCACCGTTGGATCAAATAAATCCTCGGGCACGAAGCTGGCGATCCTCTCGCTCTTGACCCATTCCTTCGCCGCGGCGTCGGTGATCTGCATCAACCCGCGCTCACCGTCCGCGCCGGTCTTTCCCGGGTCGAATCGACTCTCTGTCCAGACGATGGCTTTGACGACCATCGGATCGACTCCGCGCCGTTTGGCCACCGCTTGAATCTGGTCGTCATAGCGGTGCAGCCGCGCGTGATAAGCCAGCTCGTAAACCGCGTATTTCGGGTTCGAAGACCGCCACAGAAACACGCCGATACCCACCCCCGCGAACACCCCGACCACCACCAACACCTTGATAAACGACCAGATGACCCGCAGCATTTTGGGCATCCTACCACGTCCGTTCACCGGATGGAAGCCGTCCCTTCGAAAACGCAGGACTGGCGTGCCTAAAAATTCTTTCATTCTGAGCGGCGCGCGGCACGAGCCTAAGTATGTACGAGAGGGTTCCCAGGTGGATGGCGAGCTCCGAGCGCCAGGTTTTCGGTATCGCGCAGCGGTCTAAAAGGCCTGGAAGAATGGCGGCTGCGCCGCAGGGAACACAGGGCGCTCGGAGATCGCCATCCACCGGGATTCCATTTCGCAGATGTTTAGTCGAAGGACCTCTCCGCAGGGTACACGCATGGCGTTCCGTGGTGACGACAAACCGGGAGAAGCCACGCCGCGACTTTCCGATGACCTCAATCGCTGGTAGATTGCCTGCTCGTTCCGCCCCGCTCTCGCGCCCATGCAGCCCCCCGCCCGATATGCCCGCGTCATCGTGGACCGCTCCGCCGACCGGGAGTTCGACTATCTGATCCCGGATAACCTCGCGGGCCGCGTCCAGGTCGGCAGCCGGGTCCGCCTGCCCTTCCGCAACCGCGCCTCCATCGGTACGGTCGTCGATCTCCCCGACGAATCCCCCGTTCCCGAGGCCAGCCTTCGCCCCCTCAACGCCGTCATCGGCGACAAGCCCGTCATCAGCCCGGTCCTGATCGACCTCGCCCGCTGGATGGCCGATTACTACTGCTGCCCGGTGGAAACCGCGATGCGTAGCGTCCTGCCCCAGGTCATCCGCGACGCCGAACTTACCCACAAAACCCAACTCTTCGCCAGGCTCGTCCGCCCGCCCACCGCCGAAGAACTCGCCGCCATCACGAGGAAAGCCCCCCGCCAGGCCGAAATCCTCGCCGCACTCGCCGACTCCCCCGTTCCCCTCCCCGTCGCCCACGTGTGCAAAGAGTGCGGCGCAACCCACGCTACCATCCAGTCCCTCGTCAAAGCCGGTTTCGTCGCCACCACCGCCACCGCCGTGGACCGCGACCCCTACGAAAACGAAACCTTCCTCGGGGACTCCGCCCAGAAGCTCACCGACGAACAAACCGTTTGCCTCGCCACGGTCCGCGCCGCGATGGACATCCCCGCCGCTGGGGACAGAAAGCCTGTCCTCCTCTACGGCGTCACCGGCAGCGGCAAAACCGAGGTTTACCTCCAGAGCATCGCCCTCGCCCTGGAGCGCGGCCAGACCGCCCTCGTCCTCGTCCCGGAAATCTCGCTCACCCCGCAGACCGTCGAACGCTTCAAGAGCCGTTTCTCGCAAAACCAACTCGACGTGGCCGTCCTCCACAGCCACCTTTCCGACGGCGAGCGCCACGACGAATGGCACAAGATCCACGGCGGCAAGGCGCGCATCGTCATCGGCGCGCGCAGCGCCGTCTTCGCCCCGCTCGCCAACCTCGGCCTCATCGTCGTGGACGAGGAACACGAGACGAGCTACAAGCAGGAGGAAGCCCCCCGCTACCAGGCGCGCGACCTCGCCGTCCTGCGCGCCCGCCTGGAAAACTGCACGGTCGTCCTCGGCAGCGCCACGCCCTCTATCGAGAGCTTCCATAACGCGCAGACCGGCAAATACGACCTCGCCCAACTCACCCAGCGCGTGGACGACCGCCAGCTCCCGCGCATCCGCGTGGTCGATCTGCGCCAGGAAAGCCAGCGCCAGAAATCCAAAGGCGGCCCACTCGTCCTGTCCGAAAAACTCCGCACGGCCATCACCGCCCGCCTGGAGAAGAAGGAGCAGACCATCCTCTTTTTGAACCGACGCGGTTTCGCCACCTCGCTCGTCTGCCCGGCGTGCGGCCACGTCTGCCGCTGCGTGGATTGCAGCGTCTCGCTGACCTTCCACCGCGCCGCCAACCGGCTCGTCTGCCACCTCTGCGGCCACCAGGCCAGCGTGCCGCGCGTCTGCCCCAACCCCATGTGCCAGGACCCGCAGATCCGGCAGGCCGGGCTCGGCACCGAGCGCGTGGAAGACGTGATCACCAAGGTATTTCCGCAGGCCGTCATCAAGCGCATGGACGCCGACGCCATGACGAAAAAGGACGCCTTCCGCGAAACGCTTAACGCCTTCCGCACGGGCAAGATCGACATCCTCATCGGCACGCAGATGATCGCCAAGGGCCTCCATTTCCCGAACGTGACGCTCGTGGGCATCATCAACGCCGACCTCGCGCTGCATCTGCCGGATTTCCGCGCGGGCGAGCGCACCTTCCAACTCCTCACGCAGGTCGCCGGGCGCGCCGGACGTGGCGAGATGGAGGGCGAGGTTTTCGTGCAAAGCTTCACGCCCCACAGCCCGTCGATCCAGTTCGCCCGCCACCACGATTTCGACAACTACTACCAGCAGGAGATCGATTTCCGCAACCGGTTTGACTACCCGCCCTTCGTCCACATGGTCCTGCTGACGGTCAAATGCTCCCACCAGGAACGCGGCAAGTTCTCGACGGAAACCCTGCACCGCCGCCTCAAGGAAAACCTGCCTGAAGGCGCGACGCTGGGCGACCCCGTCCCCGCCCCGCTGGAGCGGCTAAAGACGCAGTATCGCTACCATCTGCTCTTGCGCGGACGCAGCGCCTTCAAACTCAGCCGCCACGTCAAGGCGGTGTTGGCCAAGCTGCAACTGCCCGTGGACGTAGCCGTGGCGGTGGATGTTGATCCGTATCAGTTGCTTTGACCTTCTCCGCCCCGGAATTCGTAAGTCACGGTATTTGTACTTTCGTTCAATTCTGGTTGGTGAAGTAAACCGCGCGACACTAATTCTTTAAGTGCATCTCGAAATTCTCTCGCTTTAAATGCCAAAGGTTTACCTGCGTAATCAAGGCGAGGGAAAAAATGTATGATTCCAGGTTGAATTTCCTGACGAATTACAACGATTCCTTTGGATTTAGGATCGGACTCCCCGTTGATTAGCTGCAAGAGTTCTTCCGCCGCTTGTGACAACGCGACTGTCTCCTGCATTTCACGTTGGCTGCTTGCCGAAGGTCCTTGATTCCCGCTCACTGCAACTTCCGACAATTGCATCAACCGCCGTAAGTATTTCTCATAAGTTGCAGGATTATTCGCAGGGAGTTGCAAAACGGCGGCTGAATCAGTCAAAAATTGGTGAATTTGAGAAGCGGATGAACACGACAAAGCATTCAAACCGGAGAGCGGGGAGCTAAGAGAATGACCAGTAATTCCCCGTGCAAGGAGTGGCAGGAACGGCAATTCTGCTCCCCAACGAGCACCAAGCTCAAACAGCACATAAGCGGATTTTAAACTTGCCGGGGTTAGCAATGCGATAAAACAGATGGCAGAACGCACCTCTTGTTTTAACCTCTCATCAGTTAAGGCCCCTGCGGCTAATCGATACCCGTCAACGCTGGTACAACGAATCCGTTCATGTGGAATATTTATGGCTGCCCGAAGCAGATCGACTAAAGCCTCTGCTAAATCCGAATCAATGCCGCTGTGACTAATAAATACATCAAGCGAGCTTAGAGTACGCGTACCCAACTCACCGGATTTTTTGCCAGACGCAGTTGTATAAGTGGTCATAAGTGGATTTGTAACAGTGCAACTAAAGTGACGATCAGTCGGAGCATACCCTTCTACACCTTTTGGAAAAGCATGACCTCCATCATGAGCCATGCGTAGCAAATTATCCTCTTTTAATGCTATGAATTCAGCGTAAGTGAATTCTGGGATAGTCCAATCGCCTTCTCTCCAAATTAGTATCGGGTATTGATTGGGTGATAAGCCAGTACCCCAAACAGCATGGAACGATTCATCAAGTTTTCCGGTTTGAATAGATTCGGCAATCCAACGCGCAAGTGCTTTTTGTCGTTCTGTGAGATTTTCGGGCATAAGCGTGTGATTGCTTCGTTATTTCTCGTTCCGACGCTCCGATTTAAGGAACGCGATTGCTTGCGAAGCTCCAGCCTCCTTTGCCCATGATAGGGCAAAAAGACGCGCCGAGGCAAGTCCGTTCCCAAGCTGGCGCTCGGGAACGAGGAAACCTCCCTCAAGGCTTCGGAATCTACAACGCCTTGCACACCGCCCAGGCCGTCGGATTCTTGACCTCGCGGTGACGCGGCACGGCGGAGGTCTTGCGGGTAACGGGATTCCACCAGACGGCGTGCCGGGAGCCTTCGCGGTACAGCGCGCAGCCGCGCTCGCGCAAGTGCCGTTCGAGGTCGAACAG
>CAHJWO010000206.1 GCA_903642295.1 PVC group bacterium | reverse complement strand
TGCCCTCGACGGTGGAAGGTCCTTCGGCTCGTTCCACTCGCTCAGGATGACAGACTTTGGGGGAGGGGTCGGTGCAAGGCTTATCCAATCGGGCTGCGCTCTAGCGCCGTCGAGCGAGCGGTTTGCCAACCGCGCTATCCCTTTTTCGCGCTCACCGCCGGAGCCCCGTAAACACCTCCGCCATAGCCGTGGTCGCTGTAATAGTAGTAATATCCGATGCCGGTCTTGCTCGGCAGACGGTTGAGCACCACGCCGACCGGACGGTTGTCCACCCCGTCGAGCAGGCTGATGGCCCGCTGCACGGCGTTGCGTGGAGTGTGCCCGGACCGGACGACCAGGCACAACGATTGCACGAACGGAGTGATGATCAGCGTGTCGCTGACGGCCAGCACCGGCGCGCTGTCGATCACCACCCGGTCGAAATCCCGCACGGCCTGCGCCACGAGATCGGCGAAGCTCTTACTGGAAAGGAGTTCCGCCGGGTTAGGCGCCTTGGTGCCGCCGGGCAGGACGAACAGGTTTTCGATCTCGCAAGGATGCGCGGCGCTTTTCAGGTCCACGCGGCCCACGAGACAGTCGGTGACGCCGAGCAGTCCACGCTGCATTCCAAATATTTTGTGGATCGATGGACGCCGCAGGTCGGCGTCGATGAGGAGAGTGCGGTAACCCTGCTGCGCGAGCGAAACGGAGTAATTGGTGGAACTGAAGCTCTTGCCCTCGCTCGGCACGGCACTGGTAAAAAGCAAAACCTTCCGCTCGTTCTCCGGCCCGAGCAGCCCCAGACCCGCGCGCAACGTGCGGAACGCCTCCGCCGCCGTGGCGTCGGGTTCCTTGACCATGAGCAGGTAGCTTTTCTCCGCCGGGCCTTTCATGTCCGGCACGGCGGCCAACACCGGGAGGTCGAGGTAATGCTCGGCCTGATCCACCGTTTTGATGGTGCGGTCGAGGAAATAGAGCACCGCGACGATGCCGACCCCCAAGGCCAACCCGGACGCGAGAGCGATCAGGATCGTGCGGAACGGCAGCGGGCTGACGGGAATGGGTGAAAAGGTGGCCGGTTCCACAATCTGCACCGGGTCGGCCTGGATATCCTTGGTCAAATCGGTTTCCCGGAGGCGCTTGGACACGGACTCCGAGAGCGCATTGTCGGCGTCGCGTTTGCGCACGATTTCGTTGTAGGGAATGCTCTGCTGGTTCAGTGCCAGCGAGGCCTTCTCCTGTTCGGTCAACGCCGCCGCCGCACTTTTTTCGTTCGCCACGAGATTGTTGTATTCGCTCTTGAGGAGGGGCGGCAGGCGCAAAACCGACTCGCGCTGGGCACGCCGGAGTTCGGTCAACTGGCTGCGCGCCTGGATCATTTTCGGATGCTTGTCCTTGTAGCGTTGCGACAGGCTGGCGATGTAAGCGGTGAGATTGTTGATCTGGTTGCGGAGTTCGACCACCGTCGGGTGGTTGGCAATGCTGGGCACGGTGAGCAGTTGGTCGGGATCGTCCTTGAATTGCTCGATCTTCTGAAAATCGCCCTCGATGCGCATCCGGTCGCTCTTGGCCTGGGTCGCGCGGGTGCTGAGTTCCTTGAGCGTGGAACTGACGATGTTCTCGCGCGCATCCAGCGAGACGGCATCCTTGTCCTCGCGGTACTTTTGCATCTGCTGTTCGTCCTGGGCGACCTTCTGGCGCAAGCCTTCCGCCTGCTCCTTGAGGAAGTCGTAGGCCATGCGCGCGCCGTTGGTGCGCTTTTCAATGGACTGGCGGATGTACTCGCGCCCGACGGAGTCCGCCAGCGACTGGGCCATCTTGGGATCGGTGTGGACCACGAACACGTCAATCAGCCGCGTGCCGCGACGGATCATGGGAGCGACCAGGTTGGAGAGCACGCCCGCGATGGCCTCGGGCGAATAGGCGCGGCCATCTTCGGACGGTGGCAGGAAATCGCGGTTGTTGGCGAGGTTGTCCACGCGGGCGATCCGCTCCATGAGCGTGCGGTTACGCAAGTTCTGCTCGATGGTCCGCAACTGGTCGAGACTGGCGAGGTTCTGGGTGTTGATTCCCTCGACCGGCGCGATGCGCTGTTCCTGCATGTCCACCTCCAGCGTCAGGTGCGATTGGTAAAGCTTGGGGGTCCGATAGAGGTATGCGCCGCCCGCTACCAGAGCCGCCACGAGACAAAGCACGATAATCCAGGACTTGGACAGCAGTTGATGCAGAAACATGCGGTAGTCGAAGCCCGGTTCAGCGGACTCGAAACCCGGTTCCTCATTGGCGGAGGGATGATCCATGGAAGACAAAAATCAGCGGTAAAGGTGCGGAATGCGCGGTGGAGGCAGAGGAGAAACAGGCTGGGAGGGCAGAAGGTTGAGACGGTGCCGCATGGCAAGCTTTCGTCAACTCATCTGTTTTATCCTGCAACCCTCAACCGGCATCCTTTCTTAGAAAATGCTTTCGGCGACGGTGATGGTGTCGCCCGGCGAGATCGTGAAACGCTCGGTGCCCGAATTCTTCGCCATGCGCTTGGCGTTGACGGTAAAAACCTGCTCCTTTTCACCGACCCGGCGCTTGACGGTAATCTTGCCCGGTTCCGCAATGCGGGTGTATCCGCCCGCCATGGCGATGGCTTCGAGCAGGTCGATGTTTTCCTGCGCGGGAAGCTCGAAACTGCCGGGGCGGTTGACCTGGCCAAGCACGGTAAAACGCTTGGAGGCAAAGCGCACCACCGTCAGCGAAACCTGCGGATTCACCAGGTAGTCGGCGCGGAGCTTTTCAGTGATCAAATCGTGGGCCTGACCCTGGTTCAACCCGCCGATTTTGACACTGCCCAACAGCGGCAGGTTGATCGTGCCGTCCTTGGAAATCACCGCGCCGGTCCTCAGGTCGTCCTCCTGAAAAACTTCGATCCTCACTTCGTCGTTGGGCGAAAGGACGTAGGAGGCCGACACCGCCGCCGTTGCGGCAGCCGGAGCAGCCGGAGCCGCCGACGCAGCGGTCCCCTGGGCGCGTACGGGGCGGAAGCCGCCCAGCAAGGCGAGCCCCAGCCACAGGGCGAGCCACGGTTTGCACCAGGGGTTCCGGTTGAAGGGAAGCAAGCGTGGACGTTTCATCGGGGCGGAACATAGACGCATCCGAACCAGCCAGCCAATGTTTTCATTCAGAGGCGGGTGATCGGGGTCTTCAGAAGGAAACAGATAGATGCGCGCCGACCTGATCGTCGGTGTAGTTGCGGGTGTTCAGGGATGAGGTGCTGTCGCGGTGAGTGTAATAAAACCCGGCCACGATGTTATCGCGTAGATTCCAGTCCAGGCTGGGTTGCGCAAAATAGTAATCGTCGGTGCGATCGGCGGAAACCTTGGCCACCTGAGAAACGTAGTCACTGTGGGAGTAGCCGACGTTCAGTCGGAGGTAAAAACGCTGGAAAAAACGTTGGCTGACGCCCACGGTAAAGCTGGTGGTTCGGAAATCCTGCCCGCCGAGCACGGCGCTGGTTTGCGTCTGGCGGTCCCCGGCCAGACTGATCGCCGTGCCATCAAACGGGGAGTAGGAGACGCTCAGATTGAAGATGGGCGTGACCTGACTTTCGTCGTCATCGCCGGCTTGACGCAATTCCAGGCCCACCTGGCCCGACATGACCAGCTTGGAACTGGGCAGGTAGCTCACGCGCAGGTTGCCCTGCTCGAAACTCTGGTTGGGATTGGGTTTGTCCGCGAAAACGTAGCCGGCCGTGACGCCCAGCCCCAGAGTCGTCTTCGCGGTCACGGCATAATTGAAGAATCCGCTGCCCGAGAGGGTCCGTGAACTGAGCAGATTGCCCGCATAATCGTTGATGGTGAACTGGCCGCTGAGATCGTAGGAGACTTTGTCGGACACGTAATAATTGGCGGCCAGAGCGGCGGCGTAGATGTTGAGGCGGGTACGCTGGCCCACGTCGAGGTTGACGTTGCTGCTCGGGGCGTTGTTCACCGTCGTGCCGCTGGTGCCGTCGTTAATTCCGGTGCCAGTCGTCGTGCCGAAGGGATGAGGGTTTCCCACGTCCGTGCTATCAAGAATCTGCACGTTCAGCGATCCCGTCAGCGTCAGGTGGGCGAAATGATAGACGCCCGACAGATCGACAAAGTGTTGAACGGTATCGAGTTCCGGGTGACTGACGTAGAGCAGCGCCTGGGGCGAGTAACGGAACCGGATCAGGTTATCCGCGCCGGTTCCACCGGAGCCACCGCCAAAGCCCAACGATAGGCTCGGTTGGATCGTGAAATACAAGTCGCTTCGCTCGGTGCCGACAGGCTCCAGGAAGATATTGTCGTCGAACGTGGAGCCGAGGGTAAGGGCGATCGCGTACTGAAAACGCCGGGCCGTGCCGATGTTGTTGGTGGTCGCCGCCGCTTCGGCGGAGCCGGGAGCGGGGGTTGCGGTCGGCGAGCCCGGCCCGCCCGGGCGCACGGTATCCGGGAGGGGCGCGGCGGCGGATGGCGCGGCGGGCGTGACGGGAATCGGAGGCGCGCCGAGCGGCGAGAGAGGCTGCGACGGGGTGAGCGGGTTGAAGGGGGCGGTGGCCGGGCCCGCCGTGGAAGGCGCGGTGGGGTCCGTGGGCAGGGCAGGCTCGGAGAACTGGGCCGACGGGGTTGATTCGGAGGGCGCGGGGGTCTGAGCAGAGGCTGTTGTCCCGCTGCCCGGCAGGCAGGGGAGAAGCGCAATGAGCAGCAGAAAGCGCACGGAGACAGACCGCGGTTCTCTGGCGACGTGGCCTCCGGTGGGATGTTCTCCAGACATAATGGCAAGGCTCCCCGCGCAATGAGGGGAGCGGACCGGGATTCAAACGGCAAGCAATCCCCGAGTAAAGAAAATATGGGAGAAAGGAGGTAGGAAGCAAGAACCCGGATCATGTGCCGATTGGCGAGCCGGTGTGCTTGAGGTTGCTCTTGCGCCGTGACCGGATATTCTTGCGGCACGGAGACCATCCTGCCAAACCCGACGTTGATCGTCACACCCCCCGCGCCTGTTTCCCGGGGTGGTTGGTGGCTCGGCGGAGTGTTGCTCGTCGGCTGGCTGGTGCTGTGGAACCGCCTGCGCGTGGACTGGAGCGTCAACGACCAGTATGCTTACGGCTGGTTCGTGCCCCCGCTCGCACTCGCGCTCGGCGCGTTGCGCTGGAAGGATCGCCCCGCGCCGGAGCCGCCGGGACGAACCGGAAGCTTGATCCTGGCCGTGGCGGTGGCCGGCTGCCTCGCGCTGCTGCTGCCGGTGCGGCTGGCCGAGGAGCCCAACGGCGACTGGCGGTTGCTCTCCTGGTTTCATGCGCTGTCGCTGACGGTCCTCTCGCTGGGTGCCGCAGGCTGGTGCGGCGGACGGCCGTGGGCCAGACACTTCCTGTTTCCCGTCGGTTTCCTGTTGCTGGCGCTGCCGTGGCCCAGCGGGCCGGAACAGGCGCTCGTGCAGGGGCTCCAGCATGGGGTGGCCGGGATCGCCGCCGAACTCATGAACCTGCTCGGCATCCCGGCGGAACAACAGGGCAATCTCATCCGCGTGCGCGACCAACTCGTGGGGGTCAACGAGGCTTGCAGCGGCATCCGCTCGCTGCAAACGGTGCTGATGGCGGGGCTGTTCCTGGGGGAACTCTCGCGCCTGTCGTGGCCGCGGCGGCTCGTGCTCCTGGCGGGCGGCGTCGCCGTGGCGATGGGGGCCAACGTGTTCCGCAGTTCGCTGTTGGTTTGGATCGCCGCCCAACACGGCTCCGCCACGCTGAGCAAGTACCACGACGCGGCCGGGGTTTCCGTCCTGGTGATCGTCTTTGTCGGTCTGGTGTTCCTCAACGGCCTGCTGGAACCGAAGAAAGCGCAGCAGACGAAAAAGGAGTCCGCGCCGCCCGGGCCGCAAATGGATGCCGGGGTGCGATGGGTTCCCGTCGCCGTGGCTGCAACGGCGTTGGTCTGGATCGGGGCGGTCGAGGTCGGGACGGAGGCGTGGTATCGCTTTCACGAGCGCGGTCGGGTCACGCGTCCGATCTGGTCGGTTGCGATGCCCGAAGACGCGCCGGGCTTCCGCCGGATCGAGGTCGACGAGGTCAGCCGCAGCCTGTTGCGCTACGATCTGGGGTCGGAGGCGCGCTGGGTCTCGCCCGGCCCCCCGGAGGGAGCCTGCACCGCCTTTTTCTTTCGCTGGGAGCCGGGACGCACCTCCACCACGCTGGCGGTCATGCACCAGCCTACCACCTGCCTGCCGTCGAGCGGGCTGCGGCAGATCGCGGATGGCGGGGTCCGCGCGATGCCCGCGCCGGGCGGGTTCACGCTGCCGGTTCATGCCTACGAGTTCCGCCTGCACGAGCAGCCACTCTACGTGTATTACATCGTCTGGCAGGACCAGACGGGGTACGAACTACCCGCAACCGATTCCGCGGCGAGCGCGGATCGTTGGGCCGCCGTCCGCCGCGGCGAGCGCAACCTGGGGCAGCAGACGCTCGAACTCGTCGTCACCGGAGCGGCGGACGGGGCGGCCGCAGAGGCCGTCTGCGGGCGCATCATCGGTCAAATCGTGTGCCCGAGAGGTTGAGTTTCGATGCGCTTTTCGGAGAAGCGAGGGGCGGCGAAGCGCCAACCGGGGTTGACCGTCAGCGCCGGATGACCGGCTCGGTTCGGACTTGGTTTCCCGGTCATTTGCCGCTATTTTATCCCTCCTATGTCGCTTTCCGGCCAGCCCTCCTCCCCCGTCACTCCCCCGGGCACGCCGGAAGAGGATTACGATCTGGCGACTCCCGAGGAGGTCGCCAAACGGCGGCGCCACCGTATGCTCGCGGTCTGGGGAGTGGCGGCGGTGCTGCTGATCGCGGTGGGTGTGTTCGTGGCGCGTCCGGCACTGCGCGCGGTCAAGGTCTGGCAGGCGCGTCGCATCGCCGCCACCGCCCTGCGGCTGCTGGACCAGGGCAAACCCGACGAAGCCGTCTCCAGGTTCCAGGATGCCATGAGCCTGCGCGGCTCTGACCCCGAGGTCATGCGGATGTCCGCGGTTTTCCTGACGCGGGTCGGACACGGACGCGAGGCGCTGAAATTCTGGAAAGAGATTGAAAAGGAACGCACCCTGACCGGCGACGAGCAGCGCAATTACGCCACCGGTTCTCTGCTGGCGGGCGACCCGGGTGAGGCGGAGAAGCACCTGCGCCTGGCCTGGCCGCCCGGGGCGTCAGGCACCCCGGCAGACTGGTATCTGGGAATGCAGATCGCCGCGCGGCGGCGGGACGCCGGCACCACCGTGGCGCTCGCGCGACGGCTTCTGGACGACCAGGGGAAGGGCGTCGCGGAGCGGGAACGACTCGACGCCGCGTTGAGCTTGCTCAGCGTGAACGAGCCGACCGCACGCGACGCGGGCGCGGCTACGTTGCGCGCCATCGCGGACGGCGGGCAATCCCCGGAATCGCTCCAGGCCTTACTGATTCTGCTGAAACAAGCATCGCAACCGGTTGCCCTCGCGCGCGAGCGACAGCAAACCGTCCCGGAAGCCGGCGTCCAGGAGCTGTTGAACCTGACCGCGCGACTCGAAAAGCATCCCTTGTCCAGGGCGGCGCAGCAACTCATGGCCACCCAGGCCAGGATGATTGCCCAGCCCGAGCAGCACGAGGCGCTGCTGCAACAGGCCGTCACCCGCTACGGGCACTCCAAGGACAACGACGATCTGGCCGCCCTGGGAACATGGCTGTACGCGCAGGGGCAATTTCCGCAAGTCCTGGAGGTGATTACTCCGGAACGGGCCATCCAGAGCCGCGCGCTTTATCTGCAGTATCTCGATACGCTCGGCGCGCTGGGACGCTGGCAGGACATCCGCCACGCCATCGAAGGGCAGCGGTTCACCCTCGAACCGATGATCGAACAGATGTATCTGGCGCGGTGCGCCACGCAGCTCGGGCAGCCCGAAGCCTCCACGCTGCACTGGAACGCGGCGCTGCAAGCCGCCGGTGCGAACCCCGACCGGTTGCTCAATCTCGGCCATTACGCCCAGGGCGCCGGGGCGGTCGCCACGGCGGAGGCGGCGTTCCGCGCGGTGGTGAAGGCCGTCCCGGAAAATCGTTCGGCCCGCGAAGCATTGCTGGCGATCCTGGAATCACAAGGCCGCACCCGCGACACCTGGGAGGCCATCGGCGCGATGCTCAGTATCTGGCCGGACGATGCCGCCGTGCGAAACGATTTCGCCTATCTTGGCGCGCTGCTGGGCGAGAACCTCAAGGCGAACCGCGA
>CAHJWO010000205.1 GCA_903642295.1 PVC group bacterium | reverse complement strand
GCCTCATGCCTGCCTTCCTCTCCGCTTCGCCCGACGAGACGGTCGCCCACGGGCACGCCCTCGCCTCCCGCGCGCAACCCGGCGAAACCTGGGCGCTGGTAGGGGACCTCGGCGCGGGCAAGACGCACTTTGTCCAGGGCATCGTCCGGGGCGCGGGCGTGCCCATTGCCACCGCTGCCACCAGCCCGACCTTCACGCTCCTTCACGAGTACACGGGCGGACGCCTGCCGGTTTTCCACTTCGATTTCTACCGGCTGCGCACCGCCGCCGAAACCCTCGCGCTCGGCCTGGACGAATACCTCGACGGCCCCGGCCTGACGATCATCGAATGGGCCGACAAATTCCCCGAGCTTCTCCCGCCTGCAACCCGTTGGTTCCGCTTCGAGATTTTGGAGGGCAACGGACGCCGGATCATGGAAGACTAGGTCAGAAGGCAGAAGGCAGAAGGCAGAAGGCAGAAGGCAGAAATTCAAAAACCAAAAAAGCCGTGTGGCTCGGGGCAGGCTGTCCGGCTTCTCCTCCGTACTTCCGCCTTCCGCCTTTCTGCTTCGCCACCCCCGCGCCATGCTCACTCTCGCCCTGGATTGTTCGACCGCGCGCGGCTCCGTGGCGTTGGCCACCGCCAACGACGACTTCCCGCCCACCCACCCTCCGCTCTGGACGGCGCAGTTCACCGCCGGACGCGGCCACGGCGGCGAACTCTTCACCGCCCTGCGGACCGCTCTGGACCACGCCCGCCGGACCGACGCGCCCCTCGTCCAGATCCTCGTCGGCCTCGGCCCGGGTTCCTACTCCGGCGTGCGCCAGGCCATCGCCGCCGCCGTGGGCCTGAGCGTGTCCACCGGTGCCGCACTCCACGGCGTCCCGTCGCCGGCCGCCCTGGAAACCGACGCCCCCTCCTATCACGCCGTCGGCGACGCCCGGCGCGGCGCCTATTACTACACCGCCGTCGAAAACCACCGGCCGCTCGACCCCGGCCCCGTGCTGCTGCCCGACCGCGCCGCGCTCGACGCCCGCCTCGCGCTGCGCCCCTCCTGGCCGATCCTCGCCGTGGAGACCGCTGCCGACCTCCTGCCCGCCACCGCTCTGCCCGCCCTCCCGCACGCCGCCGGTCTGCTGGTCCTGCCGCCCGCCGCGCGCACGCCTGCCCCGCTGGAGCCCATCTACCTGCGCCCGGTGGCCTTCACCTTGCCCAAACCGAAGGAAGAAGTCAGAATGCAGAACTCGAAAGTCAGCAACCGCAAGCCTCACGAACTGTAACCGTCAACGAATCCCTCTCGTGCAGGGGACTCCCCGCTTTCTCCTCTCCCGCCTCCGCGAGTCTCTGCTTTCTCCGCGCCGCCGCGTTAAAATTCTGCTTCCCCGAACAAACCGCGTCCTCCCCGGCTTTGCATCCGCCCCCCGCTTCCCACTTCCCGCCCCCCGCCCGCTGTTGGGCCGAGATCGACCTCGCCGCCCTGCGGCACAACGTCGGCGTGGTGCGAGCGACCGTCGGCCCGGAAACCACGCTCCTCGCCATCGTCAAGGCCGATGGCTACGGCCACGGGATGGTCCCCGTCGCGCGCGCCCTCCGCGCCACCGGCGAGGTCACGAACTTCGGCGTGGCCAGCCTCGCCGAGGCGCTCCATTTGCGCGCCGGTCTCCCCGACGCGGGCATCACGATCCTTTCCCCGGCTCTGCCCGACGAACGCGCGGAGATCGTCCGCCACGGGTTCCTGCCCTGGATCAGCACGCTCGCCGAGGCCGAAGACTACGCCCACCAGGCCCGCGACCTCTCCCCTGCCTTTCCCGTCGAAATCAAATTAGACACCGGCATGGGCCGCATGGGCGTCCTGGAAGCAGACTTCCCCGCCCTCTACGACGCCGTCCAACGCCTTCCCGCCCTCCGGGTCGCGGGGGTCCTCACGCACCTGCCTTCGCCCGACGAGGACACCGACTTCACCGCCGCGCAGCTTGCGCGCATGTCCCGACTCCAAACCCGCCTCGGTCATTCCGCGGACTTCCCGCCGAACGACGACCTTCCCCCCCCTCCGCCTTCATCCTTCATCCTGCATCCTTCATCCTTTCCCATCCCGCTCCGCTTCCACGCGCAGAACAGCGCGGGCCTGCTCGGCTACGCACGCGATGGCCGCAACCTCGTGCGCCCCGGTCTGATGCTTTACGGCAGCAGCCCGCTGCCTGCCTTTCAGGACCGCCTGCGCCCGGTGCTCACCCTCAAGACCCGCCTGACGCTCGTCCGCACCCTGCCCGCCCACCACGGCGTCAGCTACGGGCGCACCTTCCGCACCACCCACCCCACGCGCGTCGGCACGCTGGCGATGGGCTACGCGGACGGCTATCCGCGCCACCTCTCGAACGTCGGCGCGGAGGTTCTCGTCCGGGGCCGCCGCTGTCCGGTGCTCGGGCGGGTCACGATGGACCAGACGATGATCGACGTTTCCGCCCTGCCCGAGGCCGCCCCCGGCGACGAGGCGGTGCTCATCGGACGGCAGGGCGACGAGGAAATCCTCGCGGGCGAACTCGCCGCCAAATCCGGCACGATCCCCTGGGAAATCTTCACCGGCCTGACCGCCCGCGTCGCCCGGCAATATCTCAACCCTTGAAGAAGACAGCCTCAACTGATGAGCAGCAGCCGGGCCGGCTGGCCGGGTAGCGTCAGAGGGGCGCGGTGAATGCAAGGCGGCACCGGACTGCCGGGATACTGGATGGCGATGCGCCACAGATTGCCCAGACCGAAGGAAAACGGTCGGGCGTGCTCCCGGGGCGCATAATGGAAAGCGAAGTAATTTTCGTGCAGGTAATCGACGAAATCGGCGTCGTCCTCCCCGCCGTAGAGCCGGAGCAACTCGGCGCGGGTTTCCGGGATGTCTACCCGCCGTTGCGCCTCGTCGTCGCGCAGACCTTCGGAAGTGGCCCCGGCATAGGTGCAAAGATAGGTGTCCGCCGCCACCGTCGCGCTATCGACATGGAAGGAGTAAACATCCGTGGGGAAAAGCCCCTCGGGCAGTTCGCGCACGCTGCCATGCACGGCGTCGAGGTTGGGCAAAAGGTCGCGGGCCCGGAGCAGTCGCTGGTCGGCGAGCAGAATCTCCCGGGCGACCTTGCCCGCGTCGCTCAAAGGCAGATCTTCCAGGCAGGATTCATCGAGGGTGACGATCCCCGCGCCGACCGGCAAACGGTCCACCACTTCCCGGAAGTCACCGGGCAGCGTGCGCGGCCAGCAGAGGGCGTTGACGCCGTCCGCGAAGGGCGTGGTGACGAGTTCGTCGAAGTTGCGCACTGCCTTGACGCGGGCGTAGCCGGGCGGCGGTGCGAAAGGGGGTGGTGTTCTCATGGGGGGTGCAACGCACGGGTTGAGCCAGGTGGATGGCGACCTCCGGGCGCCATCGGAGCCGCCACCAATCTACTCCAACCGCTTTTGGTCTCTGTGGAAAAAGAAGCGCGGCCGAAGGATCCCGAGGTGGATGGCGACCTTGGAACTGCTTCCCGATTGCTTGGCCGGGAGGCGCTCTACCGCTTCCCGGCCGCGTGCAGGCCCAGGCGGATGAGCAGCGCCAGCGTCCCGGCGTGCAGCACCAGCCCGCCGATGGCCCACCGGGTATAACGAGCCATGCCGATCCCCGCCAGTTGCGCCCCCAGGGCGGTGGGCACGCCGCCCAGCCAGGGGATGCCGACCAACACCACCCAGACGACCCCGTCCCGTCGGAAAAGCCGTCCGACCCGGCCGGTCAGGCGGCGTTCCCACCACGCCGCCAGGCGCGGCAGGCTCAGCAACCACCCCGCAAAACCGCGCACCAGCAGGGTTTGCGTCGCGGTGCCCAGCACGGAGAGCGACACGGCGGAGAACGGGCTCATCCCCAGGGCCAGCCCCACGGGGACAGCCACGTTGCCCTCGGCGACCGGCAGGAATCCCAGGCCGACCACGCTGGCCACCTGCCAGAGCGACAAGGACCCGGCCAGAGGCGCGACTCCAAAGCCAGACAGGATTCCCGCGTGCATCGGCCAGTGTAGCACCAAGCGGCGGGCCGTCGATCAAACGCACGGGCATCCGGTGGCTCTCGAATCGGAAAAATTTGGTCTCCAACGGACTTCCCGCCTACGATTCAAACGGTATGACCACGAAAAGGCTTTTCCTCCTCGTTTGCGGCCTCCTGCTGGCCCTCGTTGCCAACCTACACGCCGGGAAACAGGATTTTACCCTGATCAATAAAACCGGCTTCGACATCCACGAGGTTTACGTTTCGCCGCACGGCAGCGACGAATGGCAGGAAGATGTCCTGGGCAAGGGGCTGCTCGTCGACGGCGGCACGGTCAAGATTAACTTCGAGCGCCAGATCAAGGGCAAGGATTGGGACCTGAAGGTGGTCGACAAAGCGGGCAAGGCCACGACCTGGGAAAAGCTCGACCTGCTTTCCATTTCTAAAATCACGCTCCACTTCGACGGCGGCAAAGCCACGGCGGAAGTGGAATAGATTTCGGCGGATGACGAGGTGACAACCGGGTGCGGGCCGGTTAGAGGTGACGACCTATGAAGTTGCGTCTCTGGCTGATGTTTCAACCCCGCCTCGTCACCCAACCCGTCGTGTACGAACTGGGCAAGAAATTCGAGGTCATCACGAACATCCGTCAGGCCAGCGTGAACGAGGAGATCGGGTTGGTTTCCATCGAGCTGGAAGGTCCGCGCCCGGAACTCGACCGCGCCATCGCGTGGCTGGAAGAGATCGGCGTGAAGGTCGAGCCGGTCGAGATCAACACCATCGAGGGTTAAGATAGGGACGGTTGTCCCGGCCGTCCGTGGCTGTTTGACAGCGGCGCTCGATGATCCTTCGATATTCCCCCGACTCCAGAAACAAACGGGACGGCTGGGACAGCCGTCCCTACCTTAGTTAAACTGAAGTGCCTCCGGCGGATCAATCTTGATCGGCATCGCGTTGGTCACCTCCGGCTGCGCGGCCTGCACCGGCTGGGCCACGCGCACCTCGCGCTCGGGTGCGGGCGTTCCGGCGGGCCGGTTCGCCAGGCTGTACCCGCCCGCTCCGTTGCCCGGCGGCTCTCCGTCGGGCGACACCACCGGCTGGACCGTCTCATACGGGTCCTTCTCGGTGGAATCGCCCAGCACCGTGGGCGCCTTGATCGCCACCGGGTGAACGTTCGACAAATCCACCGCCGCCACCGCCTTCTTCGGGCCGGTCCCGTTCGGGTCCACCACCTCCGGCGGCACCGAGGCGCGGAAATACGCGATCATCCCCGCCGCCGTGCGTCCGCCGCTGTGTACCGGGCACGGGCGCTTGGGCATTTCCGCCGCCGTGGCATACGTGATGAACGTGGTCCGCCGACGCTCGCCGTCGATGTTCTCGTAGCACTTGTCGGTCGCCAATTCGCCCGAGTATCGGCAGACCTCGACCTTCTTCAAGCCGGGCGGCATCCGGATTTCCTCGCCGGGCAGGTACTGCTGCACGGCGTTCATGATCTTGACCCACACCGGCAGCGCCACCTGGCTGCCGAACGCCCCCCGGTAGATCGACGACGGCTTGTCGAAACCCGTCCACACCACGCACGTCGCCTTGCTGTTGTATCCGGCAAACCAGGCGTCGGTAAAATTGTAAGCGGTGCCTGACTTCCCGCCGCCCGCCATCGGTTTCAGCCCGTAGCGGCTCGGCAGGCCCGCGCGCAGATTTTCCGCCAGACTGGCGTGGACCTGATACGCCGGGGCGGCGTCGATGATGCGCACCCGGGGGCGCGGCTTTGCCTGGTAGAGCACCTCGCCGTCGGCGTCCGCGATCTTGGTCAGCAGGAACGGCGCGGCGGGCCGCCAGCCGCCGTTGGCAAATCCGGTGTAGGCCAACGCCAACTCCGCGAGCGTGATCTCGCTGCTGCCCAGGAACGTCGCCGGGAACCCGCGCAGCGGGGAGGCCACCCCCGCGCGCTTGGCCAATTCGAGCACGTCCTTGAGACCCACCTCGTTGCCCACGCGCACGGTGGCGGCGTTCTTGCCCTCCAGCAGCGCCATGCCCGCCGGGATGGGTCCGTCGTAATGGTTGCCGGTGCGCTCCACGCCCCACTCGCCGAGGATGCCGCTCTCCCCGCCGACCATCACCTGCCGGTTGTCCATCACCTGATCCAGGAACAATCGCCCCGGGAAAATCCCCTTCTGATAAGCCGCCGCGTACACCAGCGGCGTGAACGCCGTCCCCGCCGGCCGCCGCGACTGCGAATTCGTCGCGCGGTTGAACTCGCTGTGCTTGAAGTCCCGCCCGCCGACCACGGCCAGCGTCGAGCCGTCCGTGTTGCCCATGAGCATCAGCGCGCCTTGCAGGTACTCCGGCGCGGGCAGCGTGTTGTGGACGTTGCCCGGGGCTCCGTTGGCGTCGGGTGCCGCCGCCGCCGCGGCCAGCGCACGCTTCATCTCCTCCGTGTAACGATCCGAGTACTGCGCGTAGGTCTGGTGGTTCTGGAAGGCGGGGCGCTTCTCCACGTCGTCCAACTGCTCGTGCAGCGCGTCCTCGGCCACCTTCTGGAGCCGGGCGTCAATCGTCGTGTAAATCTTCAGCCCCTGGCTGATGGCGCGGTCCAGCCCCACCTGCGCGATGACCTGCTGGCGGATGGCCTCCATCGCGTAGGAGTCGCTGCTGGCCAGCACACGCGGCTTGACGGCCAGCGCCTCGCCTGCCGCCGCCGTGTACTGGTCGCGCGAGAGGTAACCCTCATCGACCATGCGCCCGAGCACGAAATCGCGGGCCGTCTGCGCCGCTTCCCGGTGCTGCCACGGCGACAGGTTGTTCGGGCTCTTGATGATGCCCGCAAGCATCGCGCACTCGCCGACCGTCAGCTCCCGCACGGGTTTGCCGAAGTACCCCTTGCTCGCCGCTTCCACCCCGTACAGGCCGCTGCCCAGGTAGATGCGGTTGAGATAATACTCCATGATCTGATCCTTGGTCAGCGTCGTCTCGATGCGCCGGGCGACGTAGATTTCCAGGATCTTGCGCGAGAACGTCCGCCCCTTGAGCGGAAAGGTGTTGCGCGCCAGCTGCTGGGTGACCGTGCTCGCGCCCTGGCGCACCTTGTTGGAGCGCAGGTTCTTGACCGCGGCGCGCACGATGCCGCGCAGGTCGCTGCCGTTGTGGGTGTAGAAGCGGTTGTCCTCGGCGGAGACGACGGCGTGCTGGAGTTCCAGCGGCATCTGCGCGATGGGCACCGGTTCGCGTTTCTGCTCGTAGATGTAGCCGAAGGTGGCGCCGTTGCGGTCGTAGATGGTGCTGGCGCTCTCCATCTTGCCCAGCAGGCTCAGGTCGAACTCCGCCGCCTTGTCGAGCCAATGCAGGTGCATCGAATAGGCGGCGATGGCCCCCAGGCCCGCCACGACCGACAGCACGACCAGCAACCCGAGGAACCAATGCCGACGATAGAAAGGAGGGCTCGTGTAAAGATTTCGCATGAGCGAAGAGGCCGGTTCCGGAGGGGCGCGCACGGGGGAAGCAATTTCCACGGGACGGTAGCGCACGCAATTCCTAATTTCAACGCGTCCGGCAAAGCGGGAGGCAGGATGCGGGAGGATGCAGGATGCAGGATGCAGGATGCAGGGGGCAAGATGCAGGATGCAGGATGCAGGAGGCAGGATGCAGGGGGCAAGATGCTGAGGCAGGATGTAGGATGCAGGATGCGGGAGGATGCACAGGGCGAACGCATCTTGAAATTCTGTCATCTTGAGGGGAGCTTTCGATTGCGTTCGTGCCTCACTTCGTTCAGAATGACAGCAGAATTTAGCGGCGTTCGTCCTGGCAGAATGCAGGACGGGCGTTGTCGGCGAAGGCAAACAAATGATAAAACTGGCGGATGCTTTATGATTTGCCGGAAGAGGAAGCCGATACTTCGCTAGTGCGTGAAGATGCTGCAGGCAGCAAAGGGTGGCGGGACTTGAAGATATACGGTGCCGCCCACGAGCTGGGCGTGGAGGCCCACCACCTCAGCCTGCGCCTACCCAAGTACGAGCTTTATGAAACCGGCAGCCAGTTGCGCCGTGCCGTCAAATCCGTATCTGCCAACATTGTGGAGGGTTATGGCCGACGGCAATACAAAGCGGAGTTCCTCCGTTTTCTTATCTATGCCAAAGCTTCCTTGGATGAAACCCAGGAGCATTTGCATTATGTTTGCGATTGCCATCCCGACCTGGCGGAGGGAGCCTCGATCCTTCTTCAGTCCGCTAGCGATCTTGGCCGGAG
>CAHJWO010000204.1 GCA_903642295.1 PVC group bacterium | reverse complement strand
GCCTGGAACCGGTCGTAGGCCGCCACCGCCTTGTCGGTCAGCGTCTGCCCGGCGTAGGAAAGCGCGATGTAATAGAGCGCGAGCTTGTCGTCATCGGCCTTCTTGATGGACGGCAGCAGGGCGTTCATCAGCACCCGCGCCTCGTCGTATTTCTGGAGGTTGCAATACACCGCGCCGCCCTTGATCCGCGCCGTGAGCACCGGGTCCTCCTTGGCCTGCAACGCCTCCAGTTTCCCTTGTTCGAGCAGGCGGCGGTCATCGAGTTGGTGGGTCACCGCCCGGTTGGCCGCCGGGCCTTTGCGTAATTCGGCGATGCGCTTCTCGTTGATCCCCCGCACGCGGGCCTCCTGCGCGGCGACCATTCCCGCCTTCGGTTCGACGGCCCGGTACGCCGCCAGTGCCCGCTCGTACAACCCCTTGCGCAACGCTTCCGGGCTGGCGGAGGCGTGAGCCAGCAGCGTTTCGCCAAGCTGGAACTGCGCGTCATTGGCCAGCGAGATGTCTGTGTGCTTTCTGATGATGTCAACCAGCAACCGCTCGGCCTCGGCGTAGGCCTTGAGGGCCGCATCGGTCTCGACGGGGGTGTGAGGGTCCTTGCTCAGCGCAAGGTTGGCCTGCGTGGCGACCGTCAGCGAGAGGAGAAACGTGCTGTCCAGCACGGTGTCACTGTTCGGAAAACCTGCCACGTTCTGGCGCAGGTCGCGCGCGGCGTCGGCGTAGCGCGCGATCTGGTAATATGCCACGGCGCGCCCGTAGAGCGCGGTTTCCAGCCCCGCCGCTTTGGGGAATTTGTTGATGAAATTACCGAACTCCGTGATTGCCGTCTCGTAGCCGGTCTTCCGGGCGGCATCGTCCGGTTTTAACGTGTTAGCCTGTTGGAAAAGCACCTGGGGCAGCAAGAGCGCGGCCTGTTCCAATAGCTCGGGCGGCGTCGTCGGCGAGCTGATCAGCTTGCGCAAGTCATCCGCCGCCGGGTCGAACAGGGCGGTGAGATAACTCGCGTAGGCCAGATGAAAACGGGCGTCCGTGACGAGTTCCGAATTGGGGTAACCCTGGATGAGCTTGACGTAGGCGGCGATGGCTTCCTTGTACTGTCGCCGGTCGAACAGGGTGTCGCCCTCGCGGTACAGCCCTTCGGCGGCGCTGCCCTGCGCGGCCGGTGTTTGCGCGCGAGTGGCAACGGGGGATAACAGCATGATCGCCCCCCAAAAGATGAACGCGGAACGCCGCCATGGAGCAAAGAGATACCGGGACATGCGTGCGAAAGGAAGACCGGGGAACAGCGACGCCGACGGTCGGCGAGGGGGTCGTTGTCCCTAACACGGCTTCCCGCGCCATGCGAGGGGGTTTTTCGTGCATGGCCCGCCGGGCACGATTTGGGACTTTGCGTCGGGAGGAGCGGTGGTACTTTCCCCTGTTTTCCATGACCGTTCCCGCCCGCCCGAACCCCGAAGATCCTGACCGCCGCCCGCGCACGCTCGGCCAGCGCCTCCAATTGCTCTTGATCCTGCTCGTTCTGCCGGTGGCGGCGGTGACGGTCCCCACGCTTTTAGTCACGGGCATTTTCGGTCAACATCCCCGGTCCAAAGCATCTACCGGCGCGCCCACGCCTGCCATCGCAACGACTCTGAACGGCCTCGGGGCGGCGCTCAACCGCAGCGCGGAAAGCCTCCTGCCCGCCCCGGCCCCGCTCACGCCGGAGCCCATCCAGGTCAAGGTCCGCCCGGACCATCTCACGGCCCGGGCCGAGAAGGTTTCGCGGCAGGCGGCGGCGCTGGGCGGCTCGGCGGTCGAAGGCGTTTCCAACCCCGGGGAAAAGCATCTGTTCGTCGATCTGCCTGCCGGAAACGCCGATGCTTTCCGCCGCGCGTTGGCCGACAACACGCTTCCCACCGCGGCGGCCGCTCCCATCGCCGGGGCCGCCCGCGATCAACTGGAAGTCATCGTCCGCCCCACCGCCGATGACGAGTGAAGCCACGCCGCCGGTCGTCCTGGTCACCTTTGCCCTGCCGGACGAAAGCCGCGATTTCGTCCGCCTCCTGGCCAGTCCCGTCCGCACGCGGCCCCGCGACCACCTTTCGCCGGTGGCCGGAGTCCTCGGCCGCCAGCGCATCGTCGTCCTGCACACGGGCGTGGGCGATTCCGCCGATTGCCGCCAGCGCGTCAACGACTTCCTGGCAGGACAGCGCCCGCGCTTCGTGATCAGTGCCGGGTATGCGGGCAGCCTCGGCCCCGCCCCCCGCGTGGGCGACCTGATCCTGGGCAAAAACCATTCCGACCCCACGCTGCTCGCCGCCGCCTGCGCCACCCTCGCCGGTGAGCCGCTGCACGTCGGGCCGCTCCTCACACAAGCGGTCGTAGCCGAAACCGCCGCCGACAAAGGTGCCCTGTACACGGCCACCGGCGCGTTCGCCGTGGACATGGAAACCGCCTGGATCGCCGCCGCTTGCGAGCGGGACGGCATCCCGATCCTGTCCCTGCGAGTGATCAGCGACGCCGCCTCGCAGTCGTTCCCCGTCCCGGCCCGGATTCTCTTCGACGCCAGGCGCCAGCGCCCGCGTTATCTCGCGCTGCCGCTTTACCTGCTGGCCCGCCCACACCGCATCCCTGCGTTCACGGGATTTGTGCGCGGCCTCGCTCCCGCCCGCGCCCGGCTCACCCGCGCCTTGGCCGCCGCCATTCCTAGCCTGGCAAACTCTTGCTCTTGAAGTCGGCCTCTGCGAAAGATTCCCTCCCCCGCCGCCGCGCCATTTTCCCTCGCTTCGTTTCTTGTCTTTCCACTTCCGCATTCCGCGTTCCAATTTCCCACTTTCCGCCATGAAACGCATCCTCACCGGCATCCAACCAACCGGTACGCTCCACCTCGGTAACTACTTCGGTGCGATGAAACCTGCCATCGCCCTCCAGCACGAAGGCGAGGCGTTTTATTTTATCGCCGACTACCACGCGCTGACGACCGTGCAGGACCCGCAGAAGCTGCGCGACTACAACCGGGGCGTCGCGCTGGATTTCCTTGCCTGCGGCCTCGACCCCGCCCGCGCCTGCTTCTTCCTGCAGAGCGATGTGCCGCAGGTCACCGAACTCGCCTGGATTCTGAGTACCGTTACGCCGATGGGTCTCCTGGAGCGCGCCCACAGCTACAAGGACAAGGTCGCCCACGGGGTCCCCGCCTCGCACGGACTCTTTGCCTACCCGGTGCTCATGGCCGCCGATATTCTCCTCTACGACAGCGACGTGGTCCCCGTCGGCAAGGACCAGAAGCAGCACCTGGAGATGACGCGCGACATCGCCGGGAAGTTCAACGAAATCTATGGCGACACTTTCAAGATGCCCGAGCCGCGTATCCAGGAAAGCACCGCGGTGGTCCCGGGTCTCGACGGCCAGAAGATGAGCAAGAGCTACAGCAACACCATCGAGATTTTTGCCGAGGAAAAGGCGATGAAGAAAAAGGTCATGGGCCTCGTGACGGATTCCACGCCGGTCGAATCTCCCAAGGACCCGACCGACTCCACGATTCTCGCGCTCTACCGTTTGGTAGCCCCGCCCGAGAACGTGGCGACGATGGAAGACGAGTACCGCACGGGCGGCGTCGGCTACGGCGACTTCAAGAAACGTCTCTTCGCCGCCCTCTGGGAGTATTTCGCCCCGATGCGCGCCCGCCGCGAAGAGATTCTTTCCGAAAAAGGCTACGTGGATGACGTGCTGGCCCACGGCGCGCGCCAGGCCCGCAGCGCCGCCGGACACGTCATGCACCGTGTCCGCGAAGCCATCGGCATGCGAGCGGGCATCTGAGCGCTTGCTGTTATTAGACTTCCGGCAAAAATCGGAAAGCGTCCGCAGATTGCGCAGATTTCCGCAGATGGGAGGGAGGAAAAGGCCACCCAGGCAGTCCCTCGGCTGGTCATCTGCGAAAATCGGCGAAATCGGCGGACTTTTGCCGGAGGTGTATTGAGCACGTCGCCGAGGTCCGAAGCGGCTCGCGCAAGCCCGTCGGAAGTGGTCTCGTCGCCGGCATACGCGGGCGTCGCTGCGCCCGTGCCCTGCGGTTTCACCTTGCCTTGTCCGGGTGAAATCCCTATGTTTGCTGACCCTGACGCTTATCGCATGAATCCCGCTACCCCTGCTCCTGTCACTTCCTCGACGAACACCCCCGCCCCCGGACCCGACCGCGGGCCTGTCATGGACGGGGCGGAGATTCTCGTTGCATGTTTGGAGCGTGAGGGCGTCGATACCATTTTTGCTTATCCGGGCGGGGCTTCCATGCCCATCCATCAGGCGTTGACCAAATCGACGAAGATTCGGACGATCCTGCCCCGGCACGAACAGGGGGGCGTGTTCGCGGCGGAAGGGTATGCGCGGGCGACGGGTCGGGCGGGCGTTTGCATGGCAACGAGCGGGCCGGGGGCGACCAACCTCTTGTCGGGGATCGCCGATGCCTACATGGATTCCGTTCCGTTGGTGGCGATCACCGGGCAGGTGCCGCAGTGGATGATCGGGCGCGGGGCGTTCCAGGAAACGGACGTATTCGGCATGACGTTGCCCATCGTCAAACATTCCTACCTCGTGTGGGACATCAACGACATCCCGCGCGTGGTGAAGGAGGCGTTCCACATCGCCCAGAGCGGGCGGCCCGGGCCGGTGCTCATCGACGTGCCCAAGAATATCCAGCAAGCGAAGGGGCAGCCGATCTTCCCATCCAAGATCAGTTTGCGCGGCTACGCGAAGTCGGAGCCGGAGCCGGACGAGGTGGCGCTCAACGAGATGATCGGGTTGATCAACGCGTCCAAGCGGCCCATGCTGTACGTGGGTGGCGGCATCATTTCGAGCGGCGCCGCGCCGGAACTGATGGAGTTCGTCGAGCGGACGCAGATTCCGGTGGCGACGACTTTGATGGGAATTGGCTGTTTTCCTGAGAACCATCCGCTTTCGCTGAAATGGCTGGGGATGCACGGGACAGTGTACGCCAACAACGCCGTCAACGAGGCCGATGTGCTGCTGGCGATGGGCGTGCGTTTCGACGACCGCGTGACCGGCAAGGTCGAGAAATTTGCCGAACACGGAACGATTGTTCACGTGGACATCGACGCCAGCGAGATCAACAAGAACAAGGTGGTGCGGCTGCCCATCATTGCCGACGTGAAGAAGGCCCTGGTGCGGCTGAATGCGCTGCTCGCGCAGGCGGGCTGGAAGCGGACGCCGACCGGCGAGCACGGCCGCTTCCCCGAGTGGTATCAGCAAATCCAGGAATGGAAGGCGAATTATCCGTTGAAGTTCAACGACACCGGCGACAAAATTCAGCCGCAGTATGCCGTCCAATTGTTGAACGAACTGACGAAGGGCGAGGCGATTGTCACGACGGGCGTGGGCCAGCACCAGATGTGGGCCGCGCAATTCTATGATTACCTCAAGCCGCGCACGTTGATTACCTCGGCGGGGCTGGGCGCGATGGGGTTCGGCTTTCCGGCCGCGATGGGGGCGAAAGTCGCTTGTCCCGACAAGGAAGTCATCGATATCGACGGCGACGGGTCGTTTTTGATGAACGTGCAAGAGTTGGCTTGCGCGAAGGTCGAAGGAATCGCGGCGAAGACGATCATCCTCAACAATCAGCATTTAGGCATGGTGGTGCAGTGGGAGGATCGTTTTTACAAGAGCAACCGCGGCCATACTTTCCTGGGCGATCCGAAGGACCCGAAGGGAATTTACCCGGACTATGTGACCATTTGCGCGGGGTTCGGCGTCACCTGCGAGCGGGTGACGCGAAAAGAGGATTTGCGCGGGGCCATGGAGCGGATGCTGGCGTCGAAGGAAGTGTATGTCCTTGACGTGATGACGCCTTACACGGAGCACGTGCTGCCGATGATCCCGGCAGGTGGGACATACAAGGACATCATCACAGATTGAGGAGCCTTGGCGGCCCTTCGCTTTGACACCCCGCGCGGACGGCGGTATGGTCCCCGGACCTATATGTCAAC
Source organism: PVC group bacterium (assembly GCA_903642295.1). Classification (GTDB taxonomy): domain Bacteria; phylum Verrucomicrobiota; class Verrucomicrobiia; order Chthoniobacterales; family SZAS-18; genus CAHJWO01. The sequence continues at coordinate 2,289 of CAHJWO010000204.1, read as the reverse complement.
CCCTTCAGAAGCACCCGCTCCCAACGGCGAGAACACCGTCGTTCAACTGATCTCGACCAAGGACGCGCAGACCACTTACAGCAACTTTTGCCGCGGAGCGCTCACTCCCGAGGAAGTCGTCCTCGACTTCGGTTTCAATGCGAACGCATTCGGCGTCAAAATCCTGGAGGAGGACATCCAGATTCAGAACCGCATCATCCTGAGCCCTTCGACGGCCAAGCGGCTGCTGTTCCAACTCAACGAGATGATCCGTCGCCACGAGCAGAATTTCGGCGAGGTGGAGATGGATTTCCGCCGCCGTATCAAGGGGCAGCCCGCCGCCTCGGACAACGGCATCCAGTCTCCGCCGCGCCCCTGATGCCGGAAGGAGATGGAGGGATGCGGAGGCGAGGATTTGTAATCCTTTGGTAAAGAAGAATGACAGCGGCGGTTGTTCGCGGCAGGGTGCGTTTCTGTCCCCCCCCTCCCCTTCCCTGGTCGTTGATTTATCTTTCCCTTCAGCCGGTTTAAACAGCGTTCCGATTCGGCCAGCAGGTCATCCACCACCCACCTTCCTGTGTCTCCGCTGGAACAAGAACAGCTTTTAGAGCAAACGCGGTCCCAGATCCGGCAGCAGGTCGCCGAGATCACGGAACTGGCCCGCAACAGCCGCAACGGCGTCCCGTTTTTCCGCGAGTTTCTCGCGCGGGTCGTGCAGGCACTCAACGCCCAGGGCGGCGCGGTCTGGCTGCCCGCCGAGCGTGGCGAATGCCAATTGATCGCCGAGGTCAATTTCGCCACCAGCGCGTTCCACGAGAACGAGCGGCAGCGGCGGGACATCAATCGCGTGTTGGGCGAGACGTTGCGCAACCGCCGCCCGTTCATCGTCGGCGCGCTCGCGCCCGACGTGCCCCCATCCGGCCAGCCGGTGGTGACGGATGAAATCATGAACGCCACGCCGTTCCCGATGTTCTTTATCCCGATCCTCGGGGACGCGGACCAGATCGGCGTCATCCTGCAAGTCTGGCTGCGGGCGGCGGGCGATCCCAAGACTTATCCGTCGATGGTGACGTTCCTGAATTCGGTCTGCGCGCACGCAACGAGTTTCCTGAAAGCCCGCCAGAGCGAGGTGGTCATCGCGCGCAACCAGGAATACGAGCACATGCTCCGGTTTCAGGGGGAGTTTGTCGGCCAGCTCGACCCGGTCAAAATCGGACGCGGGGCGGTGAACCATTTCACCGACCTTTTTTCGGCGAACCGTTGCAGCCTGTTCCACCTCATCGGGAACCGCTGGCAACTGGAGTTCGTTTCCAACCAGGAGACCATCGACCAGCGCAGTGAACTCGTCGTCGCGCTCTGTAAAGTGGCGGCGCGGCTGCCGGTCTCCGAGAAGGCACAATCCCTCTCGCTGGACAATCCCGAGCAGGCGGGGGAATGGACCGAACTGCTGGACCCGCTCGGGATGCGGCAGGTCGCCTACGCTTTTTTCCAGGGTTATCCGCACGAGGGACAAACCGGGCTGGTGATGATCGAGCGGCACGCCGCCAACGCAGCTTTCGGGTCGATTACTCTGCGGCAACTCGAATGGGCGCGCGGCCAGCTTGGCCGCGCCATGCTCGCCGCGACCACGCACCGCGAAGTGCCGTTCCGGCGGGTGCTGCATCCGGTGACCCGGGCGCGGGGGTTGTGGAAACGCCGGCAGCGGGTGCGCCTGGCGGCGTGGATCGGTGCGCCGGTTTTACTCCTGTTGCTGTGGATGCTGGTGCCGTGGACGTTGCGCGTGGACGGGGACTGCGTCGTCCAGCCGAAACGGATGGTGTCGGTGTCGTCGGAGACGAACGGCAAGATCGAAAAGGTGTTCGTCGGGGAGGGTCAGTACGTCGAACAGGGAGCGCTGCTGGCCAAGCTGGAAGACGACGACCTGCGGACGCAGAGCGCCGTGACCTTGCAGGAGGCGGGCAAGTGGCAGGCGGAAATGAACCGCTTCCAAACCGTTGGCGACGACGCGCAACGCAAGGTCGCCGAGATCGAACGCGACGGCAGCCTGGCGAAACTGGAACGGTTCAAATACCTGCAATCGCGCACCGAGTTGCGGGCGCCCATCAGCGGGGTCGTGTTGACCAAGAATCTCGCCAACCGGGTCGGCGAGACGTTGGAAATCGGGAAGCTTTTTTGCGAGATCGCCGGGCGCGACGTTTACGAGGTCGCCATCGACCTGCGGCAGCAGGATTACGGCGTGGTGCTGGATGCCATGCGCAAGAATCCGAATCTGCCGGTGGACTTCATTCTGCAAGCCCACACGGGAATCCG
>CAHJWO010000203.1 GCA_903642295.1 PVC group bacterium | reverse complement strand
CGCGCTTTGGCGAGGCGCCAAAGCGGGCACGCGAGGCGCGTGCGCTCCCCGACATCCTCCGCGAATTGAAAGACCTTGGGGACAACCGCCGGGACCTTGCATGGCGGGCGTGGTCTGCATACAAGGACGGGATGAAAAAGATCAACCTCAAGGAGGTCGAAATGGAGACCTACACTTCGCCCAAAGGGAAGTATTCCAACATGGGGCAAGGGGTCTCGCTGGCACTGGGAAGGGATGAAACTTCCACAGATCTGTACAAGCGGCATCCCTTCGACGTGGAACTCAACCACGTGCCGCCGGGCACCTCGATGTGCCCGTACCATTCCCACAGCGCCCAATGGGAATTCTACCATGTCGTTTCCGGCCGGGGCAGCGTGCGCCATCAGGACGGAATGACGCCGGTTGGACCGGGGGACTGCTTTCTTTTCCAGCCGGGCGAAGCGCACCAGATCATCAACGACGCGACGGAGGAAAACCTGGTTTTTTTTGTCATCGCGGATAATCCCATCGGCGAGTCGTGCCATTACCCGGACAGCGGCAAGTGGCTGGTGCGTTCGCCCGCGCGACGGCTGATCCGGTCGGACGGGTTAGATTATTATGACGGGGAGGAGTGAGAATAGCTGACAGAGGTGCGGCGGCAGCGGAGCCGGACGCGAGAGGAAATCCGGCGGGGTCTGCGGCCCAAATAGGGGCGGGTTCGGAGAGCCCTCCCTTTATGCAGGGACGAATTGCGGCGCGGCGGCGGGGCCTTCGTCCTCCGAGACCGCCGGCTGGCGCATCTTGCTGCGGTCGCGCGCCAGGAGGACGTAAACCGACGGCACAATAAAGAGCGTGAACACTGTGCCGATGATCATGCCCGTCACCAGCACCCAGCCGATGGAGTTGCGCGCACCCGCCCCGGGACCCCGGGCAAGGATCAGCGGAAAATGACCCGCCACCGTGGCGACACTGGTCATGAGAATCGGGCGCAGCCGGGTCGCGGCGGCATTGACCACCGCCTGGAATTTATCCAGACCTTCTTCCTGTAATTTGTTGGCAAACTCCACGATGAGGATGCCGTTCTTGGATACCAACCCCACGAGGGTTACCAACCCGACCTGGGAATAGATGTTGATAGTCGTCATGCCCAGGAAGGTGAACGCGAGCGCGCCCGCGAGCGCCAGCGGCACCGAGCCGAGCAGGATAATGAACGGATCGCTGAAGCTCTCGAACTGGGCGGCGAGCACGAGGAAGATGAGCAGCATCGACAGCGTGAAGAGACCGCCGAATTTGCTGCCCTCCACGCGGAGCTGGCGCGAGGCTCCGGCGTAGTCGATGGCGTAACCTTGCGGGAGGATCTTCGCGGCTTCGTCCTCCAGCACCTTGAGCGCCTGATCGAGCGTCGCAAAGGGGAAGACGATGCCCTGAATCTTGACCGAGTTTAGCTGTTGAAAGCGGTTGAGCTGACGGGGCTCCGCCGTGGTCTTGATGGTGGCGAAAGTCGAGAGCGGCACCAGCTTGCTGCCACCGCCGGAGACGTAGAAATTCCCGGATTGATCGGCGTTCAGACGCTCGGCGCGCGTGACCTGCGGGATGACCTTGTAGGAATGTCCCTCAATGGAAAAACGGTTGACATAGTTGCCGCCTAACATCGTGGAAAGGTCCGCGCCGACCTGCGAGAGATTCAGGCCCATCGAGGCGACCTTGTCGCGGTCAAACACGATCTGCGATTGCGGCTGATCGTACTTGAGGTCGAGCAGCGAAAAGGGACTGACGCCAGCAGCCATGAGCTTGGCCTGTAGCTGCTTGCCGAACTCGAGGAGTTGGCGCGGGTCGCCCGTGGAGGCGACGACGAATTCCAGATCGAAATTGCTGCCGCCCGGCAGCGGCTGCGGCGTGGCCACGATGGCGCTGATGCCGGGAATCTTGGACGCCTTCATCGTGAGGTCCGTCTGGATGTCCTGGGCCGTACGCGTCCGGTCGCTGAAGGGCTTGAGCACGACGCCGGAGAAACCCGCGGCGTCGCCCGAGGGGAGCGTGAGCTGGAAGATGTGGTCACGCTCGTTGGTAGAGGCAAGCACGTCTTCACGGAATTTTTCCGTGTAGCGGGTCGTCTGATCCAAGGTTGAGTTAGGCGCGGCCTGGACGATGCCGAAGACGACGCCCTGATCCTCCTTGGGCGCGAGTTCTTTACCCGAAAACAGGTAGAAGGCGGGGAGGAGGATCACGGTCAGCAAGCCGGCGATGGTGAGGGTGACGGCGCGGAGTTCCAGCGTGCTGATGAGCAGGTTCGTATAGCGATGCTTGATGCCGTCGAAGCGGCGGTTGAGCCAGCCGGCGAAGCCGCGCTCGGAATCACCGGAACGAAGGAGGCGCGACCCCATCATGGGCGAGAGCGTCAACGCGACCACGCCCGAAACGCAAACCGCGCCGGCGAGGGTAAACGCGAACTCGCGGAAGAGCGCGCCGGTGAGGCCGCCCTGGATGCCGATGGGCGCGTACACGGCGGCGAGGGTGATCGTCATGGCGATAATCGGGCCGACGAGTTCGCGTGCGGCGAGGATCGCCGCCTGGAACGGCGCCTGGCCCTCGTGAATATGTCGCTCGACGTTTTCCACGACGACGATGGCGTCGTCCACCACGAGGCCGACGGAGAGGACGATGGCGAGGAGGGTGAGCAGGTTGAGCGTGAAGCCGAACGCGAGCATCAGGAACGCCGCACCGACGAGCGAGATCGGGATGGCGATGACCGGGATGAGCACGGAGCGCCAGTTACCCAGGAACAGGAAGATGACGCAGATGACGATGATGAGCGTTTCCGTCAGGGTGTGGACCACCTCGCTGATGGCGTTTTCAATGTACTTGGTCGAATCATAGGGGACGCCGACCTTCATGCCGGCGGGGAGCGATTTCTCGATTTCCGGGACGAGTTTGCGGACGGCATGGACCACGTCGAGCGTGTTGGAAGTGGGCAGCGACCAGACACCCATGAATGTGGCCTTTGCGCCGTCAAAACGCACGTCGGCGTTGTAGTCCTCTGCCCCGAGTTCGACCGTCGCCACGTCTTCGAGGCGGATGATGGTGTTCCCGTTGCGGCGGACCACGAGGTTACGAAATTCGGCGGCGCTGCGGAGGTCGGTGTTGGCCACGAGGTTGACCGTGATCATCGAACCCTTCGTCGCACCGACAGCGGAAAGGTAGTTGTTGCCCGCAAGCGCGGTTCTCACATCGGTGGGCGAGACGTTCAGCGAGGCCATTTTGTCCGGCTGGAGCCAGACGCGCATGGCGAAGGTGCGCGCGCCGAGAATGTCCGCGCGCTGGACGCCGTTGACGGCGGTAATCTTGGGTTGGACGACGCGCGTGAGGTAGTCGGTGATCTGGTTGGGCTCCAGCACGTCCGAGTAGAAGCTCAGATACATGGCCGCGATCTGGTCGTCCGTGGTTTGGACATTGATCGTGGGCTGCTCGGCCTCGGGCGGGAGGTCGTTGCGCACCTGGGCGACTTTGGCCTGAATCTGGGTCAGGGCGGCGTTGGTGTCGTAGTTGAGCTTGAGGTGGACACTGATGGTGCTCAGGCCCTGGGCGCTGGAGCTTTCCATGTAGTCGATGCCCTCGGCGCTGGCGATGACCCGCTCCAGGGGCGTGGTGAGGAAGCCACGCACGAGGTCGGCATTCGCGCCGACGTAGATGGTCTGCACGCTGATGACCGAGAGGTCGCTGCGCGGATACTGACGCACGTTGAGCGAGCGGATCGCCTGATAGCCCGCCAAGAGGATGACGAGGTTGATGACGATGGCCAGGACGGGCCGGCGGATGAAGAGGTCGGTGATTTTCATTTCGACGGAGATGTTAGAAGTCTGTCATCCGAGCGCGGTAAGCTTGGGTTCCACGCTTCGCTGCCGCGGGCCGGAAGGGTCCTTCGATTGCGCTCTTTTCTCGCTTCGCTCAGGATGACAGAGTTTTGGGGCGGACGATGGAGAAGACGAGAACGGCACCAACGAATTAAGGTTTGCCGAGGACGGGCAGGACGACGCCGGAGGGTTGGGCAGCATTACGGTAAAGGCGCTCGGCGGCGGGCTTGAAATCCTCGGGTTTGGCGTCGGGGATGTTGACGAAGGTTTGCGGGTTGCGGTCGGTCAGCGGGAACCAACTGCTTTGTACCTGCACCATGATCCGGTGGCCGCGGCGGAAGACGTGGTCGATGTCGGGCATCGTGAAGTCGATGCTTTCGACCTTGTCGGGCGTGAAAGGTTCGGGCCGCTCGAAGCCGTGCCGGTACTTACCCCGAAACGGCTCGCCACGGACGAGTTGCTGGAAGCCGGACATCTCGACGGTCGGCGCGCCCACGTCCTTGCGCGGCGCGGGAGCGTCGTCTTTTTGCGGCGCGAAATCCGGCGGGTAAACGTCGATGAGCTTCACGTCGAAGTCGGAATCGGTGCCGGTAGTGGACACGAAGAGTTTGGGCGAAACGGGTCCGGCGATGGTAAGGTCTTCTTCCAGGGGGGCGGTCTGGTAGGTCAGTACGTCGGGGCGGGTGGCGGCGAAACGTTGGTCGGCCACCATGTATTCTTGTGGCACGCCGAGGGTGGTGTAGCCGACGAAGGGCACGGGCTTGGCCGGGTCACTGAAGTATTCGTCCCGGGCGTCGGGCGCGGCGTTGGCGGGCGGCTGCCAGGATAGGACACCGCCGGGTTGGAAGTAAAGTGTGCGTGGCTGGACGCCGGGAGGGGGCCAGCTCGGGTAGTGACGCCAGACGTTCGTGCCCGTCTCGAAGACGGTGGCCTTGGTGAGCTTCGAGTCTTCCTTGTCCTTGAGGTATTGCTCGAAGAACGGGAAGACGACATACTTGCGATAATAGTCGGAGGTGTTGGCAGCGAAATCGACGTGACCCAAACGGTGTCCGTCGTACCTTGCCCACCCACCGTGAACCCACGGTCCGATGACCAACCCATTCCACACTCCAGGGTTTTTTTCGCCGATGGTCTTGTAAACGGTGAAAGGGCCTTGCAGGTCTTCCGCGTCGTACCAGCCGCCGACGGTCAGCACGGCGCAATGGATGTTGTGCAGGTGCGGGGCGAGGTTGCGGGCCTTCCAGTAGTCGTCGTAGGTGGTGTGGCGCGCCTGATCGTCCCACTCCCAGCTTTTGTCTTTTGGAAAGAATTTTTGCAGGTCCGTGAATGTGCCGTTTTTGAGGAAGAACTCGTAGCCATCCTGCGTGCCGTAATCAAAAGGAGTCCATTTTTTCGGCTCGGGAGTCGGGGTGTCCTGCGGGCCGAAGACGGTGTAGAAGCCGAACGTCGCCGCGAGCATGAACGCGCCGCCGTGGTAGGTGTCGTCGCCCATGTAGATGTCGGTCATCGGGGCCTGCGGCGAGGCGGCCTTGATGGCGGGGTGCGAGTCGATGATGCTCGCCGACGTGAGGAAGCCGGGATAGCTGATGCCCCAGATGCCGACCTTGCCGTTATGGTTCGGCACGGTCTTGAGCAGGAAATCCACGGTGTCGTGCATGTCGCTGCTCGGGTCCACGTCGGCGGCGGATTTCTTGTCGTCGAGATGCGGGAACATCTCGACGAACTTGCCTTCGGATTCGTAGCGACCGCGGATGTCCTGGAAGACGAAGATGTAACCGGCGCGGTCGAAATCTTCGCTCGGGCCGAGGTGCCGCGTCTCCGGCGGGTAGTGGTCCTCGCCGTAGTTGTGCGAGCCGTCCGCGCCGTCGGTGGCCGCGACACTGTAGGGGGTGCGGTTGACCAGGATTGGATAGGTAGTCGATTGATCCTTGGGGACGTAAACGACGGTGAAGAGCTTCACGCCGTCGCGCATGGGGATGCGGTACTCGTATTTCGTGTAGTGCTCGCGGATATCGATGGGCTTTTCGCTCGGCGCTTTGTCCGTGGTGGACGAGACCGGCGGGCGGTTTTGGGCGGTGAGAGGGGTTCCACCCGACAACAGGAGGAGGACAGCACAAGCGAGCAGACGATGGCTAAGCATATATTAGTTGCGATGGTGGATTGATCGCGACGAGCGGATAATCACGGACGCCCCGGAGAGGCACCTCTGCCTAACTTTCCTCCGGATGCGGGTTTTCATCCGCGCCGGGTTTGACGCTGTTGTTGATCTGCACGGCGCCGTTGTTCTGGAGCTTGAAAACCCCGCCGCTCACAATCTCCTCGCCTTCCTTCAAACCGGAAAGGACTGCCACCAGATCGCCCTTGGTCTCGCCCGTCTTGACGAACTGCTGGCGGACGCCCAGGGGAAGCTTTATTTTTTTCTTGGGGTCCTTCGGATCGGGCACTTCCAGATCCTTGGTGATGATGAACACCGAATTGCCGTAGGGCGCGTAACTGATGGCCGACCCAGGGACGGGAAGGACCTCGTTCTCCTTGGCCTGCAACACTTCCACCGTGCCGAACATACCGGGGCGCAGCTTTAACTCCGGGTTGGCGAGCGTCGCCTGCGCCTGGACGTTGCGGGTCGTCTCGTCCACGAGGGAATTGATCGCCGTGATCTTGCCCTGGAAGACGGTGTCGCCCGTGGCATCCGTGCGGACTTCCACCGCCGAGCCGACGCTGAAATCCTTGAGGTTCTGCTGCGGCAACGAAAAGTTGACGTAGATGGGGTCCATCGACTGGAGAGTCACGACCGGGTCGCCGCTGTTGAGGTACTGACCCAGGCTTGCCTTGCGGATGCCCAGGATGCCGTCGAAGGGCGCGCGGATGGTCTTGCGGTCGATGGCGGCGCGGCTGTTGGCGACCATCGCCTCGGCCTGCCGCTCGGTGGCCTCGGCATTGTCGAAGTCGCTCTGCGAGTTGGTGTTTTTCTCGCGCAGATCGCGCTGGCGCTTGAGCTGATAGACGGACAAATCTCGCGCGGCCTGGCTGGATTCCAGTTGCGACTGCTCCTGGTCGGTGATGAGGCGCACGAGGATGTCGCCCTTCTTGACGGCCTTGCCGCTCTCGAAATTGATCTCGCGGATGATCCCCGGCAGATCGGCGCTGACCGTGACGCCCTGCACGGCCTCCAACGAGCCGACGGAATGCAGCGTCGGCAGCCATTTCACGGCGTGGACCACGGTCGTGGTGACGGCAGGCGGCGGTGGCGTGAAGGCTCCGCTGTCCGACAGCGCCTGCATCTTTTTGATCTGCGTGAGCTTGAAGATGCCGAACCCGGCCGCGATGACGAGCATCCCGAGGATGGCGGCCTCAACCCAGGCAATGACGACCACCAGCTGCCGTCGGTGCGGGGCGACGGTCACCAGATTGGCGTGACCGTGGTTCGCCGGCGGCGGCTGGATTGCGCGGGCGGCGTTCGGGTGGGCGGACGCCGCCGACGGCTCGGACAGCGTGGGCTCTTGAGTGGTTGGCGAGACGGGCATGGATCGGTTGCGGTTAAGAGTCAGAACGGGTTACGGCGGAAAGAGTGGTTTCATCGACCAGATGAAGCAGGTCGTCAATGACCTGCTGGCGTTCGTCGGCGCTGTAGGGGCTGATCTGGAGGACTTCCAGCAGGCAGAGTCCGTCCACGGCCAGCGAGATGGCGGCGGTGCGCGCGAAGGGCAGGGCGGCGGAATCGGTGGTAGAGGCCGTTAGGCGTTCGAGGCGGCGGCGGTGGGCGGCGCGCACGGGTTCGAGCAGACGCGGGTTGTTGGCCAGGGCGGCGAGCGTGCCGCAGCCGCTGGTTTTGTCGCGCTGCGGGCACGGGCTGTTCGCGGAAAGGACCAGCGCCTTGAGTTCGCGCCCCGGGCCGGGCGGCAGGGTCTCGCGCGCCTGGATCTGCATGGCCTCGAACCGCCGCATGTGGCGGTCGAGCATGGCTTCCAGAAGCGCTTCCTTGGTCGAAAAATTGTAGAGCAGGCCACCCTTGCTGATGCCAGCGCGCTCGGCCACGGCGTCAAGCGTGAGGTGGGCTGCGCCGTCGGCGGAGACGACGGCCTCGGCGGCATCGAGGATGGCCTCCCGTGAGCTGGGGCGGCGGGAAATCGGCGCGACGGACATCGGCGGCGGAGCGAGGGCAGCGGTGTCGCGTGCGGCGAACGAAGCGGAAAGCGTGGTGGTGGAAGGAAAGTCCATCAGGGGAGATCGGTGAGCGGGCAGCGCGGGGGTGAGGCGCGACAACGGACCGGTTGATTTGGACGGAACGGGCATTAGTAAACGCGGTTAAATACCGTCCAGCCGGTACAGTTTGCAAGCGGGTTCTTCGTTTTTCTACTAAGGAACCGCTGATTTAAGCGGTGGTGTCGGTCGGAACGCCATTTGGGGCTGTTATTGGGTTATCTTCGGGTT
>CAHJWO010000202.1 GCA_903642295.1 PVC group bacterium | reverse complement strand
GGACGAGGACAACACGCTTTCGGGCAGCCAGTTCCACAACGACCAGGCGTTCTTTACGGTCAACGGGGCCATCAACACGACCCTCTTTCAGGCCAGCCAGCTCACCGCGGCGCAACTCAACGCCGGCTCGAACACGATCTTTTCCTTCCAGACGCCGGGCTACGTGACGGTGACCTACACGGTGCCTACGGCCGGCAACTACACGTTCGGCTTCGGGGTGATTGATGTGGGGGTCAACACCATTAAAAGCGGCCTGCTCATCGACAACCTCAGTTACAACGCCGTGCCCGAGCCTGCCACTTGGGCGGGCGGGGCGCTCCTGCTCGTTGTGGGTGCCGCCAGCGTAACCACCCGTCTCAAACGTCAACGCCAAGGATAATCTCCCCCGGGTGGGAGATGGTCCCGCGCCTGTACGCTATTTACCGTCCCTAAACGCCTGCGCCGCATAAACTGAAGGCGCTTGCTCCTGTTTTAGAGCGCATCCCGATTGATTAAGCCTCAGCAGTAGCCGCAGTGAGCGAAGTAGCCAGCCGCGTCCGATGCGCTGACTGCGCGCCAGGCTTCGGCGATGGCGCGGTCGAGTGTTTCGGTAGTGCGCGCAGCCCCCTTTGCGCCGGTGGTTTTTGAGTTTGCTCCAGGCCAGCTCGATGGGGTTGAAGTCCGCGCGGTAGGGCGAGAGATCGAGCAGGCGCGCCCCGGCCGCTTCGATCCGCTCGCGCACGCCCTGGACCTTGTGGGCACCGAGGTTGTCCATGACCATCACCGTCCCCGGCCAGAGGGCGGGCACCAGGAAGCGTTCCAGGTAAGCCAGGAGTCACCGCCCCGTTGATGCACATGGGCGGCAGGGGACCCCGCCAGGTCAGCGCGCCGAGGATGCTCACGCTGGCACCCCAGTTGCACGGGGCGCTGCCGTACCAAAAGCCTCTCCCGCGACCTGTGGTTTCTTCCGCAGGGCAAACCTGTCCCCTTCGGTGATCACAGAGGCTCAAAACCGCCCCCCCCGCCCGACCATTCCCGTCACCTTCCGCCTCTGCCACCGGCCCGCCTGAGTTGAAAGGTGACCGCCAAGCCGTTGCTGGTCCGGTTCCGAGCGCTGACCGTCCCACCGCACGCCTCCACGCAACTCTTCACGATGGCAAGACCCAATCCTGTACCACCCGTCTCTCGGGTACGCGCGGTTTCCGGCCGGAAGAAGGGATCAAAAAGCTGTTTCAACGTCGCTTCCGGCGCGCCCGGGCCCTCGTCGAAAATGGTGAGCCGTACCTCGTCCGGTGTTTCCTCTGAGGACGCGGCAAACACCGTGATCGGCCCGGCATGGCCCGCGTAGCGCACCGCGTTGCGCACCGCGTTTCCCAGCGCTCGATCCAACAGGTCGCGGTCGGCCAATGCGCAAAGTTCTTCGGCGATATCCACCTTCACTATCGCTCCTCCCATGCCTTCCCGCCTGGCGACGGACCTCGCCAGCCCCGCGAGCGGGATCGACTGCAAGACGACGGGAGCCGCGCGCAACTCGGACTTCGTGAACAGCAACAAATCCTGCACGATTCCTGCCAGGTGCCTCACCTCACCGAGCGACCGTTCGACGATCTCCACGTCAGCCGGGACGGCCCGCTGTTCCAGGATCGAAAGCCCCACTTCCAGCCGCGCGAGCGGCGATAACAACTCGTGTGCCGTGTCTCCCAGAAACCGCTTCTGCCCCTTGACGTAACCTTCCAGCCGCGCGGCCATGTTTGCCAGCGCCCGCCCTAGCCGCCCGAGTTCGTCTCCCCGCGAACTGATTCGCGGGGTCTGGAAATACCCCTCCGCGATTCGTTCCGCCACGTGCGTCATATCGGTCAACCCACGGGTAAGCCGCCGCAAAAATGGCAGCCATAGAACGGTGGAAAGCAACAGCAGCCCCACCCCGAGCAAAAGCCACGGCGTGTAATTAAAAAAAAGACCGCCCCCCCGCAGTGACCCCGAGGCCAACACCAGAGCTGACAAGCGGCGTGGACCGCCCGCCAGTTGCACACTGACATCCTGGAGGTAAACTCCCGCCCAATACAGGCGCGGGCTGGTGGATATCACCATGAATTTATCCTTTCCGCCCGTGGAATTATTTGTCACCAATCGTTTGTCATCGGGCGTCCCTGTCCCGCTGCCTTCTCGTGGAGTGCGGACGACCAAGCTGCGGACGTTCGGCGGCATGGTTGGCAGGCTACCCGCCAGGGTATTCCCCTGATCGTCCACAAGCGCGGCGCTCAGTTCACCCCGACTCAGGTAAGGCTTCACCGCCCGCGCCAATGCTTCGTCCCAGGTACTTGGTGGCCGCCGTCGCAATTCTGTGGCGAGCGGCCTGGCGACCGCGTCCAACCGTTTGCCCATCGAACCGCCGAGCAAAGAACTGGCGCCGAGGCCAAACTCCGCGCGTAAAAATCCGATCATGGCCACGAGGACCAGGCCGAGATTGAGGAAAAACCACCCCAGCAGATTCCAGCGCAGGGAGACGATGAATGTGACCAGGGACGTTTGACGCAGGCGTGCCATGCTCTTCTAAATCTCCTCGCCTTCAGGACAAAGATTTCGACCGGAGATGTGAAGTTGAATAATGTGACAGACCAAACAAGGCAACCGGAAGATTCCATCTCGGTTCCCACGAGGTTGGAACGTTTCGGTCGAAGGTGGCGGGGGCGCTCCATCCTGCCGTTGGTCACCTGTATGTCGCAGCCGCCCGACGGTCTGCACTACAGCCGTGCTCAATCTCGTTTCGCGGCTCGCGCCGGACGCGCACGATCTGGCGGTGGTCGATGTCGGCGAGATCGCCGTCGTGGGCCTGCCCCGCGCCCGAGCGCGAACCCCGTGCGACCTCGCTGCTGCCGCCATGCGTGGCGAACTGGAATTCGGGCCGACGGCCACCGTCGAAAACGTGGCGGAAATGCTGCGCCGGGTCCGGGGCATTGGCAAGCGGACCGCCCAGTACGTGGCGATGCGCGCCCTCCGGATTCCCGACGCTTTTCTACCGCCGACCTCGACGTGCGCAAGGTCACCGTGCCAAAGGGTGAATCACTGCCTTCGGAAAAACAAGTTCTCGCCCGCGCCGTCGCCTGGCGGCCTTGGCGTGCCTATGCCACACTGCACCTCGGCAATCGCTGCACGCCGCCACGCGCCCCGTTTCTGCTCCATGAGAACCCCCCATTATTATGCAGAAATGCTTACCCCGCTCGGCACCGTATGCCTGTGCGGCACGGAACTCGGCCTGACCGGCCTCTTCATGGAAACTCATCGCCATGGTGCCGCCGAAGCCGGGCGTGGCGGCTGGCAGCGAGACGACGCGCGGTTCGCGGACGCCCGCGCGCAACTCACGGAATATTTCGCTGGTCAACGGCAGGCGTTCGACATCCGCGTTGATAGAGACGCAACCGGCGGCACGGAATTTCAGCGCCGCGTGTGGGCCGCGCTGGCTGCGATTCCCTACGGAATGACCATTTCCTACGGCGAACTCGCGCGTCGGATCGGCCAGCCCGCAGCGGTACGCGCCGTGGGGTTGGCGAACGGCCGCAACCCACTTTCAATCATCGTCCCATGCCACCGGGTGGTCGGCGCAAACGGCACGTTGACCGGTTACGGTGGCGGGATGGAGCGCAAGCGCTGGTTGCTGGATTTGGAGCAGGATGCGCTGCGTCTTTCGTGAACGGCAGGGATACCTCTTCGAGGCGTCCCCCCAGCAAGCACGTTTTCCGCGCCACTCTCGCTCAATGGGCGGACTGCAACTCGTACGACAATACGCTCAGACAATAAATCGCCGCCGTCTCGGTTCTCAGCACGATGGGGCCGAGCGTGATGGGCCGGCAGCCCGCGCTCTTGGCCAGCCCGATCTCCGCCGGGGTAAAATCGCCTTCCGGGCCGACGAGGATCAGCGCGCTGGCCGGGCTGCCGCCGGTCGAATGCCCAGCGGCGTATTCTTCCAATAAATTCCGCAGATGCTTAGAATCGCTTTGCAACGAAGCAATCAGCATCAGGTCGAAAGCACCCCGGCCCAGGCTGGCGAAAAAATCCTTTGGTGTGCGCGGTAGCGCCACGGTGGGCAGCCAGTTCTGCCCGCATTGCTTTGCAGCCTCGATGACCGTTGCCTGCCACTTCGCCTGCTTGGCGGCGGTCTCGCCTTCTTCGAGTCTGGCCACGGTGCGCTCGGAAAGCAGCGGGGCAATTTCCGCCGCACCTAGTTCCGTCGCTTTCTGGACGATCAGGTCCATGTTTTTTCCCTTTGGAACGGCCTGTGCCAGTGTGATCCGACAGGGCAGGGACGGGGTTTTCGTTTTGTGCAGGATTTGCAGCCGGACCTCGCGTTTCGTGGAGCCTTCGATAATCTGCGCGGTGGCCTCCGTCCCCTGACCGTTGAAAACGACAACCTTTTCGCCCGGCGTGAGGCGCAAGACGTTCAAGGCGTGGTGCGACTCCGCCTCGTCCAAACGCGGGTCATCCAGATTCCAAACGTTGGGCGCGATATAAAAGCGGTGCATGGCAGTCGGTGGGAACGGTTGGCCCTGCCTTGAACTTCAGCGGAAGAACTCTTTCGCCTTGTCGAAGAAACTCTTGTGCATAGGCGAATTTTCCTCGCCGCACAGCGCCGCAAATTCCTCCAGCTTCTGCCGTTGCTCGGCGTTGAGTTTCGTGGGGACTTCCACCATCACGCGGGTCAACAGGTCGCCGCGCACCTTGGTGTTCAGGTCGGGCATCCCCTTGCTTCGCAGCTTGAACATGGTGCTGCCCTGCGTGCCCGCCGGAATCTTGAGCGATGCCTTCCCCTCCAGGGTCGGCACCTGGATTTCGCCGCCCAGGGCCGCCGTCATGAACGAGATCGGCACCTCGCAGTAAAGACTGTCTTCCTCGCGCTGAAAAATGGCGTGTTCGGCGATATGAATGACCACGTATAAATCGCCCGCCGGGCCGCCCCGGATACCCGCCTCGCCATTGCGCGTCGAACGCAGCCGCGCGCTATTTTCAATCCCGGCGGGAATCTTGAGCTTGATCGTGCTCGTCCTTTCCAGACGCCCCTCGCCCTTGCACTTCTTGCACGGGTTTTCGATGATGGTGCCGGTCCCCTGGCAGCGCGGGCACGTCTGCGACACCTGGAAAAATCCGCGCGATGTAATGACCTGTCCCCGCCCGTGGCAGGTGCGGCACTGCACGGCCTGGCTGCCCGCCTCCGCGCCCGTGCCGGTGCAAACGTCGCAGGTGGCCATCTTGTTGACCTCGATCTCCTTCTCGACACCCGCCGCTGCTTCTTCGAGCGTGATTTGCAGGTCGTAGCGCAGGTCAGAACCGCGTTGGCGGCCGTCGCGGTCAGCGGCGCGGCCCTGCCCGCCGAAAAACTGCTCGAAGATGCCGCCCGCGCCACCGTCTCCGCCGCCCTGCCCGCCGAACACCTCGCGGAACAGGTCGAACGGGTCGATTCCTCCCGCCTGCCCCCGCCCCGCGCCCGCCGTTCCCTGGGCAAAGGCCGCATGGCCGTAGCGGTCGTAGGCGGCGCGCTTGTCGGGATCGTTGAGGATGTCGTAGGCCTCGCCCAACTCCTTGAACTTCTCCTCTGCCTTGGGGTCGCCGGGATTTTTGTCCGGGTGGTATTGCACCGCGAGGCGGCGGTAGGATTTTTTCAGTTCCTCGCCCGTGGCGGTCCGGGTGACGCTGAGCACCTCGTAATAGTCGCGTTTAACAGTAGCCATGATCGGATTTCCGGCTGACTGGCAATGGCTTGCACGTCATCAAATGAGTCCCGCGCCCTGCCCTGCCTCACCGAAAAAAA
This sequence comes from PVC group bacterium, assembly GCA_903642295.1. Taxonomy (GTDB): domain Bacteria; phylum Verrucomicrobiota; class Verrucomicrobiia; order Chthoniobacterales; family SZAS-18; genus CAHJWO01. The sequence continues at coordinate 2,498 of CAHJWO010000202.1, read as the reverse complement.
TAGAGCGGCACATTAGAGGACAATCGCCCTCCATGCAACCGCCCGCCCACCGTTTCCAAAGGCCCGGCGTTCCAGGCCAGCAAATTATTTGCCGAACATTTTCAGCACGATGAAGATGAGGATGGCCCCACCCAGACCGCCGCCGCACAACAGATACAGCAAGGAGAAACCCGCCGCCGCCATCGTCGGAACCATGATCATAGACGCAATAAGCATCCGGCAATTTAGGCAGGTCCACGCCCGTTGCCAAACAGGTTTTTCATGAATTGGAACGAGCGAGCGCGGTGAAAGTTTGGCTTCACCCGGCTCGAAAGGGCCGTGGCCGAAACGACGCAGGCGGCGTCCATCCGGGTAGGGCGGGCTCTCCGAACCCTTCCCTATTGGGCCGTCAAGCCCCTTTCATCGTGTGGCGTACACGGGTGCCGCCGACGCTTCCCGAACCCTTCCCTGTTAGGCCTTCAAGCCCCCTTTCATCCGCTCAAAAAAGAAGTCAGGGTAGGGCTCGGATAGCGCTCCCTAACTTGAGCATACGGCGATTCAAGCGTTGCCCTTGGAGACAAAGACGCTGGCTGGACGAAGGAGGCGGTCGCGCAGCTTATAGCCCTTGCGCTGGACGCGGATAACCTGACCTTCGGGCACTTCGGTGCTCGGTTCCTCGCCCAGCGCTTCGTGAAGATTGGGATCGAATTTCTGACCGGTCGCTTCGATGGGCTGGAGGCCGTTTTCGGTCAGGAAACTTTCGAGCTGCTTTTGCACCATGCTCATGCCGATCAGGACGGCGCTGCCTTCGCCACCGCGCCGGGCTTCCATCATGCCCAGCTCGAAGTTGTCGAGGATGGGGAGAAGGGTTTCGAGAAGGCGGGTGTTAGCGTAGCGAACGGCCTCTTCCTTCTCGCGCTGGAGGCGCTTGCGCGTGTTTTCCAGATCGGCACGGTCGCGCAGGGTTTGATCCTTTTGCTGGTCGATGAGCGTTTGCAGGCGGGTAATCGTCTCCTCGGGATTGGCGGGGTTGGTCTCCGCGGCCGGGGTTTCGCTGGCATTGGTGTAACCTTCGGTCTCGGGCGTTTCGGGGCGACCGTCAATCTTGGTGGTCGTATTCTCGGGCGTATTCATTTCTTACGGATCACTATCAGGGTAATATCGTCGTTCTGCGGCTGGATGCCTGCGAAGGTGCGCAGGTCGTCGGTCAACCGCTTGACGATGGCCGGGGCACCCTGCGGCGCGCCCGCCTGCACGGCCTGGATCATCCGTTCCATGCCGAACTCCTGCCCCGCGCCGTCGAGTGCCTCGGTGATTCCGTCGGTGTACAGAATCAGACAGTCGTTCGTCCCGAGAGGCACGGTGAAGTTGCGCGTCAGCCTATCGAAGACCGATCCGCTGTCAACGCCCAGCGCCATGCCCGGACTGTTGATCTTGGTGATCGCGCCGGTCGCTGCCGTGTAGAGCAACGGGGCGTCGTGGCCCGCCCGGGCGAGGTTCACCAGGCCTTTTTCGTGGTCGAGGATGACGTAAGCCATCGAGATGAACATGTCCTCCTTCATGTCCGGGAAGAGCTGCCGGTTGACTTTCTTGAGGACATCCATCGGGCTGTCGTTGGTGGGAGCCTGCGAGCGCAGGACGCTGCGGCACATCGCCATGATGAGCGAGGCCGGGATACCCTTGCCGGACACGTCGGCAATGACGATGCCGAAGTGGGTGGGGTCCACCTTGATGTAGTCGAAGTAGTCGCCGCTGACCTGCCGGGCCGGGATGTTGATGCCGCTGATCTCAAAGCCGGCGACCTCGGGGCTGGTGCTGGGCAGGAGGATGCGCTGGATGTCGCGGGCGATCTCCAGGTCGCGGTCGAGGGTCTTCTTTTCGTTCGCCTCGGCGTATACGATGGCGTTGTAGAGCGCGAAAGCAGATTGCTCGGTGATCGCCTTGAAAACCTCGAAATCCGATTCGCTGAAGGCGCTGCTCATCGAGCCGTTCGCCAAGGCGAGAATGCCGAGGTTCTGGCCCGCATAGAGGAGTGGCGCAATCATCGCACTTTCCGTGCGCAGGGCGGCGTCGCGCAGGGCGGCGAGCCGAGGGTCCCGGTCGGCGTTGGGCAGGAAGAGGGCCTCCTTATCGAGCCAGACGCTGGTCAGGATCGAGTCGCCGCCGGTTGCTTCGGGCGAGCCGGTTTTGCCGTCCGCGCCAGTGAGCGGGACAGGGTGAAGGCGCAGGTAGCTATCCAGCGCGGCGGGGGTCGTGGCAGCCTGCTGGAGGATGTGCGCAGGGACGCTGACCAGAGGCGGGCAGCCCTTGGAAATAAATGTGGGAATCAGTAGCGCCGCGTTCCGATCCGTCAGGTAAAGCGCGCCGCCGTGGGCATCGAGGATCCGTTCCGCGCCTTCCACGATCATCCGGTGGAGTTCGGAGGGGCGCAGAGCGTCGGAGAAGGCGGAGCCGAGGCCATGCAGGAACTCGAAGACGCGGCTTTCCTCGGTCTTCACGTCGTCCAGACGCTTCTGCGT
>CAHJWO010000201.1 GCA_903642295.1 PVC group bacterium | reverse complement strand
AATCTTGACCCAGGCCCGCGTGCGGCTCCACACCATCATGGCGATGCACAGGCAGATAACCATTTCCAGAAAACCCGAGAGATGATCGGGGCAGATATAGAACCCGCTGGCGCGGTTCGCGTACTGTGCCGAACGCAGGAAACCAAAGACGGTGGTCTTGTCGTCTCCGGCGAACTGGCGCGCGCCGACGGCCACGTTGCACAGCGCCAGAATCACCAGCGCGGACAGCACCCACAAACGGCGGCGCGGGTCCGTCAGGTAGCAGGCGGTGAGCAGATAAACCATGAGCGCGCCCAGCACCATGAAAGCATCCGTCCAGGCCAGGTAAGCTACCGGGGAAAAACAGGCGCGAACAAGAATCCAACCGAAAAAGAGGGCGGAAGTCGCCAAGCACAAAATGCTCGGGGGCAACTTCGAGCGCCGCAGGTCCGCCAGGGAGCCGAGGGCCGCGACGGCGAGCAGACCGTAAGCCGGCAGGGCGAAGAGCAGACGGGTGCCGCCGACCAGAACCTGGATGAGCGCCATCGCGGCGCAAAGCAGGAGAGCGTAAAAGACGTTCAAGAGCTAAAACGAACAGGGAGGGGAAAAAGAAGCGGCCCTTGCGACGACACCGTCATCGCAAGGGCCGCTGAGAACGAAAGGAGAAACGTGGGCGAACCCGACATTAATCGTTCAATTCGCTGGTCACCACCGGAATGACCACCGGCGGCAACGCGATGGCACCGCTGGGAGGGCTGCCCGTGAAACCGGGGCTGCCGGGGAAGCCGGGACCAAAGCCGACGCCGAAGCCGCCGTAAAGATCATTCGGGGTATTGAAGCCGTCCGGCGAGTTCGTCGGATTGCTGAGCAACGCGTTGAGCGAGTCAGCGCATTCCGGGTGCAGGGAAAGAGCCATCTGCACGATCTCATTGCTCTGGGCAGGCGCAGCGGCCACCCCGGCACCGATGATCTTGGTCAGGCACTCGCAGGAGAGTTGACCCTGGCCTTGCTTGGGCGTACGTGCCAGCACCGCAACCTGGGACAGGCTCGTCGCCAGATCAGGGCGTTGTGACACCGCCGACCCGAGGGCCTTGGCGGTTTGGGCGCAATCGGCCTTCGCCAGCGTGACGCCGGAGGGAAGCTGAGCGCTGAGCATTTTGGCGGCGGCCGAGCCGGAAGGTGCGGCCGAGGCCGGGTTGACGCCGGGCAGCGCGACCGCAACGGCGGCGAGCACCCAAGGTAAACTACGGCGGAGTTGGATTTTTCGCATCGCTAGGTATTGTAAATAAGTGTGAAGTCTGAGCCGGGTGAAGGAGCATTCAAAGCGGGCAGCGGGAATCGAACCCGCATGGCCAGCTTGGAAGGCTGGAACTTTACCACTAAGCTATGCCCGCATTTCCCGCATCATTGCAGCGAGTCGCCCGTCTTGCCAAGCTATTTTTTCAGATATTTACCCCATCCGTCGCTGCCCATCCCCTTGAGCAGATCATTTCTGCGACAGCAAGTCAGTGACCCTCAACTGTTTCAACTATGAGAATCTGGATTTTTGCCTGCTGCCTGTTCACGTCGGGAATTTGCGTTGCGCGCGCGGACCTGACCATCACCCAGAAGGTCGAAGGCATGGGGCAGAACGCCGAGAATGCCTCCCGGTTCAAGGGTGGCAAGACCCGGGTGGACACCTCGCCGGGTGCCAGCATCATCATGGACCTGAAGACGGGCGAAACCATCAGCCTCAACCATCCGCAAAAAACCTTCCTCAAAATCTCCGGGGAAATCGCGCAAGCTGCCATCGACAGCGTCAAGAAGATGCAGGGCGAGCACCCGGACGCCAAATCGGCCCTGACCGCCACCGGGCGGAAAGACAGCGTCAGCGGCTACGCGGCCGAGGAGTACACCTGCACCATTGCCGGGGTGAAGATGGCCCTGTGGCTGACCCGGGAACTGCCGGATTACCAGGCGGCGCTCGCGGAGATGAGCACGGAGTTCAGCCGGGGGCCGATGGCGGCGATGATGCAAAACTACGGCTTCGACATGAGCACGCTGCCCGGCTTCCCGATCCGCACCGTGCTCGAAATGCAACCGGGCCAGACGATGACCCGCACCGTGATCGCCGTGAGCACCAAACCCGTGCCCGAGGCCGACTTCGAGGTGCCCCCGGATTACCACGAAATCGCCGCCAAGACGCTGACGCCGCCGGCGGCTGCCCGGTCTCTCCCGACGCCGTGAACCCCGCCGTCCCCGCCCCTGCGCCCGCCAGCGGTGCGACGCGATTGGTGCTGGCGTCCGCCTCACCCCGACGCCGCGACCTGCTCGCCTCCCACGGCTACGATGCAATCGTGGCTCCCGTGCCGGTGGAGGAATCCGAGGACGAGTGGCTGTCGGTCGGCGAGCGGGTGCTGCTCAACGCCGTGCGCAAGAGCGTGGCGGGCCAGGGAAATTGGCCGCCGGGAACGGTAGTGCTCGGAACGGACACGCTGGTTTCCCTGGACGGCCAGGCGTTCGGCAAACCGCGCGACCGGGCGGAAGCCGCCCGGATGGTGGCGCGGCTGGCCGGTCGCACGCACCAGGTGTTCACGGGCGTGGCGTTGCGGGAAATTTCGCGCGGGCGTTTCGTCTCGTTCGTCGAGGAAACACGGGTGACTTTCCTGCCACTGGACCGCGCGGGAATCGCGGCCTACCACGCTTTGATCGACCCCCTGGACAAGGCCGGCGGGTACGCGGCGCAGGAACACGGCGGGAAGATCATCGCCCGCGTGGACGGCTCGTGGACCAACGTGATGGGCCTGCCGATGGAGCGGCTGGCCGAGACACTGGCCCGCGAGTTCGGCCTCCGCCCGGCGGATCAAGAGAAAGATCGACAGGCGACGCGGAATCTGCCATGATCGTATCCGACACCCGCCCTGCGGCTTACCCATGAACGAGACGGAAACCTTCCAGCACTACCAGGTCCTCCGGCGCGAGGACGGTTCGCTCTGGGAACTGGGGCGGGGCGCGATGGGGGTGACGTACAAGGCGTTCGACGTGAACCTGCGCTGCCACGTGGCGCTCAAGGTGATCAGCAGCCAGTTTCTCGACAGCGAAATGGCCCGGGCGCGGTTCTTGCGCGAGGCGCGCGCCGCCGCCGGTTTGCGCCACCGCAACGTGGCCAGCGTGTATCACCTCGGCAACGACACGGAATCATTTTTTTATTCGATGGAGTTCATCGACGGGCAGACCGTCGAGGGCCTGGTGAACAGCCAGGGGCCGCTGCCCGCCGTCAACGCCTTGCAGATCGCGCGTCAGGTCACGCGTGCCCTGGGGGCCGCCGCGAAGCAGGGGGTGGTCCACCGCGACATCAAACCGGCGAATTTGATGGTGGTGCACGAAGACGACGAGGAAGACGAGGAGGGATTCGTCGTCAAGGTAATCGACTTCGGACTGGCGCGGTCGGCGCTGGGCGGCACCGGGGAGCAATCGGGCCACATCACGATGGGCGGGTTTGTCGGCACGCCGCAGTACGCCAGCCCGGAGCAGATCGAGGAGAAGGACCTCGACGTGCGCTCGGATATTTACAGCCTGGGAATCACGCTGTGGTACATGCTGGCCGGGCAGCCGCCGTTCACCGGGACGGTTTTCCGCATCAGTTCGCAGCATCTCAGCAAGGAGCCGCCCTGGGCGGACATCGAAGCCGCCGTGCCGGAACCCGTGCGCGCGCTGCTCGGACGGATGCTCCAGAAGGACCCGGCCCAGCGGCCGCAAACCCCGGCCAAGCTCCGGTCGGAGATCGAGGAATGTCTGCGGCAACTGCCGTCCGCCGGAGGCGCGCATCTGGTCGTGGCGGCGTCGGCGGTGTCCGGCAGGGACACGGTTCTCCCGGAAGACAGCGCCGTCAGCGCGACCATCATCCAGGGTCCCGCGCCGACGGCGGGGCGAATCTTCGCGGGGCGCTACCAGCTAAACGCGCTCGTCGGCGAAGGCGCGAGCGGCCAGATTTTCCGCGCTTACGACGGGCGGTTGGACGGCAAGCTGGTCGCCGTCAAGGTGCTGCACCCGGAACTGAACCTTTCCCCGCAAGCGTTTTACCATTTGCAGGGCGACCTGGGACGGCTGCGCGACGCCCCGCATTCGCAGTTGATCGAGACGTACCATCTGGAGCGGGTCCACGGCTATAAATTCTCGGTGATGGAGTGGGTCAACGGCTACCCGCTCGCCGCGCTGCTGGCGGGCAGCGGGGGAGCGTTGCCGCTACGCGAGGCGTTCCGCCTGCTGGGTCAAGCGGCGGACGCGGCGGCGCATTGCAGCGCGCATCGTTTGCACCGTCTGGAACTGAGTCCGTCGAAAATCCTGCTGCATTTCGCGGATCTGGACGAAGAGGCGGACGCCCCCTCCCCGGCGACCCTGAGCGGCAACGGCCCGGGGCAAGGCCCCGGATTTTGTCTGAAGATCGACGCCCTCGCCCCGGCCCGGGAAGCCGGGCGCACGTCGGCACGCGGCAGCAGCGGAAGTTCGCTCCGCGTGACGGGGCGCGACACGCTGACCAGCATCCGGGGTCTGGTGGAGGGCAGTTATTTTTACGCCTTGGGAGCGCTGTGGTGCGAACTGCTCGGCGCTTCCCCGCCCGCGGCAGGCGAGGCGGAGCAAATGCCACCGGTCGCCGGGCTCAGCGAGGCAGGCAATGCCGTGCTGCGGCAAGCGTTCTCGACCAACCCCGGCTTCGCCACGGAGAACGAATGGTTTCATGCGCTGCTCAAAGCGTGTGAATTGCGGCGCGAGGACGTTGGGCTTTCCCGTGCGGCAGTGGAAGACCCCCCGCCCCCCGCGGCGCGGACCGTGGCGCGCCCGGGTTCCACCACCACCGCCACCCAGGCGCCGCCGAAGACGCTGCCGGTCGAAGCCCGCCCCACCCCGGCCCCTGCAAGCAAGCCGCCGGAAACCCGCGTGCGGCCCCCGGCGGCGCCCGCACCCGCCAAACCGGCGGCTCCGGTTCGTGCGCCGATTCCGGCCGATACCGCGAAAACTCTGACCCGCGACGAGGCGGCCACTCTGACCAGACCGGACCCGGTCATGGCTCCGGCGGCTCCCACGGTCGTGGCACGGGCGCATCCGGCCCCTGCACCCGGGCCGCCGGAAGTGGTTCCACCGCCGCCGCCCGCAGCCCCCGAACCGCCGGTGCAACGGGAAGCCACCCCCCCGCCACCGGTCGAGCCTCCCAGGCCCGCTTCGATCCCCGTGGCCGAGCCGGTACTGCCAGTGCGGGAAGATTCCGCCTTGGTCGAACCGCCGGCTACCGGCCCGGAGCCCGTGCTTTCGCCCGAACCGCTCGTCAGCCCGCCACCGGCCCTATCAATGGCGGAAGATTTTTCCGAGGCAGCGACGTTTGCGCCCCTGGAACCTGTGCCGGAACCGCCCGTGTCGGAAGGCGCGGCGGCGAAAGCGGAACCGCGGACGAGGAAAAGTTTCCCGGTGCTGCCAATTCTGGCAGCCGCAGCCGTGCTGCTGATCGGCGGTGGCGTGGCCGCTTTGATGATGTCCAAATCCCACCCTTCGGGTGCTTCGACCGCCGCACGAGATCCGGGGAAGACTCCGTCCCCGCCACCCACGAAAGCGCCCGTTTTCGATCACCCTGCGGTCGTACCACCCGCTGTCAATGCGGTGACGGGGACGCCCCTGCCGACGGCGGCGGTCGTTCCGCCGACCCCGCCGCCAGTTGAGACCCGTCCTCCGGCTTTGAACACGCCTCCCGACGCCCCGGCTGCCTCGCCGCCACCGGACGCACCGGCCGTAATGGAGGTCGTGCCGGACACGCCAGCCGCCCCGGCAGCGACGCCATTTACGCAACGCCCCGCTGCCACGGTCGGCGCGGCCAAACCCGCGCCATCGGTGACAGAGGTTTCGCCGCCGACTCCGGCCCCGGCGACTTCGCCGTTCCGCGAAAACAGGGGCAACGGCGGTTTGCCCAGCCCGAAGACTGTCCGTCCCACCCCGGCTCCGCCGAAGCCTGAGAAGACGGCTCCGAAGCCCAAGCCGACACCGGCCAAGCCCTTGACGGCAACTCCTGCCCCCCGTAAAAACGACGACACACCGGATTTTATGCGCTGACCCGATCCGGTGATCACGTTTCCCCACTCACTATGCGACCCCTCTCCCCCACCCCCTGCTCTCTCGCTGTACCTGGGCTTTCCACCCTGTGCTCGCCTCGGCGGATCAAAAGCGCCGTGATGCTGCTGGTGGCCGCCCTGAACCTGGCGGTTTGGCCCGGGGCGGGGGCGAGTCCCGGCGGCGCGCTCGTCGAGACCGTCAAGGTTCCCGGCGGTTATTCCGTGGGCAGGTACGAGGTGACGCAAGCCCAGTATGAGGCGGTCATGGGCAAAAACCCGAGCCAGTTCAAAGGGCCGCGCAAGCCGGTGGAAAACGTCAGCTGGGAGGACGCGATGAAGTTTTGCAAAAAACTGACCGAGTCCGAACATCAAGCAGGGCACCTCGCAGCCGACCTGCACTACACCCTGCCCACCGAAAAACAATGGGAAGCGTTCGCGGCGGGAACCTCGCTGGGCGACGCGGTGACTTCGCTGAAGGGTCGGCGTTCCTCCACGGAGGATGTCGGCTCGTTGCGTCCGAACAAATTCGGCCTCTACGACGTGCGCGGCAACGTCTGGGAATGGTGTCTGAACCCGGACGAGCCGGGCAGCGACGCGCGGGTCATCCGGGGCGGTGCCTTCGCCAACAGCGAACCCGAAAAGCTGGAAATTTCTTACCGGTTCGCGTTGACCCCCCTGTTCAAGATTCCAGGGATCGGGTTCCGGGTAATTATTGCCAAGTAGCGTGCTGACACCGACTTGAGTGATTGGGATCGGACCGATTTTGCACGCCGTGGGCGGGCCTTGCCGCACGGACAACCTTGGCCGGGTCGGGCCGATGATGCGCGGGCGAACCCGGAGGCTCATCATCGGTGTTTTATAAAACCTTGCACTCGTTTGTCATGCGGATTACGATTATGCGTTGCAAAGCCGCCCACGGGGCGTGGTTTTCAACCAATCCATCATGCTAATCAAGTTACCTTCGTCTCACTCGATCATCCGTTCCATCCAGACCGGCACGCTGCTGCTGGCCGCTGTGACGGGCCTTTCCGTCGCCGCCCAAGCCGGGGATGAAACCGCCGTGCGCTCCGGCAAGGACACCAAGGACAAAAACGTCATCGAGCAAGCTCCGCCCGCCGAACCGAAATTCTACCTCAGCCTTTCGGGCGGGGCCGAGTTCGATGAACACGCGACCAAATTCCTCAGCAACGGCGTCGCCATCTTCGGACCCAACCCGGCGGTGCCGGCCTACGGCGGCAACCTCTACCCGGCGAAAATCTACTCGAAGGATTTCTCTTCCACGCATGATCCCGTCTATGACGCCCGGGCCGAGGTTGGCTACAAAGTCCTGCCTTACCTGGCGCTCTTCGGCGGGTTCACCTACAGCCACGGCAACGGTCACGAGCGCCGCGTGGGTTACGTGACTGACACGACCGGCACGACCTTCGGCACCCCCGGAGCCCAACGGTATGATCTGTACGCCAGCTTCGGCGATTACCAGGCCTACTCGGGCCGGGGTGGTTTCAAATTGACCTTGCCGCGCACGATTCTGGATTTCATCCATGCCCCCAAGGCGATCAGCCCGTACTTCATGGGTTCCATCGGCGGCAAGTATCTCGAATCGCAGGAAGCCTCCTTCTATAGCGGCACCAAGCCCGCCTTTGTGAACACCACCTACGGGACGCTTTACGGCAACTCCTGGGTGCTGACCTCCGAGCTGGCCTTCGGCTACGAATTGAAGTTGACCCGAAATGCCAGCATTATCCTGGAAAACGGCTACGGCTACGACACCAAGCCCGAGAGCGGAAACTTCAACCGCAATGTCGCCGGTGCGAACAAGAACGGCGACCGTCTCTATTCGACGGTGAGCCTCGGTGGCAAGGTCAAGTTTTGATCCTGGTTGATCCCAGGCTGATCGAAAATTAAAAAGCAAAGGGGCGGCTGTCGTGGCCGCCCCTTTCGTTTTTTGGAGATTTGGCTGGCCCGCCGCGATTACCTGACAATGTCGGAAATCGGCAGCGGACGGATGGCGTACTGCAATTCGAGGGTTTCCGCGCTGATGAGCCACGTGCCAGTGACCTGCCTACCAGCTCGACCACCCCGACCCTCGTTCACGCTAACCCTTCAACCCACCAACTTCCTTTTTCATGCGTCGGCCCTGGAAGATAGACCCAAGGTCATTCAACTTGGCCCAAGCAGGTCAGTGTTGGGGAGCGCACGCGCCTCGCGTGCGGCGGACGGCGCCCCGC
>CAHJWO010000200.1 GCA_903642295.1 PVC group bacterium | reverse complement strand
TGGCGGCGGCCTTCATCACGCGGGTATGCGAAACGGTAAAGAGAGCGGCGTGGCAGATGCCCCACGCGGCCAGCACGAGCGTCAGCCCAGCAGGTGACTTGATCAGGGGCGTCAACAACAGCAGGCAAACCGCCAGGGGAACACAGAACAGGACCGAGGCCCGCAGGGGATGACGATCCACGAAGCGCCCGCCCAGCCAGTTACCCAGCAGCCCCACGCCGCCAAAGCCCATCAAGATCCAGCCCACCGCCGCCCCACTGAAGCCGCCGAGCCGTTCGAGAATGTCCGCCAGATAGGTGTAGGCGGTGAACATGCCGGCGAACACCAGCAAAGAAAGCCCGACGTGGCCGAGCACCTTGGGCTCGCGCAAGATGCCCATCTGCCGCCAGACCGGCACGCGCTCCTCGTTGCCCCGGATGGTGGGCAAGAAGACGGAGAGCAAAACGGCTTTGACCAAAGCCAGGACCGCGATCACCGCGAAAGCCGTGCGCCAGCCGAAATGGTCGGAGATCAACGTGCCGATGGGGATGCCGAAGATCGTGGCCGCCACGATGCCGAAGCCCACCATGGACACCGCCTTGCCCGCCTGCTCCGGTCCCAGGATGCGCATGCCCGTTTCGCTCGCCAGCGCCCAAAACACCGGCAGCCCCAACGCCGGGATGAAGCGCGCCACGGACATGACGGCGATGTTCGGCGACACCGCCGCCAGCACGTTGGAGAACGCGAAGAGCAGCAGCGTGCCGACGAAGAGCTTTTTGCGCTCGTAGTGAGCCACGCGGGCGGTGAGCAGCGGGCCGGCCACGCCCACCGTCACGGCAAAGAGGGTAACCAGCAGACCCGCCTGGGAAACGCTCACATGCAGGTCTCTCGCCATGGGCGGCAACAGGCCGATGATGACGAACTCGGTGGTCAGGATGGTGAACCCGGCCGCCGACAACAGGAAGATCGGCAGCAGGGAAGGTCCTTGCGGAACGGAAGGGGTGCTCATGAGACTATGGCTGGCTGGTGGGTTTCGACGTTCCCGGCGTGTGCTTGCAAGGCGCGCTGCCAGCCTGCCAAGTCACGGAAGTATGGGTCGTAATCCAGCACGGCGAGATGGCCGTCGCGCTCCAGCGCCAGCGTCGGGAATCCCTCGCCGCCGACCTTGGCCAGCAGGGCGCGGCTTTGGGTGAAGTGCGCGCGCGTCGTCTCTCCACGGCAGCATTCGTAGGCGGCCTGGAACGCGGGCAGGTCCAGCCCGATCTCCCGGGCAATCTCTTCCAGCACGGCCAAGTCGGCGACGCGGCGGCCGGCGAAGTAGTGGGCGGTCTGCACGGCGTCGAGGAAGTCGAGTCCGCGACCCGCCGACTGCTCGGCGGCCAGCACTGCCGTGGTCGGCGGCTCGGAGTCCAGCAGGGCCGTGTGGTCGCGCAGCAATCCTTCCTGGTAGGCGTGACCGAACACCTGTCCGGTCAGCGCGGCGATCTGGGCGTCCTTGGGCAGGACGTAGTCGTGCCACTCGGGGGAGATGCGTTTGCGGCGCTCGCCGGTCAGCATGCCGCCGCCGTGTCCCACCACGGGCAGGACTTCGCGGGCTGCTCGGATGAGCGGAGCCACCGCATAGCACCAGCCGCACAGCGGGTCATAGATGTAGTGCAAGGTCGTTTGAGACATAAAGTTTGTCCGGTGAAGAGAGGAAGCAGGACCGATCTCAGGCCTCTGCGAGATGTTTGCTCAAAAACTCCTTGATGGTCACCGGCCTGGTTCCGGTCAGACGCTCGACCGTGGGAGTGACCAGGGCGTGATACCCCTGCGAAGCCTCCACGTCGAAATCGACGATGACCTTGACCATCACCGGCGGCAGCCCGGCGTGGGATAGCCCTTCGGTCAAACCCTGCGGCGGCACGTCAACGTGCACGATGGGCTTGCCGGTCACCTCGCTCATCATCGCCGCCAGCTCGTCCTGCGTGACGGCGGCGGGTCCCGTGACATCGAGGATTTCCGAGCCTTGCGCCTGGACCAACGCTCCGGCGATGGCGCGCGCGCAATCCTCGCGGGCCACGTAGGCACGGCCCTTGCCGCCGGTGGCGGAAAAGAGCTTGCCGCTCTCGGCCGCCTGCTCTGCACCCATGAGGATCAGTTCCATGTAGAGGTGGTTGCGCAGGATCGTCCAGGTGAACGGGCTGGCGAACAGCGCCGCCTCGGTCCAGAAGTGGTCATTGATGAGCGAGCCTTCCGCCGTCGGATGAGGTGCCGGGGCGGACGTATAAACAACGTGCTTGACGCCGCTCTCCACGGCGGCGGTCACCGCGTTGCGATGCTGGGCCAGCCGCTTGCCAGGCGTCTCCAAGGCGTCGGTGCTGATGATGACCAAGCGGTCCACGTCCGCGAAGGCGCTGCGCAACGTTTCGGGACGGTCGAAGTCGGCGGCGCGCACTTCCACGCCCCGTGCTTTAAGGTGGGCGAGCTTTTCGGGCGTACGGCTGGTCGCCACGACGTGGGTGGCACCCAGGCGCAGCAGCTCTTCGACGACGGCACGGCCCAGTTGGCCGTTGGCTCCGGTGACCAAGAGGGAATCATTGAGGTAGTTCATTTCGGTTTTTTCTTTGGGTAGAGACTCGCGGACCATGCAGGGAAGATGTATGGTTCTGGTGCGAGACTGGTCTACAATAAAGACCATTACAGATCGGTGCAACCGGGCAGCTTTTTGTGCCCGGTTACCTGGAATATACCAGCCTCCTCCTCTCTCATTTATGCCTACCAACGAACTACGAACCCGTGTCCTGCTGGCTGCCGCCGACGATCCCGGGAAGTGTGCCGTGCGCGACGTGCTCGATCATCTCGCCGGCAAGTGGAGCACGTTGGTGCTGCTCTATCTGGACGACGGGCCGCGCCGCTTCGGCGCGTTGCGGCGCGGGGTGCCGCGGATCTCCAAGCGGATGCTCACCCAGACCTTGCGTGAGCTGGAGCGCGACGGCTTCATCACGCGCCACGCGTTCCCGACCAAACTGCCGAGCGTGGAGTACCGGCTCTCCCCCCTGGGAGAATCCTTCCTCGTGCCGCTACGCGCCCTCATCGTCTGGGTGGAGAAACAACACGGGCAGATCCGGCGCGCCCGGACCCGCTACGATGCCCGAGCAGACTGACACGCGCTGGAATACTCCTCTTTGGCGGTCGAAGGCCAGCCGGGAGTGTGCCTGGTGATCTACGCCCCCGAGCATCAGACAGAGGTCGGTTCGGGCGACACGGGAAAGCCCGCTCGTCGGAGACAGTGCGTCAGGAACTGGCTTTGTCGTCGGCTTCGAGCCACTGGAACGTCGTCGCCGTGGAAAAATTGAGACCGAGCTTGCTCACTCGGAATTGCCTTGGGGGCCTAGCGCTGCCCAGGATCAACGCTTCAGCGCACGGTGCAACTTTTGCCCAAATGCTTAACAACGTATCTAGCGCTGCTAGCTTTTATAATCATGCAACATACCCTGCACAACGTCCTCCCGCTTTCTCTCGCTGCTCTCGTCGCGCTGGGGGTCATCTTTCTCGGTGGCTCCTACCTGCTGGCTCCGGAGCGAGCCGTAGGATCATTTGGTCTGAAGCTGCCTGCCTCCGATCCTGACACGCGGGCTTGGCTGCGTCAGAAAGGCGTCCGGGACCTCGGATTGGGGTTGGTCGTGCTGACCATGATGCTAACCGCAAACAGGCAGACGCTGGGCGCTACTTTACTCGTGGCAGCCATCGTCCCCTTCGGGGACATGTCCGTGGTTTTGGGATCGGGCGGGTCGAAATCGAAAGCCTTCTCCATCCATGGCGCAACCTGCATGGTGCTGCTGGTCGCTGGCCTCTTGTTGATCCATGCCATCTGAGAGAAACGCCTCTCACAAATACTTTCTACTGATGGCAACGACGCTGGCAGCAAACCGCCTGGCGGAACGAAAGCTGCGTGACAAGCAGGCCCGCCGCGCCCAGATCATCCGTGCCGCCCGACAGATCGCGGAGGCGGAAGGGTGGTCCCACGTCACCGTGCGGCGGCTCTCCGACGAGATTGCCTACAGCCAACCCGTCTTGTACGCTCATTTTGGCAGCCGCGAAGGGATTCTTGCTGCGGTAGCCATCGAGGGCTTCCAGGAACTGGGCCTGACCATGGAGGAGGCACGCAAAAGGGGGAAGCGTGGAAAGACGCTCGCAGCGGTCGCCACCGCCTACCTGGAGTTCGCCGCGTCCTCACCCGCGCTGTATGAAGCGATGTTTTCGCTCCGCCTGAGCAAGCCGTTCGATGACGCGGCGACTCCTGCGGAGCTGCACTTCGCGTTCACTCAGCTCCTGGCGTTGTTTGCGGAGCAGAGTTCGCAGCCGGGGGTTCTCTCGGAACTGTTTTGGGCGAGCCTGCACGGGATCGCCGAGCTGACCAGAACCAAGCGGTTTCCGCTCCGCCGCCAGCCAGAGCGCGTGCGGGCGCTTATCGAACGCTTCACTTTCCCGAGAGAGGAACGGCGTAGGGGGGTTAAAAGCGCGATGACGGTGGACGCCCCCGTGATCCAACTCGTACAGGATGGCGTACCTGGCATGGCGCTTTGGATCTTTCTTGCGCAGGTAAGTGCGTGCCCTCTTCTCGGTCGCTGTGGTCGGCCCGAGATGCTCGGCCTGACACAGGCAAGGTCGACCAGCCACAGGTTCGACTTGAAGCCGTGCACGCTGTTGCCGACAATAGCGGAGCGAGCACCCTGCGGCCCGTTCGACCACTCACGGTGATCTATTCCTGTTGGCTGCGGCGCGCCACGCAGGGCAGCCGCAAGGTGAACAGGCTGCCGATCCCCGGCTCGCTTTCGACCTCGATAGACCCGCCGTGCGCGGTGGCGACCATTTTGCAGAACGAGAGCCCCAGACCGCTGGAGCGCCCGCTGCTGCGGTGCCCGGCACCACCGACCCGCACGAAACGCTCGAAGATGCGCTCGAAGTCCTCCGGGGCGATCCCCCGGCCCGTGTCCCGCACGGCAAATTCAACGCTCTCGCCATCCTCCCTTCCCTGCACGCTCGCGTTCACCGAGCCACCGTCCGGCGTGAATTTGATGGCGTTGCCGAGCAGGTTGATCAAGGTGCGCACGAGCTTGTCCCAGTCCGCTTCCAGCCCGAGAACCGGCTGACCCTCCGCCGGCCACTGGAGCCTCAGGTCGATGTGGCGTGCCCGGGCCATCGCCTTGACCTGGTAGCTGGCCGCCTCGAGCGCGCGGCAAGGGTCCATCGTTTCGAGATCCAGCACCATCCGGCCGCCGGGTGCGGCTTCGGACGCCCCCAAGTCGAGAATGTCATCGACCAGCGCCACCAACGCCTGACCGCCGCGCATGGCCAACTCCAGGGCGTCACGCTGGTCCTCGTTGTGCTCCCCGAGCAAAGGAAGGGTTTGCAGGCCCAGCAGCAGGGACTGGAGCGGCGTGCGCAGGTCGTGGACCAGCAACTGGAGTTGCTCCTCAAAATCCTCGTGCGAAGCCCGGTCGCCCTGTTCCCGGATGCTCCCGACCTTGCTCCCGCCGCGTTGCACCTCCAGCTCCGCGGTGGCAAAGCCCGCCAGTCCGTCCAAGGCTTCCATCTCTTGCGTCGTCCAGGTTCGCGCCACGGTGTCAATCGCGCAGAGCGAGCCGAGGACATGGCCCACGCCGTTGCGCAGGGGTACTCCCAGGTAGGCGGCGATTCCCAGATCCCGGATGGCAGGATGACCTTGCACGCGCTCATCGAGCAGCGAGTCGTGGATGACCAGCGGCTGGCCCGTACGAACGACGTGCTGGCAGAACGAATGGGAGATCGGCGTCTCGCGTTGGGAGAAGGGAGCCGGCAGTTCGCCGTGCATCCCGACGAAGGCCTGCCGGTTTTCCTCGACCAGGCTCACCAGGGCGAGAGGTACGCGCAGCACCTTGGCGACCAGGGAAGTCAGACGGTCCAGCGTTTCGTTGGCGGTCGGTGGCTGGCCCGGCACCAGGCCCGTTTGCGCCAGCGCGGCCAAGCGTTTCGGGTGCGAGAGCGGTGCCTTGGCTCCCTGCAATGCAGGCAGATTGTTCTCGGGTCCGATCATGCCTCGGCTTTCATGGTGAGTGGCCAGGCGTTCATCGTGGTTTTGGCCATCGCGATGAGCTTGATCCGCTTGGCACCGTCCCGGGCCAGGGTCGACATGCCGTAGATCACGCCCATGGTCAGGGCGGCAAGGGGAGCCGCTGGCGTTCCCACGGGGAGTCGGCCTGCCGCCACGTCTTTTTTGATCTTGGCCAGCAATTCAGCTTCCGTGTCGCTACGGATCTTACTCAGGGTCAGTTGCACGTCCTGCGCCTCGTCCGAGCAGCTCATCGCCGCGCTGATGAGCAGACAGCCGGGGGGCATGCCCGGGCGGGTGAAGCCAGTGGCGGCCGTCAAGAGCAGGGTCTCGGCTGCCGCCTGTGCGGTGGCCGCCTCCCGGATGATCTGCCGCGACGAGTTCAACCCGCACGTGTAGCGCTGCACTGATTCCAGGAACAGGGCCTTCTTGTCGCCGAAGGCCGCGTACAGGCTCGGGGCCGTAATGCCCATCGCCGCCGTCAACTCACCGACCGAAGTTGCCTCGTAGCCGTGACGCCAGAAAAGGAACATCGCCTGCTCCAGAGCCGCGTCACGGTCGAAGGAGCGCGGACGGCCCCGGCGCGGGCGGGCGGGCAAGACGCTTTCCATAGTGGTTGTTATATAAACCGTTTGACTCGGCGATGCAAGCCGCCTAAACATTCCGTAACAATCGTTACACAAAGAAAGCAAACACAACCTCCATGGATCTCCAAATCTCAGGCAAACGCGCCCTCGTCACGGGCAGCACCAGTGGCATCGGCGAACAGATCGCCCGCACCCTCGCGGCGGAGGGCGTCAGCGTCGTCATCCACGGCCGGCGCGAAAGCGAGGCGCAACGCGTGGTAAAAGAAATTACTGCGGCGGGTGGAAAAGCGGCCCTGGCGCTGGGCGATCTCGGCCGCGACGAGGAGGCTACGAAAGTGGTCCAGGCTTCGCTGGCGGCTTTCGGTGGCATCGACATCCTCGTCAACAACGCCGGGGCGTTCCCGATGAAGCCCTGGCTGGAGTCCACCGCCGCCGAGTGGAACGAACTTTACAACGCGAACGTGGGCTCCGTGGTGCGCCTGGTCACGGCCCTGGTGCCCGCCATGAAAGAGCGGGGCTGGGGCCGGGTGATCACGCTCGGCAGCTTTTTCGGGCCGGTGCCCGAGGCCATGGTGCCCAACTATTCGGCCACCAAGATCGCCAACATCCAGCAGGCCGTCTCCCTGGCCAAGGCCCTCGCCGGAACCGGTGTGACCAGCAACGCGGTCAGTCCGGGACCCATCCGCACCCCAGGATTGGAGGACGGTGTCAAGGCGATGTTTGCAGCCCAGGGCCAGCCCTACGACTTCGCCGCCTTTGAGGCCAACTTCGTCAAGGAACACCCGCTGCCGGCCCAGCGGATCGGTTCACCCTCCGACATCGCCAACGCGGTGGCCTTCCTGGTCAGCGAGGGGGCGGGTTCCTGATGGGCTTCAGCCAAGGACAGAAGGGCGTTGATGTACCCGTCCAACAAGCCCTGCGTTTCCAACAACTCGATAAGCGCCCAGAGCGAGTAGGGCGGTGTGTCTCTGGTGCCGCCGTGACTGACGAGGTCAAACACCACGTCTCGCAGAGCGGTGATCTCGCGCCAAACGTCCTCCTGGTAGCCCTGCCTCAACTCGCGCTTGAGCCTGCGACCGGGGCACGTCTGGTCAAAGAGGGTGAACAGGTCTGGTGTCCAGCCGCGCATGGGGGTGGAACGCTCCGGCTCCGCGCAGAACACCGGCACCATGTAACTCTCGGGCTCATGGCGAGGAGCCGGAATGATGAGGTCACCCGCCACCGCCCGGTCTTGGTTGCCGCCTCTCAGCACCTCGCCTGCCTGGAGGAAGAGGTCACGTCGGGAGTGGTTCTCCAACCGCACCCGTTCGGTAATGCCGGTCTCTGAGATGACCACCTCACCGGCGGCACGGACCTGTTCGAGGCAGAGGAATTCTGTAGGTGGAGGAACGCCACCGCTTCTGCGGGCGGTGCTGGTCCTGCTACGAGGAAGCTGGACGAGGTAAACGGCGAGGTTGGCGACAGAGACGGGGTCAAGGATGGTCATGCCGAGCGCAGGGACGCGGCCTCATGCACGCGAACCTGACTCGGAAGAAGGTGGTCGAACACAGACCACGCTGCGGAGGACAGTAAGTGAATCCAGTGCAGGGCCTACGCGCCAAAGTTCACGCGCAAAAGGTGAAGACGAAAGTTATCGCTGATAGCGGCACGGAAGAGCTTGC
>CAHJWO010000199.1 GCA_903642295.1 PVC group bacterium | reverse complement strand
GACAAGGAGCTGCCCGCCGCCACGCGCCAGCTTGCCTCTTTGGAAGGGGTGCAGGAGGCACTGATCCTCTCGACCTGTAACCGCGTGGAACACTACGCCGTGGTCGATGGTCCGCCGGATGCCGCCCGCCGGGCGCGCGACCTGTTCTGGCATTGGGGCGAGCTGCATGGCCGCATCCGCCCCGGCGGCCAGGAGTTTTACCACCACGACGCCCCGCGCAGCGTGGAACACCTGTTCCGCGTGGCGTGCGGGCTGGAGTCGATGGTGCTGGGCGAGACGGAAATCCTCGGGCAGGTCAAGCGCGCGTACCTCGTCGCCGCCGGGGCCGGGACGACCTCGCGCGTGCTCAACCCGCTGTTCCAGCGCGCCTTCCGGGTGGCCAAGCAGGTGCGCTCGCACACGAGCATCGGGCGCGGCTCGGTCTCGGTGGCCTCGGCGGCGGTGGACCTCGCGGAAAAGCTGTTCGGCGACCTGAGCCCCTGCCGCGTCCTGATCCTCGGCGCGGGCGAAATGGGCGAGCGCACGGCCCGGAATTTCCTCGCGCGCGGGGTGCGACCGGGGGGGCTGCGGGTGGCCAACCGGTCGCCGGAGCGGGCGGCCGCGCTGGCGGGCGAACTCGGCGGCCTAGCCGTGCCGGTCTTCGACGCCTGGGAGCGCGAGGCGGCGGACGTGGACATTCTCATCACCTCCACCAGCGCCCCGGGGTTCGTGGTGACCACCTCGCAGTTGGCGCCGCTGATGGCCCGGCGCTCGAACCGACCGTTGTTCGTGATCGATATCGCGGTGCCGCGCAACGTGGAGCCCGCCGCCAACGACGTGGAGGGCGTGTACCTCTACGACATCGACTCGTTGCAGGCCATTGCGCAACAGGCGATGGAATCGCGCCGTCAGGAAATGGCGGCGTGCGAGCGGATCATCCACGGGCACGTCGAGGAATTTGCGCGGAGCATCCAGGCGCGCGTCGCGGGCGGCGATCGGCAGAAGAATTTGTCCGCCGATTACGCAGATTTTCGCAGATGAAGAGCAGGGGTCCAAGGCAGATGGTCTGCTTCCAGCCCGTTTTTCAATCTGCGAAAATCTGCGTAATCGGCGGACAAATTCTGAGGTACGCTTGACCCCGTGGATGATTTCTCTCCTTCCCTGACGCTCGGCACGCGCGGCAGCGCCCTGGCCCTGGCGCAAACGACGCTGGCCCTCGGCGCCCTACGCGCCGCATTTCCCACCGGTCGCTTCGATCTCCGGAAAATCCGCACCACCGGCGACAAACGCCAGGACCTCAGCCTGACGCACCTCGCGCCCGGCGGTCATGGTTATCAGGCTAACGCCACGGTGGACGGCAGCGCGGCGGTGTCTTCGCCGCCTCTGGTTGGCAAGATCGACCCCGGCCTGTTCACGAAGGAACTGGAGATGGAACTGCTCGCCGGGACTATCGACGTGGCGGTCCACAGCCTCAAGGACCTGCCGACCATCATGCCCGACGGTTTGAAGCTCGCCGCCGTCCTGCCCCGCGCCGACACCGCCGACGCGCTGATTTTCAAGGCTCCCTTCACCAGCCTGGACGCCCTGCCCCCCGGCGCGACGCTGGCGACGAGCAGCCTGCGGCGGCAGCGGCAACTCCTGTGGCAGCGCCCGGACCTGCGCGTGGTGGAGATTCGTGGCAACGTCGGCACGCGCCTGCGCAAGCTTTACGAGCACGAGGATTGGGCCGGGCTGGTCCTCGCCCGAGCGGGGTTGGAACGGCTCGGCTACGGCGAGCAGATGCGCGGCGGGTTCCTGGAAGCCGACGGCCAGCGTTTCGCCGTCCAGATCCTGCCGCCCGCGCTGATGATGCCCGCTGTCGGTCAAGGAGCCATCGGCCTGCAAGCGCGGGCCGACGATGCGGCGACGCTCCGCGCGCTCGCCGCCGTCAACGACGCCGACACCTGGGCCGCCATTACCGCCGAGCGTAAGCTCCTGAGCCTGCTGGGCGGCGGCTGCCAGATGCCGCTGGGGGTGAACACCATCTTCTACCCCGAGCGCGGGCAGATGCGTTTACAGGCGGTGCTTTTTGATGTGGACGAGGCCCTGCCGCCGAGGTTCGGTGAAACGGTTTGGGCCATGCACGATCCGGAAGGTTTGGCCCACAGGGTAGGGGCTCAACTCCTTTGACAAACGTTGCGCAATTTCGCACCGAACATCGAATTTTGCGGCTCATAGCAAAAGTTTTTCTATCGGTCCTCGGACAGGGATCATGAACCCGGACCCTCGTTTAGCTTTTTGCGCCTGCCGGAGAATCTCCGGGAAAAGATGAAATAGCTTGGCAGTCTGCTCCCAAAGAGGGAGATGAGTCCAGCCGTGCTTCAGGAAGAAAATGGTGTGGCCTGCTTCCTTCCAGGCGCGCACTTCGTGCAGATTGCGACTGATATTTACATCGCCTGAAATGATGATCATCTCCGTCCTACCTGAGAGAGCTTGCATCCACTCCACATCGGGAATGTTGGGCGGAAATTCGTCCTTTAAATGGACGGCCGAATGTACCGGTTGGAGCAGACAATCCAATGCCCGGGCAGCCCGGGGTGGCAAATTGTTATCGAGAAAAAATTTCACGCAGCCTGGAGGGACCGCTCAAACCGGGCGGCGTCTCTCACCGAATGGAGTGGCACCTCATACCATTGCGCCACTTCATAAACGGATTGGCCAGCCTTTACGGCATTGAACAAAACTTCCGTGGGCACACTGCCAGCAGCGATGATTGGCTGACCAAATGACCGGGTAGGGTCAAGGACTACCTGCCGATCCTTGCCCAAAGGCCACCAGCTTTCAAGGGTGCCTGCATCCTCGGCGAACTGTAATTCTTTCAAGAAAGGTTTAATGACCGCAGGAAATACACGTTGCCCTTCTGCCAGATCAATCATGCGGCGTCCACGACCAGAACCACGACTCTCGAAGATACGACAACCATCAGTAACAAATCGCAGCGTGCAGAATGGGTGTTCCGTTTGGAAAACCTTTTGCGCTTTTACACGTGCCTCACGCAATGTTTTCCAGCCCACACCTGCCTTGAGAAAGGCATCGACAAACCTTACTTCAATCAAGTCTTGAAATCCGAGTGCCAGTCGGTCGTTGATGGGTTCAAGCTGGCCATGCCAAAGTTCTGGACGGGCGATTTTCGCAGAATTTTTTTCCACCTTGTAGCCTCGTAACCAACGGCGGATGCGTGGCATCGAAACGCCGGTTAGCCGCGAAGCATCAGGCACTGTGTAAATGCCGGAATTGAGCAATGCACTCATGGTCAGCGGGGGAGAAAGATGCGGGCAGACGACGGAAAGTGTGGCAGACGACGGGAAAAGGCAAGCTCACGTGTGTACACGGCGGAAGTATCATTCAAAGGACGATGCCGGTTGTCGGAGCAAGGAGGTTGAACGATGCTCCGGCCTCATGAGCAAGAAGGATAAAGCGTCTAGCAGACAAGCCGGTATCTGTTACCTCGTTGGCGCGGGCCCGGGAGATTTAGGTCTCGTCACCCTGCGCGCCCGGGAACTGGTCGAGGGGGCGCAGGTCCTCGTTTATGACTACCTCTGCAATCCGGCAATGCTCGGTTGGGCTCCCAAAGACGCCGAGGTCATCTACGCGGGCAAGAAGGCCGGGGCACATACCTTGAGGCAGGAAGAAATCAATGCATTGCTCGTCGAGAAAACGAAGTCCGGCAAGCGCGTCGTGCGGCTCAAGGGCGGCGATCCGTTCGTGTTCGGACGCGGCGGCGAAGAGGCCGTCGCGCTGGCGCAGGCGGGCGCGAAATTCGAGGTGGTGCCCGGCGTGTCATCATCCATCGCCGGACCGGCCTACGCGGGCATCCCCGTGACCCAACGCGGGCACGTTTCGCAATTGACGATCTTCACCGGCCACGAGGACCCTGAAAAAGGCGGCAGCGCCGTGGACTTCGCGCAGATCGCCCGGGCACCCGGCACCAAGGTCATGCTCATGGGTGTCGAACGGCTCGACTCCATCTCGCGCCAGTTGCTCGCAGGCGGCGCGGAGGCGGCTCTGCCCGTCGCCTTGATCCGCTGGGCCACCACGGGCCGCCAGGAAACGCTGACCGGGACGCTGGGCACCATCGCCAAGCTCGCCGCCGACGCCGGGTTCGAGGCTCCGGCGGTCGCCGTGTTCGGCGAGGTCGTCAACCTGCGCCAACAATTGAACTGGTTCGAGACCCGGCCGCTGTTCGGCAAACGCATCGTCGTCACGCGGACCCGCCAGCAGGCCGGGGCGCTGAGCGCCAAGTTGACCGCCCTCGGGGCCGACGTGCTGGAGATTCCCACCATCCGCATCGAGCCGCCCACGGAATTGCGCGAGTTCGCGGAACTGGTCAAAGACGCCCACACCTACGAGTGGATCATCTTCACCAGCCCCAACGGCGTGAACGCCTTTTTCGAGTGGTTCTATAAATTGTATCACGATGCCCGCGCCATCGGCGGTGCGCGCATCGCCGCCGTCGGACCGGCCACCGCTGCACGCATCCGCGACTTTCACCTCAACGTCGATGTGCAGCCCGAGACCGCCGTGGCGGAGGCGCTGGTGGAAGCTTTGCAAAAGGAAGGCAGCGTCGAAAACGTCAAAATCCTGCTCATCCGCCCGGAATCCAATCGCGGCGTCCTGGAGACCGAACTGATCCGGCTGGGCGCCATCCTGGACGAGGCCATTGCCTACCGCACCGTCCCTGACACCGGCGGCGGGGCGTCCGGCGCGGACAGCCAGCGACCCAACGCCCTGGAACGTTTCCGCCGCGAGGGCGCGGACCTGATCACCTTTGCAAGCAGTTCCAGCGTGGATAATTTTCTCGCGCTCAAACTGCCCATCCCGCTCGGGTTGCAGACGGCCAGTCTCGGGCCGGTGACTTCCAAAACCCTGCGCGATGCCGGGTGGACCGTCGATGTGGAGTCTCCGGCAGCGGATTTGGACCGGTTTGCCGAGGCGATTGCACGGCATTTTTCGGGGGCGTAGCGCGGTTCGCGGAGTGGTTGGGCGAGCGGCCAGAAGATCGTCGGACGGTCGCGTCGCACGTTGAGCAACTACGCCCGGAGGTTGCCATCCGCCCCGGAAGATTGCTGGCGCGGGAAAATTGTAGATTGGGCAGGAGGGAAGAAAAGAAGGGGCGGTGGCCCGCCACGGATGCCTGTGACAGGCTTCCCTCCCTGGTTTCACGACCCGGCCCGGACGCGAAAAATCGCGTTTTACAGAGAAAAACGCGCCGGTGGCCCGGAATTCGCTACGCTGTGAAATTCGTATGGCTGACGACCGTCCCAACCGCGAATCCCTCGACTTCACCGACGAGATGCAACATCTCGCCCGGGAGGCGCAGGCGCGTTCGACGGGTGCTGGATCGCGCTCCGAACGCGCGGAAATACTCCAGGCTGTCGGCCAGTTGGTCCGCCCGCTCGCCCAGGAGATCGAGAACATCAAACGCGCCAACTCGGAAATAGCCCTCATGCTCACGGCGTTGGGCAAGTCCATCAACGCCCAGCAATCCACCCCGCCCGCCCTCGAAAACATCTCGCAACAGATCGGGCGGCTCGGCAGCGTCGAAAGCGCCAACTCCAAGCTGTTCGACGCCCTGCACACCGAACTCAAAGGGTACAAGGACAACTTCCTTTTCGATGCCCTCCAGAAGCCCTTCATCCGCGACATGGTTTCCCTGTTCGACGATTTCAGCGCCGTCCACGAACAACTCGAAGCCCGGGTGCGCCATCTGTGTGCAGCCTGGCCCGAGGGCAACGAGGAGATCACCTTCCTGCAAGCGCAGACAGGCAACGTGGAGAATCAGATTGCCCATATGATCGAGGTGTTCCTGCGCATGGAAGTCGTCCTCTCCCGCACGCCCGTCGGCGCGCCGGCGGACAAGCGCACCCACCGCATCGTCGCCTTTGAACCCGCCGCCACGGAGGCCGAGGACGGCCTCGTCGCGCGTTCCACCAAGCCCGGCTTCTCCTGGCGCGAGCGCGCCATTCGGCCGGAGGAAATCGTGGCCCGGCGGTGGAAACCGTCCGCGGGCGCGGGCGCGTCCACTCCGGTTCCCGAAGGCCCCCAAACGAATTCCATCCCGCCAACCGCCGTCTAAACCTTTGCTCCGCGCCACGCCTCGAACCTACATCCATCAGTAAAACACCATGACGACCACCCGCAAAGCCGTCGGCATCGACCTGGGGACCACGTTCTCGGCCATCGCGCACATCGACGCCTACGGCAAACCGCAGATCATCCCCAACTCCGAGAGCGAGCGCATCACGCCCTCGGTCATCCTCTTCGACGGTGCCAACGCCGTGGTCGGCACCTACGCCAAGCAGAACAGCGTGGCCGAACCGGAGAAGATCGTCGATTTCGTCAAACGCGAGATGGGCAAGAGCAAGGATGAGTTTCACCGCGAGTTCGGCGACAAGATTTTCTCCGCCGAGGAACTGAGCGCGCTGATCGTCAAGAAACTCAAGAACGACGCCGAGCGTTACCTGGGGCAGGAAGTGACGGACGCGGTGATTACCGTCCCGGCGTACTTCAACGATTCGGAACGCACCGCGACCATTCACGCCGGGCAGTTGGCAGGATTGAACGTGCTCTCGATCATCAACGAGCCGACGGCTGCCGCCCTCGCTTACGGGCTGGACAAGCTCGACCAGAACCAGACGGTGTTCGTCTTCGACCTGGGCGGCGGCACGTTCGACGTGACGATCATGCGCATCGAAAACCAGCACATCAAGATGCTGGCGACCAACGGCGACCACCGCCTCGGCGGCAAGGATTGGGATGACATCATCGTCAACCTCGTGGCGGAGGAATTCGACCGGCTGCACGGCGAAAACCCGCTTTTGGATCTGCAATCGTATCAGGAACTCCAGAGCCGCGCGCTCGCCGCGAAAATCCAGCTTTCCAGCCGCCCGCGCACCACGCTCGTCCACTCGCACAACGGCAAGAGCATCAAGATCGAGTTGACGCGGGATGACTTCGAGAAGATCAGCGCGCACCTCGTCGAGAAGACCAAGACCATCTGCGAGATCGTCATGCAGGAGGCGCACATGAATTGGTCGGACATCGACAAGATCCTGCTCGTCGGCGGCATGACCCGGATGCCGATGATCCGCACGATGATCCAGGAGATCAGCGGCGTGCCGCTGGCCGAACATGTCTCGCCGGACGAGGCGGTCGCCGTCGGCGCGGCGATCCAGGGGATGCTCTCCACGCTGGCGCAGGAGGACAAGACCGGCGAGAAGGCCGTCCCGGAGTCGACGCGCGAACAGTTCTCCACCCGCGAGGGCGGGTTGATCCAGGTGACGAACATCACTTCGCACACTCTGGGCGTCGTCCTCTGGAACGAGGATTCGCTGGAGGAATACGTCTATCCGATGATCGCCAAGATGAAACCCGTGCCCGCCGAGTTCAAGAACAACTTCGGCACGGCGCAGGCGAACATGGCCAAGGTGGTCGTGCGCGTGGTGGAAGGCGAAAGCACGGTGCCCACGGAATGCACGGCGCTGGGTCTCTGCGCGGTGGATCTGCCGCCTTATTTACCCAAGGGCGCGCCGGTGGAATTGACGTATTGTTACAACACGAACCAGACGCTGGAAGTCGTGGTGGACGCCTTCGGCAAACAGAGCCGCGTGACCATCGAGCGTCACACCGGCCTGTCGGAAGATGAGATGGCCAGCGCAACGGCGAGCCTGTCTTTGATCAAGGTCGAATAGAACCGCGATGAAAGGATGAAGGATGAAGGATGAAGGATGAAGCCAGAGGGAATTGATTCCCACACCGTTTTGCTTTTTCCGCCTGCATCCTGCATCCTTCATCCTTCATCCTTTTCTATCCATGCTCCCCTCGCCGCTGCCCGATGATCCCCGCAAGTGGGAGGGGTGGAACCGCTTCAACTCGCCCAACTTCTACGAGCGGCTCGGGTTATCGTTCGACACGAACCCGAGCAACGAGCAGATCGAGGAAAACACCCGGCTGCTGCTCGTCTGGTGGCAGAAGAAGCTGCCGCTCAAAAACCAGCCCAGCAACCCGCTCGCGCAGTTGCTGCGCGGCGGCATGGACGTGGCCCCGAAGTTCCTGGCGGAAGCGCGCGCCTCCCTGCTCAACCCCGAGCACCGCAAGCAGATCGACATCCAGCTAAGCGACCAGCGCCGGGTCAGCGCCATCGCCGAGTTCAAGAAGTTCCTCGATTTCGCGCTCACCGACAAGCTGCTCACCGCCGACGCCGAGGCGAACCTCGCCAAGCTCGGGCGCGACCTTGGCCTGACCGGCGGCGACATCGCCGGGACCATCGCCGTGGGGCTCGCGCGCAACGGGGCCGTCCGCGTGGCCGACCTGCCGCCACCCGAGCCGCCCCCCC
>CAHJWO010000198.1 GCA_903642295.1 PVC group bacterium | reverse complement strand
CAGCAGGCCGGTGAGAAAATCAGGCAGCGTGACCTGATGGTAGTATTGGGAGCCGATGCGTGCTTCCTCGTCGTTGATCTCGATCATCTGGCCAAAGCTCGTGGCCATGAGGTTGAGATAATCGTCGGTGATGATCGTGCCTAGCGCGAGGATGCAATCGGCGGCGTTCATCACGGCCCGCGTGATGGCGGGCGAGGCTGGCCCCGCGTAGGTGCCGATGAACTGCTTCTGCCTTTCGTCGAGCACCGTCTTGCCGAGGCTGGTCGTGGTAAAGGGCAGGCCGCTGGCGTCAACGAGCTGCTGAAGCGTCTCTGGCAGGCCGTAGCGCTGGATTTCCACGCCCGCCCAAAGCACCGGCAGCTTTGCGGATTGGATCCGCTCCCAGGCCGCATCGAGCGCGG
The DNA here is from genome assembly GCA_903642295.1 of PVC group bacterium. Taxonomy (GTDB): domain Bacteria; phylum Verrucomicrobiota; class Verrucomicrobiia; order Chthoniobacterales; family SZAS-18; genus CAHJWO01. The sequence goes on along the minus strand of CAHJWO010000198.1, from coordinate 7,962 downwards.
CGGCGAGCGACTCCCCGTCACTTGGCGTGACCACCGGCGCCAGTCTCCCCTTCGGCGCAGCGCAGGGGAGCGACCAGACATCACTGAATACTTCGAGGTAGATGGGACGGCGATGCGTGAGCATCGCCGTGATCGCGCGGTCGATCTGGGCCGGGGCAGACTCGGCGCTGCCGATGATTTCGGAAGCCACGGTGACGTTTTGGAAAACCAACTGGTCAGCGCGGAGGTTACCGGTGCTGTGGTGGAACAGGATGCCCTTGGTGTGCGCGAGCCGACGGTCGCTGGTCTTGGGGCTGGCCGAGATCACAGCCACCGGCACGCGCTCGACGTAGGAACCGGCGGTGCAGTTCAGCAAGCTGAAGGTGCCCACGCCGTACTGCACGCAGGCAGCCCCGATCCCTTTATAGCGCGCATAGCCATCGGCGGCATAACCGCTGCCCAGTTCGTTCATATTTGCGATACGCACGATGCCCGGCGCTGCGTCCAGCGCTTCGAGGAACGGCCCCGCATAGTCGCCCGGTACGGCGAACACGTGGCCCAGCCCGGCCTGCTTGAGCCGGGCGATCAGGTAATCGGAAACGGTTGTCGCCACCGGTTCTAGCCCTCCTCCACGGGTTTGAGACAGTTCGGGGTAACGGCATCCAGAACCTTCCCTCCGGGGTCCTTGAATTCCACACACCCTTCCAGGTCGCCGCAGCCCGGACACGGATTGGGCATCAAGGGGTAGTTCTTCTTGAGCCAGACCGGACGCTTCAGGCCGAAGAACTCCTGCAACGTGGATTCCGCCGTGTCGAGTGCGCCTTCGACCCAGCCCTGCCCGTACGAGTAGGCCTCGCCGACGATGTGGATGTCCTCGTTTTCGACCGGCTTGCGCATCCGGCACATGATTTCGTCGAGCCGGTAATTGGCCTTCCATTCGTGCCAGCCGCCGCCGTACGGGTCTTCGTTCCACGAATGGTAGACGGCCGAGTAGGGTGCGGGAATTTCCGGCAGGGCGTGCACCTGTGCCACCTGCTTGTTCGCCACGTAGACCATTTCCGCGGTCGCCGGAAACTCCGTCTTCGGCACGTATTCGCGCACCCCGGCTTCCAGACACGACGGTCGGTAACCCTGGAACGGCTCACCGGTTTCCAGCCCCTTCCAGAACGGTACCGTGCTGATGTCGTTGTAACTCGCCATCAGCAGCGAATTCATGAAGGGGAGTCCGCCTTCCTGCTCGCCTTCGGTGCCAAAGTAATAGATCTGCCGCACGGGAAGGTCGGTGACGGAGCGGCCCGCCACCAGGCCGAGCGAGCGCCACCAGGGCCTCTCATAGGCGAGGAACAGCTTGAATGCGCTTTGGATGAGCACCGAAGGGATGTTCGCCTTGAGCCAGGGGTTCTCGAAGAAGCGGCTCTTGATGAGTTCCAGCGACCGGCGCGGCATGGCGAGGATCACCTTTTTTGCGTACACCTTGATCGCGGTCGCGTGCGTGGCTTCCGTCTTGCCGTCCTCCGTGGTCGTCGGCTCGAAGATGAGGGTGTAGGGATATTCGCCGGGGCCGATGACGATCTCGGCCAGCCGATGATTCATTTGCACGCGCTGATCCTTCGGGATGCCACCCGGCATCTGCTCAAACTGCCGCACCAGTGTCAGCGGCAGTTGGTCGTAGCCGTCGCGCAGCGTCAGGAACTTCGTGTTGTCGCTGTACTCGGTCGCCGGGAGCTGCGTCACCGCGTTGGCGTTGGCGACGTTAGCGTCATAGCCGCCGGCATCCTTCATGAACTGATAGCCCTCGTTGCTCAGGACGCGGTACATCAGGTCCCAGAAGCCGTATTTCCAGATCGGCTTGCCGAAGACCTTGATCTTCATTTGGTCGCACAGGCTCAAGCTGCCCAGATTCGGATAGATGTTGTTCATCACCTGAACCTGCAAATTGGTCGGGCCAAGCCCGCGCTCCGACCAGGCGAGATTGTAAGGCACCTTGTCGGGGTCAGCCAACTCGTGCAGCCGCAGGTGCTTGCCGCGCAGGTAGAAAAGATTGCAGTTGGAGCCGACCGGCGGCGGCGCGCCCATCGGGAAATCCCTGGTCGGAATCTTCAGATGGTCAACCAGACCCGCCACCATCAGGTGCTCGTCCGGGATGTAGCGCATCCCGCCGACCTCGGCCTTGACGTGCGGCAAACCCGGCATGGTGACGCTGTAGAGCCGCCCCCCGATGCGGTCGCTGTATTCGAAGAGCGCGATCTTGGCGTCCGCTCCTTTTTCCTGTTGAAGGCGCCACGCGCTATACGCTCCGGAGACGCCTCCACCGACCACGGCAATGTCAAGGTTCATAGATTCTCCCTTTCGATACTCTGAAACAGCTTTCCAAGTCTGTTCTGTGACCGGCACCGCCTGGCTGGCGTCCACAAGAGATGCCCGGCATAAGGAAAATGCTGTCAGAATAGGGCCATATAGTCAATCGGCTTTTTCCGATACCTCTGGCCTTGGCCTGAACTTTTCGACCGTCTAATTGAAACGTCCCTGCCCTGCTCTGGTTTGGGCAAACATCCTGCCGTTTGAACGGCTTCTCTGCCGAACCGGGTGCTCGCTGCCTGCCCAAACCCTCCCCGCCATGGCACCCTTTGCAGTGCTTGGCGGGGCAGGATCAGCCGACCGTCGTCCAGGCAGCTACGGCTGCGAAGGGGGCATTCCCCGCCCGGTTGAGAGATAAGCCTTCAAGCCAAGCAAGGTCGGGTTTTTCGTTCCGTTGGGTGCCTCCGGCGCCGAGACTGATGCGCCCAAAATGAAGCTGAAGTCGCTTCCTTCCGCCTGGGCGTTGCCGTGACAGCCCATGCAGCCGCCCATGTTGGACTTCTGGACGGGTTGCTGCCGATAGAGGATCACGTTGGGAGGCGTGTTCACCGAGGTCGGAGGAACGGAGGGCACCGGCGTGGGCGTGGGGGCGGGCGGGTAGTTGGTTGGCGCGCCGCTGTCGTGGCTGATCCGGCCGCTGTAGTTCTGGAGCGTGTAGTCGGTTTCCACCACGCTGTTGGCCAAGTGAAAGGTTGGGTCGCCGTGCGGAGAGTTGGGATCCTGCAAGTTCCGGTCCTTGTAGTCGAAAGGGAAGGCCTGAACATTGACCAGCTTGTAGTACGCCCAGGGGGAACTCACCCCCTTGCTCTTGCTGTAGGCAGCGATGGCCGTATGCGCCTCCGTGTTGACCTTCTGGATGTCGGTGGGGATGGCATGGTCGCGGTAGTTGATCTGGATGTTGCCGCCAGCAGGGAGCCCCTTGTGCTCGCCGTTGAACGGGTCAGCGGAAGTGTTGACGTAAAAGAGGCGCGGGCCGGGGTCAGCGACAAACTCCCCGTGCCTGTACACCCTGGGAAAGTCCTTGGACGGCGACGGTTCGGGCGGGGCATCCTTGTAGGTCAGGGTCGGCGTGGTGGAGGTGGCCTTGGGCTGGTTGATGATCTTGCCGTCCGCGTCCTCCACCGGCACGGGCTTGCCTGCGGGCCCCTCGTTGAGGATGTTGTCCGCCTGCTCGAAGGTCGCCCACACGAACGCCTGCCCGCTCGGGGTCTTGTGGATGATGTGCAGGGCGATCAGTGCCCAGGGTTCGTCGTAGTAGAGGTAGGTAGGCTTTTCACCGAGCAGCTTGGGCGGTTGCTCCTCGTAAAAGCGCGCGGGGGCCATGTGGAACCGGCTGCGGTCCTCGTTAGGGCCGAGCTGGCGCCAGGCGGATTTTACTTCTACCGTGTCGTTGGGAAAGGAAACGTTGCCCGTGGGGACTTTGCCCGTCGTGATGGCCTCGACGTACGCCGCCTGAGCTTTTTTGAGTTGATCGCTGTCGTACCAGAACTCGTTGCGGACGGCATACTCGTACTCCGTGCGGTTGGCTTTGGCCATGAAGCGGATTAACTTGGGCTCCGTGTTGGGGCCCTTGGCGTTCGGGACGACCCCGGCGTACATCATATTCAAGCCGATCTCGGAGATCTCGTCGAGGTTGACCCACGGCGTGGTACCGACCTTGGCCGACCCCGGCTCCACTTTGGCCTTGGAAGGATTGTAATCGTACTCGGGCGGCGCGTCATAGCCCAAGTGAGGATCCTGCGGGTTGTAGCCGTGGGGCTTGACCGTGGCACTGCCCGACCCGGGATAGATCTCCGACTTGGCCCGGTAGGTTTGCCAGACCAGCGGACCGGCTTGGTTGCCAAAGGGTAGGGCGTTGTCGGGCACATCACGTTCGCCCGCCTTGGCCGGCCAGTTGAGGGCCACGAACTCTTGCCAGGCAAATCGTGCCGCGGTGTCCAGTGTGGCGTGTTCCGCGCCGCCGGGGATGTCGGCGGGCAACTCGCTGGTGATGAGAATGCGCGCCGCATCCGGCGGTGGAGTCGCCGGAGCTCCCGGCTCAGCGCCGAAGAGCGCCGGACTGGCAGCGCCCACAAAGAGCGACGCGACCACGCAACAGAGGATTGGTTTGGGGAGGAGTGTATGCATCGACCCGATCTTGGGAGATAGCAGGGAGATTGTCAATACTCCCTTGGGAGTATTTCAGGGCCTACGCATCAAAATTTCGTTTGACGCCGTAAGTCCCTGATCTCCAGGGGAGGCGCAAGCGATTTTGCGAGGATGTACATTTTATGGGTGATATAATGCTTATGTAAGTGCCTCTGGCTCAGGACGCGGAAATTTGACGCGTAGGCCCTGGGGAGTATTTGGCTTACCCAGACCCGATTTCTCCAAATGCCCACGCTTTAGCGCCTGCGACCGACTTGTTTCCCCCAGTCTCACTTTGGCTCGCAGACTCACCAATCGCCCCAGCTTGGCCCGTTCCGGGTTAGGGCGAGCGCTCAACCGCTTGCTAGGCGCGGCGCGGCGTGGCGGGAACAAGTCGAGCGAGAACGTGGAAACGCTGCCGGGAACTGAGGAAATGATTGTTATAATGACTCACATCGGAACAGCGATCAGCCAAGGCTGACGTCAGCAATCAACCAACCCATAAGCTGTTAACCTACGGCCGAGCCCGAGCCAAAACCGCTCTTCGTTCTAAACATTGTCATGGCCCCGGAGGCGAACCTTGGCCTTGCTCCGGAGCCTTCCGATCTGGAACCGCCGCTGGTTCCTCCCGCAGATACGCCGGCAGCGGAGTCTCCGGAGGCACCGGGGACGGAACAGACGTTGAAAGGGTTGCCGGAGGCGTTGCAGTACCACCGGGTGGTGGGTATTTACCACTCCCCGGAAACGGGTTTCTATTTGGAGATGTTCTCGATGACGCAGAAGGGGCCGAAACCTTTTGAACCGTGAGATGTCAAAGAGGCAAAGTCGGCTTTACTCGATTTGTTTGGTCGGGCCGGTCGGGGGCAGGCACCTTGGCCAGCCAGTTTTCCGCCATGGGACGAGCGTGGTTGGGTAGTGGCTATTGGTTAAATGACAGACACGGGGTTATCGGCGAGGATGCCGTGGCCCGCCTCGCTCCACACCCCGTCGGCGGCAATGACGATGCCGTTGCCGTTAACCACCGTGAAGTTGTTGGTCAGGTCGTAGCTGCCCGGGGCACTGATCGTGTAGGTGCTCACGGTCGCCGTGGCGCTGCCGGGGATGGGCGGTCCCGACGGCCCTGTCCATGTAAGGACTGATGGCAATCCGCGTGCTGTCGGTCAGAAACCGCAGCGCAGGCTCGGCAGCCAATCCCGGCGCGAACGTGACCAACTCGCCGTTGATTGGCTGCCACAGCTTCAGTGCATGATCCCGCCCCGTGCTGGCCAGGAGGGATGAGTGCGGGTCGAAGGCAAGTTGCACACCCCTGCCAGGGAGCTTTTGCCGCACCTCGCCAGTAGTGTAATCGAGCAGCGCGATTCCGGTTGATTCGGGCTGGGATTTGAGCCGAGTGCCACGAAGCGGTCCGGCATGCTGACCGCCAGCGAGATGATATCTCCGGCGATGGAATAAACCTTCTCCTCCCGATCCTCCGCGATGTTCCACCGGCGAGCCTCTTGGCCATGCCGGGCGGCAATCACCAGCCGCGAACCATCGGCGTTGAAGGCGACGAAATCCACCGGATGTCCCCGGGCGAGGCGACTCAACTCGTGACCGTCGTCTGGGTCACGCAGGGAAACACCGCCGTCCCCCGCCACGTGGATGGCCACCGTCTTACCATTCGGTGAGAAAGCGATACCTCCCGGACGCAATGTTGACTGTGAGGGCGGATACCAAGAAGGTAAGCTGAAGGCGAGTTGTGCTTGACCGGTTGGATCAGTACGGTAAACGCGTACGGTGCCGCCTTCTGTGACCAATGGGAGAAGAGTGCCATCCCAGGGACCGAGCGTGCAGGCCCGGGTGTGGTCAGCGTCGTCCACCTTCAGAGCGCAGACCGGCTGACGGTCAGTAAATCTCCACATCGAAACCGTCTGTCCCGGCAGCGCACTGGCGCAAAATTGGAGCGTCGGATCGAACGCCACCGGGCCATACATACTGTCCTTTGCGTCGCTCCATTGTCTTTCCAAGGCGACATCGGTGGGCGCGAGTGCCGCGATGGCTTCGTTGCGCAAATCGAAGCCGGGCCGGATCGCCGCGGCTTTCTTGATCAGTGCGAGCGCCTCGAAGCAGTGTCCCGCCCGCGTGGTGCCGCGCAAAGCGTGCGCTCCCACCAGGTAAGAGGCACGCAGGTTTCGACGGCTTCGTTGCGCGCCGCCACGGCCGTTTTCTCCGCCTGGACCGCCCGGCGGTTTTGTGTCTGGAGCCGCTGATTGGAAAGCAGCGAGCCGACCGTAAGCACGGCGAGCAGCACCGCCAGCGCGGTCCACAACGAGGCGAGGACGGGGTTGCGCTTCGACCAACGCCAGATGCGCTCCGGCACCCTGGCAGGCCGGGCGAGCACGCTTTCACCGGCCAGGAAACGTCGTAGGCACGCTCGGGCGACCAGTCGCAGGCCATGGCTCGGCGGTCCAGTTCATCGGCTTCCACTTCTTCCAAGGCCACCAATTGGATTTGCCCACCACGCTTGATAGCAGAGGATTTTTGTTCCGGTTGGTCAGAAAATTGCAGAAACAACGCAGCAGATACGTGCGGAAACGTCCTTGCTGACTACCGACTTGGGCAAGCACCCGGTCTTCGAGCAGATGCAGGAAAAAATCCTGCACACAGTCCTGAGCTTCGGCGGGCTCGCTGCCACGGCGACGGACGAAAGCGTAGAGCGGGGTCCAATAACTCCGGCAGAAACTTTCCAAAGCAGGTCCAACGTCGGAGGTGTCGTTGGCTTGTCCCGCTGCCGCCCAGACGACCGTCCAATGGGTTGTCGTGAAGTTCGGCGCCATCGATTGAAAACGGAGGATGGCGACAAGCGTTGCAAAAACGGAAAGAATTGAATACAAAAAAGCGCGCCGAAATAATCCTGCCGTGTAGATAACCGCCGGTCACTTTCCAGCCTTCGACGCGAAGGTCTCGCGGAAGGTGAGCAGGCTCAACCGTCAACTGATTGTCTGCCCAGAAGAGACCAGAGATTCAGTACTGCCCGGAACGCTTCTTTCAAGGGGTTCATGATCGGAAAATAACTGCTCCAAGTCCAAGCGATGAAAACACATTGTAGATATGTTCCAAGAAACGGTCCTTTTGGTGCCTCAGAAACCCCGGTAATGTCCATCGTCTCACCAACGGAGGTTTTAAGGGATGGTCGAGAACGCTTGTTGGCGCCTGTATAAGGAAAAGATTTCTGGGAGGTTCAGGGGAAAACGGACCGCATTATTGCAGCCTTGTCCCATATTACTCTTGAGGCATTCTACACTTGGGTAAACCCATCACAGCAGCAGGCGCGCGTACTGATTGGCAACAACGGTTGTAGTCGTTGCCAGACAAAGCATGTTTGCTGAAGGGGCAAGTATTTTGCTTGACCGTCACGCGACGGTGTGGCGTTTGGCCTTCCCTAGGTTTCGGCCAAAGCCAGGCGGCTCCCCGGAGGCACGGCCGCCTGGCTCACTGCCGGGTCGAGCGTGGCAGGAA
>CAHJWO010000197.1 GCA_903642295.1 PVC group bacterium | reverse complement strand
CCGTCGTCTTGAAACCTCGGCGAACCTGCTTGCCAAAACGCTTAAATCTGGTATGATTTATTCTAGTAGGCGTGTGGCGTTATCGACAATTGCCCACCTTCTTTAATCTTCCGAATGTATTCTGCGATGTTCTCAACGCAACTTGAGTACAAAGTGGATAAAACGGAGGGCAACGAGAAATGGGAAGGATCGAAAATGCCATGTTTCCCTGCCAACCAGTCACTTTGGGCGGTTAGCTCAGCGGTAGAGCGGCTCGTTTACACCGAGTTGGTCGGGGGTTCGAATCCCTCATCGCCCAGACCGGGCCCTGTCATGGGTCCACGTGCTACCAAATTGTTTCCCACGATTCTAAAAAGCCATGAACTTCAAACTCAAAACTCTGCTGGTCCTTTCCGGCGCGGCCCTGCTGTCCGTCCCTGCTCTCCGAGCCCAACATAGCAGCGCAGGCGCTCGGGCAAGCTTGGGAGCCCGTCCGGCCGCTTATGCGCGGGGTGGGGCGTACGCAAACACCCGCTCCTTTCACGGTGGACGCTATGGCCACGTCGGGTACTACGGCCATGGGGGACACCATTACGGCCGGTATTACTACCTGGGCGGCATCCCGTATTTTTATCCATTTTTCGATTACGGCTTTGGTTATCCCTACGGCTACGGCGGGTTTTACGGTGGCGGCTTTGGTGGACCCTACGGAGGCACTGCCGAAGACGGCGCATACGAGGGGCGCGTTTCGTCCGACCGTGACCGGGAAGGAAACGGGAATCGAGAGGAAGGGAAGCAGTCGGGCCCGTCTCTGCCTTCCGCCGTACAGCGTCAGCTAGCCAAGCGTGGTTACTACAAAGGAAGCGTGGATGGTCAATTTGGACCCGCCAGCCGCGACGCACTCAGCCGTTTCCAGAAATCCCAGGACTTGAAACCAACCGGCCGAATCGACGAAGACACGCTGGATGCGTTGGGCTTCACGGATCAACACTGAAGCTTCCGCTTCATCAACGGCGTCGATGATCGGCGGTGACCTCTCCGGCCACCGCCGTTTATATTCAGGGAGTCGCGGCGGGTGACGAGGCCGGGGCGAGCATTTTGATGCTGTCGAAGATTTTGCCCAGCGCGGGCTGGTATTTATGGTGCGCCGGGGTCGATGCCCAATAAGTGAGCACGACGGCGGCGTCCCGAAGGGTAACGAAGGTGAAGCTCACAGTAACGGGGCCGTTTTCATCGGTGCCCGTGAAAATGAGTTCTTCCGCCGGAAAATTCTTGATTTTGAACTTGTTGTCCCGGCGCGACGAACGATCCAGCGTCACTTTGCGGGTTTTCAACATCGTATCGGACTCGTCGATGATCGTGCTCATTTCCTTGGGGTCGGCAGTGACCTCGATGGCCAGATAAACGCTCCGGTCAGTCGTTTCTGCCTGGACGCCGCGCGTGATGAATTCGGGGTTCCAATCGTCCGCGATGTCGATGCTGACCACCGGTTTGCCGACGGGAAGTTTCAATTCCTTGGCGGGGGCGGTGGCAGTCCAGAAGCAACCGGAGAGGACGAGCAACAAGGGCGTACGGATCATGCCTGGTGACTATACACAAGGTTCGTGCAAATGGTGGTTCCGTATTGCGCCAGGTAAGTGGCGGATGAACTGACGCTCGCCGGCCGCGCCGCGACCTGGGGCCTTGCCTGCCGCGAACTCCGCCCCATACTGACAAACATTCGATCCGACGCGATTGGATCAGTCCTTACGTCCGCCAGTCGCAGGTTGCAGGACACGCCGTCTTCGGCATGATGGTACGGGACCCTTTCCCGTGGACTTCGCCTCATCTGCCGCCCCGCTCCTCGACGCTGACGCCCGCGCGATCTTCACGGATTCGCTGGATGAGAACCTGTGCGTGTCGGCGGGGGCAGGGGTCGGCAAGACGACGGCCATCGTGCGGCGCATCGCCAACGTCGCGCTGCGGCAACGGGGCACGGGGGGCAGCCCGCTGTCGCGTCTGGTGGTCGTCACCTACGGCAAGCTGGCGGCGGAGGAACTGCGCATCCGCACGCGCGACCTGATTTTGCAGCATCTCCACGAGGGTGCGCACGGACGGCAGACGCTGCTGGCGGATTTGCGCGGGGCATTCTTCGGCACGATCCACAGTTTTTGCCTCAAACTGATCCGCGACGAGGGCCGGTTTTTGGGGTTGCCGGAGAACATCAGTTTGCTGGAGGAGCGCGACGCCGGGCAACTCTGGGAGCGGTTTTGCGAGAGCGATGAATTGCTCGGGTTGCAGTTGCCGCCGGTCTTGCTGGAGCGGGTCAGCCGCCATTTGACCTTTGATCAATTACTCGAACTCGCGCGGCAGTTCGGCCCCGAAGAAACCGAAGGTTACCGGGGATTCGACGCGGGGAATCCGCCGCCCGCGCCAAACTTTGCGGTGGCGCTGGATGACGACGGGGGCCGGGCGAAGGCGGCGACTGCGGCGAACCAGGAGCATCTGCGACGCTGGCAGGAGGAGTTCGCCAATGGCGGCACGTACCTGCAACTGCCGAAGTACGAGCGGGGCAGCCGGACCTTCCTCGCGGCGGTCGAGGATGCGATCAAACCTTACGCCGAGTGGCTGAGCGCGGCGGCGGGCTACCTGGCGGCGCAGGTGGCGCGCACGTTTACGCACTACCGGCTCGAAAAGGGGCTGATGACGTTTCGGGATCAGGTTTACTGGTGTGGACGACTGGTGGCGGACCCGGTCGTACTGAACCGGCTGCGGCTGCGCGGGTACGTCGTCATCCTGGACGAGGCGCAGGACACCGACGCCGAAATGTTTTCCATTTTGACGGAAATCACCCGGCCCATCGGGGCGGTCGCGGGGGCCTGGCCCGGCGAAGCGGAGGCCCCGGGGCCGGAGCCGGGCCGGTTTTGCTTTGTCGGCGACGACCAGCAGGCGATCTACGGCGAACGCGCAGACCTCGCGGTGTACCGGCGATACATCGACGCCTACAAGGCCGGGAACGACGGGCGGCACCTGGAGTTTTCGGTCACGATGCGGTGTCCGTTGCGCGTCATCGAGGCGGTCAACGGCGTGTTCAGCGGGGGGCGGCTCGACCAATCGCTGGTGAAGTTTCGCCCACTCGACCCACGGCCCGAGTGCCCGGACGGCGCGGCCTGGCGGTTGGACCTGCCCGAAATGCCGAAGGCGGAGGGCGACGGGGGCGCGGACGCACGGTTGAAGCGCGAATGCGAGGAGATCGCCGACTTTGTCCAGGCACGCGGGCTCGCCGGGCTGGGGATTGGGCGTTGGTCGGAGGTGGCGGTGATCTGTCCTCGGGTGCGCTGGCTGGAAACCGCCGCGCAGATTTTCGAGGAGCGCGGCGTGCCGACGGCTTTGCTCTCGCAACGGCGGATCGCCCGCGAATTGCCCGGCTACAGTTGGCCCGCCGCGCTGTTGCACGTCTTGATCCATCCCTGGGACCGTTTTGAGTTGATTGGCGTGCTGCGCGAGGTGTTCGCGGTGTCCGACGTGGACATGGCGCGGTTGCACCGGCGCGCCGGGGTGACAGGCGGGGGGGAGGGGCTAGTCTTCTGGCCGGAGCAACCGGACCGGCTGAAGTCGGGAGTGCCGTCGCCGCGCCTGCGAAAAGCCTTGCAACTGTTGCACCACCTCCGGGCGAAGCTGCCGGGTGAGGCGGCTGCCGGGGAAGAGGGAGCGACGCTGAGCCGGTACGTCGGATGGGTGCTGGAGGAGACGGGTTTAGCCGCCCGGCTGGAGGCGGCCGGTGAAGCGACGGACGCGCTCGGCGGTTTGCGCGAGAGCGCCTTGCGGGCGGAGTGCGACGGCCTGACCCTGCGGGCGTGGGTCCGCTCGCGGGTCGAGGCGTTGGAGCTGCCGGTGCCGCCGCAGCCGGGCACGCAGAATGCCGTGCAGTTCCTGACCTGCCTCAAGGCCAAGGGGTTGGAATGGCCAGTGGTCATTCCGCTCGGGCTGGGGCGTCAAATTCGGGAACGCACCCGGACCTACCCGGTTCTCGAACGGGAAGACGGCCGCCCACAGATTCATTTCAGCAACGCGACGGTCGATCCCGAGCGAAAAGCGGCGCATGCAGATCGCTGCGCGGACGAATTCCAACGGATGCTGTACGTAACGCTGACCCGGGCGAAGCGGCTGCTCATCACGCCAGATGGTCGTGGACTTTATGACGGCAAGGGGCCAAATTTTCTGGGTCTGGCGCGCTGGGATGAACTGGACGTGAACGGACTGTTCGCACCGCCGCCTACGGTGGGCGAGGCACCGGCGGCGGTCACGGGAACGGACGGCGGCGGGAAATCAAGGTTGTTCCGGGAGAACAAACGGCGGCTCAAGCGGGCAGCAGAGATGTCCCGGAAAATTCCGCGCCGCATCCTGCCTTCCGGATTGGTTCATCAGAAAAAAAAAGCGTCTGGCGGCGGTGCGATCCTGCCCGGTGGCGAGGACGACCGACTGCTGGCAGCGGAGGACGCCAACCTGCTGGACACCGATGGCGACGAACCGCTGGCGGGCATTGGCGGCATCGACTACGGCAACTGGTGGCACTCCGTCCTGCAGCACTACCCCTGGAGCGCGCCGGACGCCGGGGCGCGCGAACGCTATCTCGAAGAGCAGCGGGCGCGGATCGCCGATGCCGTGGATTGGGCGGAGCGGGCGGACGTGGAGCTTTCACGCCTTTTCACCGGGCAAGCACACGCGCAATTTCTCGCACATGGTGAGGTGTTCCTGCCGGAAATGCCGTTCGCTTATCCCCGCGATGCCGAAGAGTGGATCGAGGGGATCATGGACCTCGTGGTCGTGACGCGGGAGCGCGACCTGTGGATCGTCGATTGGAAGACGGACCGCCAACGGGCTGCGGACGAGAACGAGACGGTGTTTTTACGACGGTTGGCAGAAAAGTACGGGCCGCAATTGGAAGCTTATGCGGAGGTGTTCGCACGGGGATTCGGGCGGCCGGTGGGGCAACTGCTGTTGTATTCGACCGTGCTCGGCAAGACGGTGACGGTGGGAAAAGATCGGTAACGGACCAAGGAGTCGGGCGATGAGCGCAACAAGGAAGCCGGGGTGTTCGGCGGTCGTCAACATCAGGTTCCCAGAGACTGTCCGCCTGGCGGTGTGATCCGAGGGCACGATGGTGAACCGGGGGCGGCCGCCTCCGGAGCAGGAAGGCCGGCGGCCAATGGGGAAGGCCTCGGAGAGGCCTCCCTCCCTTGCAGCCCGATGGGCGGAGCGTCAGGCCGCCTCGGACTGGTTCAGCGCGACGCCGGGCGGCAATGTTTTGATCATCACCAACTCGGTGCCCTTGGGTTTGCGGAGGTAATAAGCGTTGTCGAAGGCCTGGCGGATCAGGTGCAGCCCCAGACCGCCGGGACGCACCACCTCCAGTTCGCGCCCGTTGAGCTTGTTGATGTCAATCCGGCTGCCGTAGTCGCGCAACCGGCAGCGTACCCGTTCGCCGGAGCGCTCCAGCGTGAGACGAATCAACTGGTCCTCCGCGTTGTCGTAGGCATAGCGGATGACGTTGGTGCAGGCCTCGTCAATGCCCAGCACCATCAGTTCGATCAAACTCTCGCCGCAGCCTTCCCCACAGAGGAATTGGCGCACGAAGCGCCGCACGAGCGACAAATTGCCCGCGTGGCTGGAGAATTCGATCTCGCGTTGGGTCATGCGCGCGTAGGCCCTTGGGGGCGGGGGAGAACGTTCATGCTCGGAATCCGAATGCTAGCAGTGTCAGGTCATCCTGTGGTGGCGCGGCTCCGCGGTAGGCAGCCTCCCCACGGAGAAGAGTTTCCACGAGCACCGCCGGGGTGGCAACTCCTTTCTCAAGCAGGCGCCGTGCCCCGTTCTCGCCCAGGCGCGCCCCAGTGTTGGGGTGGGGGCTGTCGGTCAGGCCGTCCGTGTACAAGAGCAGGCTGTCGTCCGCGCCAAGCGACAGGACCGTGGATCGATAATGAACTTCCGGCACGACCGCCAGCGGCAGACCGGCGGGAACCGGTAACTCGTCGACGTGCACGCCGTCGCCCGCGACCGTCCGCACGAGCCAGGCTGGCTGGTGCCCTGCGCTGGCCACCTCGACCTCGCGCCGCGACGGGACGATGCGTCCGAGCGTGGCCGTGACGAACAATCCGCGCAACGACCGGCGGCAGAGGGTGGCGTTCCATCGCTCCAGCGCCTCGGCGGGGGCGATGCCCGGCACGATGATGAGACGCAGCACGCTCAGCGATTGCGCCATGAGCAACGCGGCGGGTACGCCCTTCCCGGCCACATCGCCGATGACGAAGAAAAGCTCGTCGGGACCCATTTCGAATAGGTCGTAGAAATCGCCGCCCACGTCCAGGGCCGGACGGTATCGGGCGGCGAACGTCATGTCAACCCGGTCGGGCAGGCTGGCGGGGAGAAAGCTTTTTTGAATTTCGGTGGCGATGGTGAGTTCCTGCTCAAACCGCACGCGACGTTCCCGTTCCTCCACGAAGCGCAGCTTTTCGATGGCGGTGGCAGCGAGGTTGGCAAAGGCTTCCAACGCCTCCTGGTCAGCGCGCGTGAAGACCGGACGATGCGCGCCGATGGAGTTGAGCACCTGGAGCACCCCGATGCGTTGGTCCCGCCCGTTGCGGGGCAGCGGCACGCAGAGAATCGAGCGCGTCCGCAGACCCGTTTTCAAATCGACTCCCCGGTAGAAACGGGGGTCTTCGTAAGCGTCGGGAACGAGGGCGCTCACGCCGTGCTCGAACACCCATCCGGCAATGGAAGTGCGCGGCACCACGCGGTGCGCCGTCTGCACCTCGCCGGTGGCCGAACGAACGACGACGAGTTCCAATTCATCCGTGCGCTTGTTGAACAAAATCAGCGCGCTGCCTTCGGCGTGCATCACGCGGCGGGCCACGTCCATGATCGCGGTCAGCAGTTCGCTGTAATCGGTGATCGCGTTGATCAGGGTGCTGACCTCGACCAAACCCTTGTAGAGCGAGAGCAGATCTTCCAGCGGCGTGGGGCCGGTGCCGGGGAGAGAGTCCGGGGCGAGGCGTGGGTCCACACGGGGAACGTCGTCGAGGGCGAGCATGGACAGGACTATCGTCGGCAACAATTTGCGCTCATTCCCGGGCGCGCGCAAGACAAACCCCTGTGCGACGGGTACGGTATGCGTGCCAGGTCCGATGGAGTGAGTCGAAGCGTCAAGGTTTGGACACAAGGTCTTTCAGTTTGCGGAGGATCGCGGGGAGTGCACGCGCCTCGCGTGCTCTCTTTGGCGCCTCGCCGAAGAGCGGGGGGCCGCCCACCGGAGCGAACGGCGGGGCGCCGCCCGCAGCACGCGAGGCGCATGCGCTCCCCAACCCTGACCTGCTCGTGCCAAATTGAATGACCTTGGATTTGGACAACGTTTCGGTGACAGATAGCGATTCCGAGCGTATTCTAGTGCGTTTTCTGCGTCCATCGTATCGACGCCCCGCTTTTGTATGCCCACGCACGCCCCCCCGGGGACCGAGTTCCAGACGGGAGAACCCACTCCCACCCAGGAGATGGAAGCTTTCTTGCAGGCGCTGGCACCGTTTCCCCTGGCAAACCAGCGAGCGGCGCGTTACATGGGCGACGATGTCTGCGCGGCGTTCGGGGAATTTGCGTTGGAAGACCAGCAGGTTCTCCGACGGTTGTACGCGTTTCTGGTGATGTTTCTCGATCGGCTGGCCCCGTATCCGGTCGCCGAGGAGAAATGGCCCCAGGTCGAAGAGATCGCGGCCTCGCCGGAAACGGACGGGTTATTGGAAGCAATGCAGGGCCTCGGGGATGCTGCTCGGCGGGGCACGGGGATGCGCGGAAGCTTGGCCAAGGCGATCCACGACCTGCGCGGGGGCGGCCTGGCCTCCATTCTAGGTCGCCTGCAACTCATCGCTTACCTGCACGACCGCCCCGATAAACGCGACCGGCCAACCGGAGAGTTGAACCAACTCTTCATCCTCGCGCGCGACCACCTCAAGATCACGCGCAATGCCATCACCGGTCTGGACGACACGATGCGTGACCGCGACCGGGCCAGCAAATTCCACCACATCGACATGGTCGCCAACAAATGGCAGAACGCCCTCCCCGGCGCCGCCACGCGCAACCTGCCCGTGCGGGTCAATTCCCGCTACCACGGCAACATGAGCGAGAGCTGCCTCGAGTCGGCGGCGGTGGACCGGATCTTCTACAACCTGATCAACAACGCCTGCCGACACTGCGCGGGCGACGGGGTGCACGTGGACATCCTGCTGATGCCCGGCGAACCACACGGGCACATCCGGTTCATCATCTCCAACGAGGTCAGCGCGGAGCACGCGATTCACCTGCGCGAGATGGGCGGGGGAGGGCTGGAGAAACTTTTTCACCAGGGAGTTTCCAGCACCGGTTCGGGGCTGGGACTGAGCATCGTGGCGGAATTCGTTGGCCGGGCATTTGGCCTGGC
>CAHJWO010000196.1 GCA_903642295.1 PVC group bacterium | reverse complement strand
TAGTTCGTTTTGCGCCTGCCAATCATGGGCGTTGGCCGCCACGATGGCTTGGAGCAGGCCCAGGGACTTCTGGTAGCTGGCCAACGCTCCTTTCAGGTCGCCGAGATTAGAGTAGTTGGGGTTGCCCTGGATGTCGCCCACCCTTCGGTAGGCGACGGCCAGTTCACGCCGCAGGTCCGGATCGTTGCCCTTCTCTACTGACAGGCTGTCCAAATACTCCTGCGCACGCTGCACCAACAGTTGGCGCACTTCGATGCTTTTGCCGGAGAGGTTGGCGATCTTCGGCTCGATCTCGAAGAGGATGGAATGGGCCAACCGCCGCACGTCCTCGAAGCGGCGGTTGGCGCGGTGGGCTTGCACCATGGCGACCACCAGGCCGACCACCAGCGCCAACCCGGCCAAGCTCGTCGCCACCACGCCAACCTTGTTGCGTCGCACGAACTTCCCCGCCCGGTAGGCAAACGTGTCCGGGCGCGCGCTGACCGGTAGGCCCTCGCCATAGCGGCGCAAATCGTCGGCAAATTGCGCCACGCTGAGGTAGCGACGCTTGGGTTCCTTGCGCAGAGCCTGGGCGATGATGGTGTCCAGATCGCCTCGCAACTGCCGCCGAAACCGGGTGACCGCGCCGAGGTCGGGCACGGGCTCTCCGGCCGGCACGGTGGCCGTGCGCGTGGTGGGCAGTTCCCGGCGGGCGACTGTGCTCGGGCGAGGCGGAAGCTCCTCGCAGATGGCGCGGGCGATCTCGTCCGGGCGACGGCCTTTCAGATGGGCGTAGGGCCGCTGGCCGGTGAGCAGTTCGTAGAGCACCACGCCCAAGCTGTATACATCACTGGCCGTGGTGATGGTTTCCCCCTTGATCTGCTCGGGGCTGGCGTACTCGGGCGTCATCGCTCCTTGCATGGTCAACGTGGGGTCCACGTGGACGGTGCCTTCCGGGTCCAAGAGCTTGGCGATGCCGAAGTCCAGCAGCTTCGGCTCGCCCTCAGGGGTGACGCGGATATTGGCGGGCTTGAGATCGCGGTGAACCACCAGATTCTGGTGCGCGTAGGCCACCGCCGCGCACACCTTCCGGAAAAGCTCCAAACGCTCGTTGATGTCCAGTCCCTTGGCGGTGCAGAACCGGTCCAACCGCTCGCCTTCCACGTACTCCATGACGAGGTAGCTGCGGCCCTCCGGGGTGGTGCCCCCGCCGTAGAGCCGCGCAATATTGGGATGCGTCAGGCCCGCGAGCACCCGGCGCTCGTGCCGGAAGCGGCGCAGCAAGGTGTCCTCGTCGAGGCTGCGCTTGAGCAGCTTGACCGCCACGGGCCGCTCCAGCTTGGTGTCCTGTGCCAAGTACACTTCCCCCATGCCGCCTTGGCCCAAGAAGCGGACCACCAAGCAATCTCCCAAGAGCGTTCCAGGCAACAGTTCGCCGCCTTCGTGCAAACCCAGGGTGACGCGGTCCAGGACGAAGACGGGTTTTTCCAAGAATTCCCCTGTTTGTTCGTGGCCGAGCAAAGAGCGAGCTTCGGCCAGTAACGCGGCGTCCTCTGCGCAGACGTGCTTCAGAAAACCGTCGCGTTGCGGCACGGGCAATCCTAGGGCCTGAGCGATCAGATCAGGCAGCCGTGCGGCGGCGTCAGGCGGGTCGGGCGGAAGGCTCGGCATGGGTGAGTTCTCGGTGCAGCCACATCTTGGCGAACTGCCAGTCGCGTTTGACAGTTGCCTCGCTGATTTGCAAAGCCTCGGCGATTTCCTTCGCTTCCACGCCGCCGAAGAAGCGCATCTCTACCACGCGTCCCTGCCTTGGGAAGGAATCGATCAGCTTGCTCAGCGCGGCATCCAGGGAGATGAGATCGGTTTCCTCCAACGAGGACATCAGGGCAAGTTCACCTTCTGGCACCGCTTCCAGGGAAAGCCGCTGCTGCTCGCCGCCGCGCTTGAGCGTTTGCCGGTAGCGGGCGTGGTCCACCAAGATGCGCCGCATGGCCCGGGCCGCCAGGCTGAAGAAATGCGCGCGGCCCTGCCACTGGACAGAGGCTCCATCGGTCAGGCGCAGGTAAGCCTCGTGGACCAGCGCGGTGGGTTGCAAGGTGTGGCCCGGACGTTCGTGGGAAAGATATTCGCGGGCCACTCGACGCAGATGCTCATAAATAACAGGCAGCAGTTGGTCGCTGGCTTCCGGTTGTCCGGCACTCCAAGCCTGGAGCAGGCGGGTCACCTCGTGGGTTGAATCGTGGCTCATCGTTTGGGCAAGGGCGACGCGCCGATCAACATAACGGCGAAAACGCCACGCCGAAAACTTTTTTAAAAAAGTGTGACCCTTTGAAGTTCCAGACCGCGCTTCTACTTCTTGGAGACACTCATCATTTCATGGTCGCAGCCTCAGCACCCAGTTCTGATTTTTCTTCGACCTCAGTCAACCAACACCACCAAAATATGATTGCCCTTGCCCTTCGCCGTTCCTTCACGCGGTCGTTGTTTGTCGCTGCCGCTGTCCTAGCTTTGCTCACCCCGGCCCACGGCCAGGCGGACCTCGGCGCCGACCTCGAAACGATCCGCGCCAAGTACCACCTGCCCGGCCTCTCGGCGATGGCCGTCAAGGACGGCCACATCCTCGCCCAGGGAGCCGCCGGGGTGCGCCGGGTCGGCGACGCCTCGTCCTTGCTCGTGGATGACCAGGTCAACATTGGCTCGTGCACCAAGTGGATGACCGCCACCATCGCCGGACGGCTCGTGGACCGGGGCGTCATATCCTGGAACACGAGAATCCGCGACTCGTTTAGCGAATCCGCCACGTTCAACCCGGCCTTTGCCAACGTCACCTTAGACCAGCTTCTCGCCCACGTCGGCGGCGTCCAGCAGGGCCTGACCTTCGAGAGCCGCCACTGGAGCCAGCTCCAGGCCCAGGGCGGCACCGTCCAGCAGATCCGGCGCTGGGTGTGCGACACCGTGCTCACCGAAGCGCCCGAGGTCTCGCCGGGCACTTATCTGTATTCCAACCAGGGCTACGACGTGGCCGCCGCCATGCTGGAAATCGCCAGCGGCAAGAGCTGGGAAACCCTGATCCAGGAAGAAATCTTCACACCTGCCGGGATGACGGCCACGCTGGGCCAAGTGGACGACGGCCAAGTGCCGCCCAAGGCACCCGCCGGTCACGATCTTGCCTCTGGAGCCACCACCGCCACCGTGCATCAGATCATGGATACGGCGACGGTCATGCACTACCAGGCCTCCAACGCGCCGGGCGGCTTCACGGCGTGCAGCCTGCAAAACTGGGCCAAGTTCCTGCACCTCTACACGGCCAGCGGCGCGGGGGGATACCTGTCGGCGGACACGAGGGCTCACCTGAAGACTGCCTACAGCGGCGCGGGCACGGACGGCTACGGACGCGGGGTCTTCGCGGTGACTCGCTCTTGGGCGGGTTCGGCGCAGGCGCTCAACCACGGGGGCGACATCTTCAGCCAGAACACGGTGTTCTGGATGGCGCCGGCCAAGGACTTCATCGCCGTGGTGTTCACCAATGTGCGGGCGGCGGACGACTCGGTGACGGCCAACGGGCTGGACGAGGTGGCGGGGTTGCTCATCAACCGCTACGCCGACGCGGCGGCGGACGGCCCGCTGCTCAGCACCCCCGCCGCGCTGCCCGTGGCGAGCATGAGCGCCACCACGCCCAAGACAACGGTGGGCGGCGCGCCGGGCGTCATCACGGTGAGCCTGTCCGCGCCAGCCCCTGCTAAGCTCACGGTCAAGTACACGCTCGGGGGCACGGGGGTCAACGGCACGGACTACCAGACGCTGGGCGGCAAACTCAAGTTCGCGGCGGGTCAGAGCAGCGCAGACGTGCAGATCATCGGGCAGGGCAACCTGGGCGGGGCGAGCAAGAAGACCGTGCTGCTGACCCTGCTGCCGAACAAGAACTACACCGTGGGCACGACCAAGCCCGCCAAGGTCAAGATCATCCCCTCCAACGTCATCGTCCTGCCCTGAATTCGTGCGGCGGGGCGGGCGCTTGCAAAATATGCGTACCCAGCGACTCACCCGTCTCATCCGCTGTCTCAGCCGCCGTTTTGTGCTCCGCTTGGCCCGTCGATGGGCCTCCGGTGCTGGCGTCACCCATCCGGCCCTGCGCGGGGTGGACCGGCGGCTGAAGAGACGTTGCCCAATTTCATTCGACCCACCAGTTCCACATTCCCGCCATTCTATCCAACGCTTCGCGAACATCTTCATGAAACCGTCTGCTTTCTTGCTCACATCCTGCGCTGTCCTCCTAGCCACCTTCTCTGCTGCCGGGCAGTCGTCTCCCAGCGTCACGCCGCTTTACAGCTTTGCCCGCTCGGCTAACGGCATCAATCCCACCGCCGGGTTGATCCGCGGCACCGACGGTAACTTCTACGGCACCACGTCCGCCGGGGGCACGGCGGGTCTGGGCACCGTCTTTCAACTCACTCCCACCGGCGGGTACACCACTCTGCACAGCTTCACTGGTGCCAACGGCGACGGCGCCAGACCCCAGGCCGCGCTCCTTCGGGGCCGCGACGGCAACTTCTACGGCACCACCCGCGACGGCGGCGTGAGCAACAGCGGCACTGTCTTCCGCCTCGACGGGACCGGCGCGTACACCGTCCTGTACAGTTTCGAGGCCGACTTCAGCGTGATGGACGGCACGCATCCTTTGACCGCCCTTATCCAGGGCAGCGACGGCAACTTCTACGGCACGACTTTGGCCGGAGGTTCCCACAACGGCGGCACGGCGTACCAGCTCACGCCTGACGGCAAGGAGACCGTCCTGTACAGCTTCCCGCTGCTCAAGGGAGGGGCTGCCCAGGGTCCCGCCTATGCCAGCTTGGTCCAGGCGGGCGACGGCAACTTCTACTGCACCACCCAGACGGGCAGAATCTTCCAGCTCACTCCGGCGGGCGGGTTGAAGCAAATCTACGGCTTCAGCGGCTATGACGATGGTTCGAGTGCCAACGCGCTCACGCTAGGTCCTGACGGCAACCTCTACGGCACGACCCCTGACGGCGGCGGTCAGAGCTATGCCGGTACCATTTTCCGGCTCACGACTTCCGGCGAGATGACGGTCCTCTACGCCTTCAGCCATTACGCCGGAGACGGTGCCTACCCCCATGCTCAGCTCAGCTTGGGCAGCGATGGCAACTTCTACGGCACCACCAGCCGCGGCGGCGCGAACGACGATGGCTTGTTGTTCAAGATTACCCCTTCCGGCACACTCACTAACCTCTACAGCTTCACCACACCCAACGTGAGCACCGCCACGCTCGTCGAGGGGATCGACGGCAAGTTTTACGGCACCTCCTCGGGCGGAGCCCCCGGCGGGCAGGCGTACGCGGTGGACCCGGTCGGCAGTAGCACGGTCTTCTACACCTTCAACGATTTTAGCACCGACGGGTTCCAGCCCAACGCCGGACTGGCTCTGGGCAACGACGGCAACCTTTACGGCACCACCTCCCAGGGTGGCACTGCCGGTTTGGGCACGGTTTTCCGGTTCACCCCGGCGGGCGCGCTGACTACCCTCTATAGCTTCACCGGGACGAACGGCGACGGGTCGGCACCGGTGTCCGCCCCCGTGCAGGGCAGCGACGGCAACCTTTACGGCACCACCCCCACGGGCGGCACGGGCGGCGTCGGCACTGTTTACAGGCTGACGCCTGCGGGTGCGCTGACGATCCTCCACAGCTTCACCGGGGCCAGCGGCGAGGGGGCCAGCCCCCTCGCCTCCCTGGTCCAGGGCAGCGATGGCAACTTCTACGGCACCACCTCCACGGGCGGCAACGGGGTCTTCAGCAATGCCAGTGGAACCAATCCAGGTTATGGCACGGTGTTCCGGATCACCCCGGCGGGTGCGCTCTCGACGCTGCACGCCTTCGATTACGCCAACGATGGGCTCAAACCTCTCACCGCGCTCACGCCGGGCAGCGACGGCAATTTCTATGGCACGACCTCGGTGGGCGGCTCGGGCGGCGGCGGCGTCGCTTTCGTCCTCACCCCCGGTGGTGCGTTGACTGTCCTCTTCAGTTTCGGCGGGGGCAACAACGACGGGTATACCTCGGAGGGAACCCTGGTCCAAGGCAGCGACGGCAACTTCTACGGCACGACTTTCGCGGGCGGCGGCGTCACTTACAACGGGATCAAATCGGACGACGGTACCACGTTTAGCCTCACTCCGGCGGGCAAGTTGACGACTTTGTTCACCTTCGACGGCGGACACGACGGGGCCGACGGTGCCGCACCGACCTCCGGGCTCGTCCAAGCGAGCGATGGCAATTTTTACGGCACCACCTCGGCCGGAACCGGGGGCAACGCGGGCACGCTGTTCCAACTCGTCCCAGGGGGCGCGTTGAAGACGATCTACACGTTCGACACTCTCCCCGGCGCGGTGGCGAACCCGAAGTCCGCGCTCGTCCAGGGTTCCGATGGCAACCTCTACGGCACGACCTCCGCGGGCGGCGCGAATGACGCCGGGACGATCTACCGGGTGAACATCCCCTCCACCGCCAATGAGCCGACCGTCACGCTGACGGTCGCCACCCCGAGCGTGGCGGTCGGCAGCGGCACCTACGGCGAGTTTCTGCTGACGTTGTCGGCGGCGCAGGACAGCGACCTGTTCGTCAACTACACTGTCAAGGGCAGCGGGACCAACGGGACCGACTACCTCCTGCTCAAAGGCCGGAAGAAGATCAAGGCGGGCAAGACCACCAAGCCCATCAAGGTCCTGCCGCTGGGTGATCTCGACGGTGAGGCGAAGAAGACCGTGGTGCTCTTACTCGCACCGGGCGAGGGTTACAAGATTGGCACTATCGGCAAGCTCAAGGTCAAGATCACCCGATAATTCATTTATTCTGTTCCTCCATAAGGAGGGACGTTGGCAACCGGAAGGATCAGCTTGGTGGCTGGCAGTGCCGACGGGGCCGGGTAC
Organism: PVC group bacterium; assembly: GCA_903642295.1. Classification (GTDB taxonomy): domain Bacteria; phylum Verrucomicrobiota; class Verrucomicrobiia; order Chthoniobacterales; family SZAS-18; genus CAHJWO01. The sequence goes on along the minus strand of CAHJWO010000196.1, from coordinate 1,556 downwards.
CTCCAAGGAACGGAAATCCGCTCCGTGTTTGTGCCGGTCCCATTGCAGACGACGTGGGTAATTCGTCAACATGGGCCATCTGCTTATGGATGACTGGGTATGAGCAAGACGGTCCCACTCCGCATGAACACTACTCGTGTGTCAAAAAACCGTGGTTTCTGACACTGGTGCTGACTTCTCCATCATCCAAACCAAAGAAGAGGTGCACCGGATTGTTCTAAGGGTGCGGGATCAAACCAAGCGGCAAACGATCAACACGCACCGAACCAAGAAATGATCAATCCCACATGATTTCGCCCGCCCAATTGTGCAGCATAGTGACTTCCTCAAACTGCTTCAGCCCGAAGCGCCACGCTTGGCCGTCCACGAGGCGCATGAAGACGGTGTCGCCCTCGATCTGCTCAACCAAGCCGTCCATGCTGCCCGCCCAGCCGTCGCGCAGCATCCCCTTGTAGTCCTCGACATCTGCCTCCAGACGGAACTTCAACCCTGCTTTGATTTTCATGGGTGCGTGTCTGCAACGGGACTCTTAATAAGCCACCTTGAACGTGGGGCTGTCCTCCGGGCGCATCCGGCGGCGGTCATAGAGCCGGGTGGTGGCGATGTTCGCGTGGCCGAGCCACTCCTGCACCTTGGCGATGTCGGCCTCGTGGTCGAGCGCGTTGGTGGCCGCCGTCGCCCGCAGAGCGTGCGGACCGAAGCCGCGCACGCTGATCCCGGCCGCTGCGGCGTAGTGGCACACGACGGCCACATACACCCCGCCCGGCGTGAGCGCCGTGTCCAAGCCGCCACCACGGTTGTTCTTTACGGGCCGGAACAATGGACCTTCTGCCTCAGTTCGGTGTCCTGCATCTTCCAGATACTCCTCGATGTGGGCCAATGCTGTAGGGTGCGCCGGCACGAAGCGGATTTTGCTACCTTTGCCGTGGACACGCAGGTGCTTGATCCCACGCCGATCTTCCAAGTCGCCCACCTTCAGCACGCAAAGTTCCGCGCGGCGCAGCCCGTGGTAGAGCAGCACAGCCAAAATCGCCCGGTCCCGTTTACCTTTGAGCGTGTTCTCGTTGGGTGCGTTGAGCAACGCCCGTGCTTGACCATCTCCAATGGCAGGAGTCTTGCCTTCATTGGTATCGCTCGACGGCCGCTTTACGCCACGCAGCGGGTTGAAGGGCACAGCGTTCCTCTTGCACAAATGATCAAACAAGCTCGCCAGCGCCGACAACTTCCTCCGAATGGTGGCCGCCGCGTGGCCGCGGCGCTCCAGCTCCTTGCGCCAGGCGAGCGCGTGGGCGCGGGTCACCAGCCGGAACTCCCCCGCCCCCATGATCCCCACGAACGCCATGAACTCGCGGAGGTCGCTTTGGTAAGCTCGGCGCGTGCGGGGATTAGAAAGGTTGGCGAACCACTCGGCCTCGGGCGGCACGTCGCTCAGGCCCTGGAATTCGGCCGCTGTGAGCAGCCGGCGCTCTCTCCGACCCAAAACGACCACTTCGCCCTCTCCCGCGCCTATTTTGACCTGTTTTGCGCTCGTTTCCGGCATCCTTCCTGTTTATTAG
>CAHJWO010000195.1 GCA_903642295.1 PVC group bacterium | reverse complement strand
CCCCATAAACCCGAACGAAAGGATTGCTGGCGACCGCCGGAGATGGCATAAACGATCCGCGCCGGCGTAAGACGGAGAGGGCGGGGCCATCCCGTTCGACCGAAGAAAGCACGTTATTCCCCGTGGGCCTACGTAGTATTATGTCGTCTCCGACTTGCCACGCCCCCCTTCCGGCCCTCACCGGGATGCATCCCACGTGGCTCCATTTCTCTTTGCCGCTGAACGAGATGCAGTTCGCTTGTGCGGCGATCCGTTCCCGGTGTGCCGTGCGCGGTGACGCGAGGGAGCCCTGGTGCGTGGTGCCAGGTCCCCTGTTTCGTGTTATAGGTCGCCGACGCGCTTCCGTGCTCCTCCCCTAGATGCCAACCGCAACGTCACCTCCCACCGAAAAAAAGCGCATCCTGCTGATCGACGATCATCCGATCATGCGTCAGGCGCTCGCCAACGTGCTCAACCAACAAGCCACGCTGGTCGTCTGCGGCGAGGCCAGCGACCCGCAGGAAGCCCTGGCCGCCGCCGAGCGCCTCCAGCCCGACCTGGCCCTGGTTGACCTTTCCCTGCGGGGTGGCGACGGCATCGAACTGCTCAAGGACCTGCGGGTGCGTCAGCCGCAGATTTTGACGATGGTGCTGTCCATGCACGACGAGGCCCTCTACGCCGAGCGGACGCTGCGGGCGGGAGCGCGGGGCTACGTCATGAAACAGGAGAAGATGGATCGGTTGCTGGTCGCCATTCACCGGGTGCTCGCGGGGTCGATCTACGTCAGCGACAAGGTCGCGGCCCACGCGGTGCAGCGGCTGGCGGTCGGTGGATCGGCGGCCGGGGCCACCCCGGAGACGCCCAAAACGATGGATGCTTACGTCGAGCGGCTGACGGATCGGGAATTGCAGGTGTTCCGGCTCATCGGGCGGGGACTGGGCACGCGGTTGATCGCCGAGACCTTGTTCCTGAGCCGCAAAACCATCGAGAGCCACCGCGAGCACATCAAAGGCAAGCTCGGGCTCAAGGATGGCAGCGAGTTGATTCAGCGCGCCATTCAGTGGGCACGCAACGCGCCGGATTCGGTGGATTTGTAAGGCGGAAGCTGCGGGATGCGCGGGCTGGCAGGCACTCCGGTCGTTGCCACAGGCTTTCCGTTCACGCGTTGCCGAGCATTCGGCGCAACGTCTTCGTGCCTTCAAAACACTCCTCCGCCGTCGCGCGGGCCCGGCGGGAGAGCGCGGGCCAATCGCGGATCGTGCGCTCAATGGCGGCCCGGGCGGCCTCCAGGCTGTCGATTTCCAGAAAGCCGCTGTCGTCGGGCAGGTAGCGGCTGACGGCGGCGTCCTCCGTGATGACCGGACGGCCCATCGCCAGAAACGCGGCGGCGCGATCACTCACCCAACCGGAGCGCCAGAGCGTATCGACGCCCTTGATCGTCGTAAACTCCGCCAGCGCGCCGCGCAGATAATCCCGGTACACGGCAGGTGAGGAAGCCACATCGTGCGGCTCGACCATCCGCCAGCCGTACCCCTCCAGCCGGGTTCGTTCGGGATTGCCGGGGCCGAGGTTCATGGCGAGTTCCATCGTGGCTGCCGGCACGAGGCCGGGCAGCGTCAGGAATCGCTCGAACTTGGCCTTCTTGGAAAGATCGGGAAATTCGCCATCCACCGCGATATTGTTGGCCCAATACCATTGGCCAATCGTCGTGAAGAGATTCTCCGGCGGGCGTGGCGCGGGCTGATTGAGAATGGTGTCTACGAGCGGAAAAAACGTTTTCCAGTCCAGACCGTTCCGGGGCAACTGGCAGTCGGGCGAATTGTAGTTCAGGCCGATGCTCCAGAACTCGTGATGGAAGGACTGGCCCATCTCCACGCGGCCCATCCAGAAGGAGATTTCCGTCGGGTCGAGGTCGCAAAACAAACGGCGCTCGAACCGCAGCAGGAATGGCGGATGAAACGAGTAACTGAGGTTGAGCAGCGTATTGGGACCGGCGAGGCGATCTTCCAACTGCGGCTTGGTGAGGCCGTGGGCCGTCATGTCGGCGAGGTCGTGCGCGTCGCCCGCCGGGTTGTGATAGAGCAGGCAGTAATTGTCGCCGAGGCCATGTTCGACGAGGCGGGCGCGGAAGGAGTCGATGCACGCTTGATCCTGCGCGGGGTCCTGGGACGCGGGCAGGTGTTCGAGCCAGATGAAATCGAGGCCCAGCCGTTGCAGCCCGAGCGCCCATTGCAGCGGCACGGAGAAATTGCCGCCGCCAAGCCGGTATTTGGCCGCGAAGCCGCTGCCGAGGAAGATCGTGCCCTGGTTGCTGCGTGCGTTCATAACAAGCGACGATGAGAAACGACGGGGAAGACTCCGGCAAGCACGGATGCGGCGAACAGCGGAAAATCCAGAGGCTGGTATTCAGCCCACCGGAAAATCAAGCGACTGCCGGGCTGGGGACCGGCTCTGCGAAATGAGCAACCGGCGCATGTTGAGCCTTGAAAATGAACGCGCGCCGCACGTCTGACCCGAGGAGACTGACATAGATCACTTTTTCGTCTTTGGGGGTCACACCATTCAAACTGTCTGGCATCTCCTGGACTCTGGGGTCGCTGGAGGGGACAATCGCAACACGGGCGATCATCATACGCTCTTGCAAACTCAAGAGCGGCCAAAGTAAGTCAATCACAATTCCAATTGCCTCTGACCAGGTTTCATCTGACCATTCCGAGGACAGGACTATATCCCATAAGTTGATGTCTTCACGCTCTGCGAAGGCAAAGAGATACACTTGGCCGCGCTCTTCCAGAGCTGGCAAAATGCTGGCAATCTTCTCGGCTAAAGAGTTCACAAGAGAGGCAAGAGTGCTGAGACGGCGTTTATTAATACTTCTGCATCAGTCCGGGTGAAACTACCCGAAGCCCGGTAACGCATTTCAGGGCCCCATCCGACCGTTACTGTGGACCAAATTTTGGATCGGATAATATCGCTTTTAATAAATTTTCTGCGACCTGACAGCAACAGGAGTTTTTCAAGCTCATGGATTCTGAAGTCCCGCTCGTCTGCCGGGTATGGATCAACATCCAGAGTTACGCAGATGCGTGCTTTCAAAGCAAACTCGACCGCGTAGCCGCAGATATAAGCGGCTCCGTGATATCTCCCTTGTGCCAAAAGGGCTCTCGCATCTTCTAACCTCTCCTGCGCGTTGGAGTTCAGTATTGCTCGGTCGGGCATGTTCATTTTGTTTGCCTTAAAGGCGCTTCTTCTCTGAAGCCTTTTCCACCGTCCTGATTGCTTTGTTCAACCCACCTTCTCCACCGGGCATTTCGGCAGGGCGTTGAGAAACGCGCGGCCATAAGGCTTGCGCACCACGCGGCTGTCCAGGATGGCCACGGTTCCCTGGTCGCTCCTGGTGCGGATCAAGCGGCCCACACCCTGGCGCAATTTCAGGATCGCTTCCGGCAGCGAGTACTCGCTGAACGGGTCGCCGCCGCGCTCCTTGATGAGTTCGCAGCGCGCCTCCGTGGCCGGGCTGTCGGGCGGGGCAAAGGGCAACTGCGTGATGATGACGTTGCTCAACGCCTCGCCGGGCACGTCCACGCCGCTCCAGAAGCTCTCCGTACCAAACAAGACGCTGCCCACCTGCGCCTTGAAATTCTCCAGCATCTTGCGGCGGCTGATCCCCTCCCCCTGCACCAGCAGCGGCCAGCCGTTGTCTTGGAAGAAGTCGCGCGTGCGCTGGGCGATGTTCTGCATCATGCGATAGTTCGTGAACAGCACGAACGCCCGCCCCTGCGACTCGCCGACGAAGTGCATGATCCACTTGGCCAGCGCCTCTTCGTAGCCGGGCGCGCGGGGCGATTCGGGCATCGTCGGCGTGAGGTAGAGCTTCATCTGCCGCTGGTAGTCGAACGGACTGCCGACCTGCATGGCGTCAATCCCCGGACCATGCGCGCCGACGCGATTTCGGAAGTACCCCAACTCATTGCCGCCGACGCTCAGCGTCGCGCTGGTCATGATGACCGTGCGGTCGGGCCGGAACAGCATCGGCCCGAGGATTTCCGACAGGTCGATGGGCGCGGCGTGCAGGGCGAGATTGGTTTCGGTCTTGCCGGTGCGCTCGACCCAGTAAACCTGGTTGGATTGGCTTTGCTCGATGAAGACACCGATGCCGTCGCGCGCATCCGTCAGGCGGCGGCCCAGGTCGGCCAACTCGGCGCGGGTGATTTCGTCGTCCTCGACCCGCATCGCCGCCTCGCCGATCAACCCGCACAGGTTATCCAGGCTGGCGCCGAGCGTATCGACGACCAGCCCCGGCTCCCGGATGCGGCATTCCCGCCCGCCGCGCCCGAAATCCACCCGGCGGCCCACGCCGTCAAAGAACGCTTCGACATTCTCCAATAGTTCGTCGGTCATGCGCACGCCTTCCGCGTGCCGCATCACCGTCCACAACCCCTTCTTTGTGCGCGGATTGTAGAGCCGCTGAAGACTCTGGCGCAGGCCGTATTGCGACACCCCGAGACCGATCTGCCGCGCCGCGACGCTCTCGACGGTGTGCGCCTCGTCGAAGATCACGAAATCGTCGTCGAACAAATAGCCGCCGTTCGCTTCCTCGTCGGCGTCGGCCTGTTCGTTTTCCACGTCGGCGGCGGCGCGGGTCTGTTGTTCGGCCATCGCCGCGCCGAGCAACACGAAAAACAGCGCGTGATTGAGCACCACGACGTTGGCGGCATTCACCTCGCGGCGCGCGGCCTGATAAAAACAACCGCTGTCGGGTCCGCACGTCTTGGGCGTACAGATGTGCGCCTCGCTGCACACCTGGGACCACACGTTGTGCTCGGGATCGCGGGGCAGGTCACTCAGGCTGCCGTCGCTGGTGCGCAGGCTCCAGTAGTGGATGGCTTCCAGCGAGGATTGCTCCGGGCCGGTGAAGAGGTCGCCGGATTGCTGCAAGGCGCGCTGCAATCGCCGGGGGCAGAGGTAGTTTTGGCGACCCTTGAACAGCGCCGCCGTGAAATCCTGATCCAGCAGTTTTTGCAGGATCGGGATGTCTTTATAGATGAGCTGTTCCTGGAGATTGATCGTGTGCGTCGAAACGACCGCTTTCTGCTTCGCACCGAGCGCGTGCAGCACGGCGGGCGCGAGGTAGGCCAGCGACTTGCCGACGCCCGTCCCGGCTTCCGCGAGGAGGTGCCGCCCGTCGTCCAGCGCCCGGGCCACGGCGGTGGCGAGGATTTGCTGCTCGGCGCGGAACTCGAAGTTGCGCGCCTTCCCGAGCAACCCGTCCGGCGAGAACATCTCCTTGACCTGCGCGCGGAGACTGTCTTCGGGGTCGTAGTCTTCGCGGAGGGCGATCATGGCAGGAAAGGTCAGCAGAGGAAGGACGTTCAATATATCGGGAACGCCGCCGGACGCACGGAAAGACCACGCACCTGCGCGACACTACATTTGCTGAGCAACGTGTTGACGGATGGTCTTCACCAGCGCGTCAATCTCTCTCGTCTGCGAAGTGATGGCGAGCGATGTCGCCCTTTTCTGGAGACGGCGGATCGGAAACTGGACGCGTAATTCGGTAAATCCCGTGGCGGGTGAATCAGGCTGCACGCGGAAGTGCTCAAACACGTTCCAACGGTAGGAAACTCCGTGGACGCGCAGTTGTTGATCATCCCACTTCCAGACAGCGAGCCGATAGCGGGCACCCAACATCTGACAACAGCAGATCACGGCGGTTACCAGCAGCAAACCGACCACGGCGCCAAACATTGATCCCGCGGACACCGGGATACGACGAGAAATGAACCAAACCTTTACCAACAGGATCATGAGCGGCGCCACGCTCAGATACAGCCACCCACGGATGAGGCCGCGACGAGCCTGCTGGTAGCGCAGTTTCCCTACTTCAACCGGTTCTCTGAGTACGTTCATCGGACGAGGACGCCCGTGCTTTTCGCCGGTCGGGTTAACGTGCGGACCCGCCATTCCACGCCTGTTTCCACGCTTTGCCGGGCAGCTTGGGATTTTCCGGCAGACCGGCCAGCCAACGCAGCGTCGGCACGATGTCCAGCGAACTGGCCGCGCCGCCGGACACGTCGAGCCGTTCGTCTTGCTTTACCCCGGGACCGGCGACCACCGCGACCGGCGTGCCCAGCACACCCTGGGTGGACACGACGATCACCGTGGCCCCGTCCCCCGCAACGGCCACCAGTTGACCCAGCAGTTGATCGGCCAGGAGCCAGGCCGTCGCCGAGACCTGCCGGAAGGGGGAGGTTTCGGCCACTTCCGTCCGGGCGAATTGCAGGAAATTCTGGCAGATCGCGCCCAGCGCCGTGTACGGCACGGCGGCAAAATCCCACGGTTCGGTAGTCAGAAGATGGCGGGCGACGAGGTTGGTCGTGGCTGTATCGGCCAGCGCCCCGGCCAGCCACTGCACGGGCTGGCCCTGCGATTGATCGAGTTTTTCCAGTTCGGGGATGAAGGCGCGGATGTCCTCGCCGCCGAGTTCGCTGGGGTGCAGGCGCATCCCTTCGAGGATCTCGCGCAGGCGGGTCGGCTCGACGCTGCCCTCGGTGGCGGGCGTGCGGGGCAGGCTTTCGGCGCGGAATTGGTCGCTGACGATGACGCCCCCGTTGGGCAGCATGGCCGCCGGATGCGAGCCGGGCCAGCGGACGACGATGCAACGGCGGCCAGCCTCGGCGAGGTCCTGCCAGATCGGACGGAATGAGGGATTGGGTGCGGGGTCGCTGCCGGGCTGACCGGTGGCGAGCGTGTAGGGCGCGGAGGCCGGGGCGGGCTCGGCGATGACGCCGCGATCCACGAGCGCGTTGAGATTGGGCAGGTGCCCGGCGTCCATCAACGGGTGGAGCATCCGCCAGTCGGCGGCTTCCCAGGCAATGAGCAGGATTTTTTGCGGGTCAGCGGGGGCGTTGGACATAGGGGGAGCCCGCGCGGCGTCGGCGCAGGTCGATGAAAGGCCCCTACCATGCGCGGGAAGCTCCAAGATTCAAGAAACCAAGATCCAAGGAAGGAAAAAGGTTCAAGGTCCAAGGCCGGCCCACGGAGCCCGGGGATTTTTTGCGCGGTAAATGGAAACAATGCGGCGTTTTTGTCGCAGGCGTCGCAGGCGTCGTGGATAAAGTGGATGACGCGAATCACGCAGATCACGCAATGTTTCGGGTTTGGATCTTGAATCTTGGACCTTCCTTGGATCTTGGTTTCTTGAAGCTTGGATCTTTTCCCGCTAGGGTCCAGCGGTGTTCGATTCCTCGTTTCTCGCCAAGCTCGAACGGCTGCACCTGCTTTCGCGCCGGACGTTCGGCGGGCAGAGCCGGGCGGAACGGCGGTCACACAAGATGGGCAGCTCGCTGGAGTTTGCGGACTACCGGAACTACGTCGCGGGCGATGACCTGCGTTCGGTCGATTGGAACATCTACGGGCGTTCGGATAAGCTGTTCCTCAAGCTGTTCGAGGAGGAGGAAGACCTGCACATCTATCTGCTGGTGGATACGAGCGCGTCCATGCGCTGGGCGGCGACCGACCCGCGCACCGACGCCCCGTTGCGACCGTCCAAGCTGGACCTCGCGCGGCGACTGGCCGGGACGCTGGCGTACATCGGGTTGGCCAACCTGGACCGGGTGAACGTGCAGTATTTCTCGGACCGGTTGGGCGACGATCTGGGGCTGGGCCGGGGGAAGAGTCATTTTCACCAGGTGGTGCGGTTTCTGGAGCGGCTGCCGGGGGAAACCGGTGAGACGAATTTGTCGCGGAGCTTGCGGGCATTTGGTCAGCGGACGAAACGGCGCGGGCTGGTGCTGATCCTGAGCGATTTCTTCGATCCGAACGGGTACGAGCCCTCACTGAATTTCCTGTTGTATCAGCGGTTCGAGTTGCAACTGATTCATCTGCTCGACCCGGCGGAATTGACGCCGCGCTTGCTGGGTGATTTACGGCTGACCGACTCGGAAACCGGCGGGATGTACGAGGTGACGGTCAATGAAGGGCTGGTCCGGGCTTACGAACGGGAGTTCGGGGCGTTCTTGAACGGGTTGGAAACGTTTTGTCAGCGGCGGCAAATCGGGTATCGGCGGGCGATGGCGGACGTGCCGTTCGAGGATTTCGTGTTGCGAATGCTGCGGGAAGGGGGCGGGTTGGTGCGGTAGCGGCGGAAGGAACCACGATCCAAGAACCAAGATTCAAACAAGATCCAAGATTTAAGGTTCGAGGCAGAAAGCGCCCATCCTATGTTCCTGCTCAATCCCGCCGCGCTGGTGTTCGCCGTACTGGCACCGCTGATCGTTGCGCTGTACCTGCTGAAGCTGCGGCGGCAGCCGGCGCGGGTGTCCACGCTGATGTTCTGGCAGCGGGTGACGGCGGACACCCGGCGGCGGGCGTTGTTCCAGCGGCTGCGGCAGGTGCTGTCGCTGTTGCTCAATCTGTTGATTTTCGCGCTGCTGCTGTTCGCGCTGGCGCGGCCCGAGTGGCGCGGGTTTCGCGGCGCGGAGAGCGGGTCGAGCACGGTCGTCGTCCTGGATGCACGGGCGCGGATGCAGACGCTGCTGGCGGG
>CAHJWO010000194.1 GCA_903642295.1 PVC group bacterium | reverse complement strand
CGAATTGGCAAAAGCGGTCAGCATGGGGATTGGAAAATGAGGAAGGATGGAGGTTGAAGGTCGAAGGCGGAAAAGACGCCGGGGATCGCTCCCCTGCCTTCATCCTTCATCCTTCATCCTTCATCCTTCGCAGTCAGGGACAGGACTAGAAATTATGCTCGAAATTTAGGCTTTCGCAGCTTCTTTCTTGGAACGGTCGCGCAGGGTAACCGAGCCACCCGCAGCTTCGATCTTTTCGCGGGCCGAGGCACTGATGTGATCGGCCTCGACGACGACCTTCTTGGTCAGCGCGCCGTTGCCGAGGATCTTGATCCCGTCGAAACGGCCGCGCACCACGCCGTGCTCGCGCAGGGCAGCTTCGTTGATCGTGCCATCCACCGCGAGGGCTTCCAGATCGACGAGGTTTACCAAGGCATACTTCGTCTTGAAAGCCGCGTTGTTGAAGCCGCGCTTGGGCAGACGCCGGATCAGAGGCATCTGACCGCCCTCGAAACCGAGGCGGATGCTGCCGCCGGAGCGGGCCTTCTGACCCTTGTGTCCCTTGCCGCTGGTCTTGCCGTGGCCGGAGCTTTCGCCGCAGCCGAGCCGCTTGGTACGGTGCTTGGCCCCGGGGCGGGGCTTGAGTTCGTGAAGTCGCATAAAACCGAAGAGTAGAAGTTAGACCGCCGCAGGCTCGGGCGAGGCCACGCTGTCCGAGAATTGATCTTCCGCCCGCTGGCCGGAACGCAGACCGCGAATTTTCATAGTCTCGTCGCGTAGACGAAGTTGCGAAAGCGCGTCCAGGGTGGCCTTGACCACGTTGGCATGGTTGCCGGAACCAAGGGACTTGGCCAGCACATCCTTGATGCCCGCCGCTTCGACGACCGCCCGCACACCGCCACCGGCGATGACGCCCGTCCCGGGCGATGCGGGACGCAACAACACGCGGCCACCGCCGAATGTCCCGATCACCTCGTGGGGAATCGTGTTCTGATGCACGGCCATCTTGACCATTGCCTTGCGGGCCGATTCGGAAGCCTTGCGGATTGCCTCGGCGACCTCGTTCGCCTTGCCGAACCCGCAGCCCACTTTGCCGTCGTGGTCACCCGCGACGATCAGCGCGCTGAAGGAAAAACGGCGTCCACCTTTGACGACCTTGGCGCATCGGTTGATGAACACGACCTTTTCGGTCGTTTCACCCCGGACGGGCGTGGCGCTTTGATTGGTGTCGCGCTGGCGGTCGCCGCCGCGACGATTTCCGCCGGATGATTGGCCTGGAGGCATAAGAGAAAGTGGGAAGTGGGAAGTCGGAACGCGGAAGGGTAAACTGTGTGAATTTGCTTAGAAGTCCAAGCCACCGGCGCGCGCCGCGTCGGCCAACGCCTTGACTTTGCCGTGGTACTGGGCACCACCGCGATCAAACACCACGCGGTCGATCCCCTTGGCTTTGGCGCGTTCGGCCACCAGCGTGCCCACCTTCTCGGCGGTCAGCTTATTGGCCCGGGTCGCCTTGTCGTCGCGGAACGACGCTTCGGTCGTCTGGACGGAGGCAAGCGTCTTGCCCGCCGAGTCCTCGATGACCTGGGCATACACGTGACGACCCGAGAAGAAAACGCTCAGGCGGGGGCGCTCCGGCGTGCCGCTAATTTTCTTGCGGATGCGGAGATGAATCCGGTTACGGATGATCCGGCGATCTGACTTGGCCATACGAAGGAAAGTAAAAAGTAAAAGTCGAACTGTTGAACGCAGGCCTTATTGGACGGTCTTGCCTTCCTTGCGCTGCACGTTTTCACCCGCGTAACGCACGCCCTTGCCCTTGTAAGGCTCCGGTGGGTAGTAGCCACGGATGTTGGCGGCCACCTGCCCGACCAGCTGCTTGTCGATCCCCTCCACCTTGACCTTGGTGTTATCGGTCACGGTGATTTTGATGCCGGCAGGCACCGGGAAAAGGATCGGATGGGATTTTCCGAGGCTGAGGTTCAGCTTGTCGCCTTGCAGCGCCGCCTTGAAACCGACGCCCTGGATTTCGAGGTCCTTGACGTAACCGGCGGTGACGCCCGTGACCATGTTGTTGACGAGGCTGCGGGCCAAACCGTGCAATGCCTTGACGGCGCGGTTTTCGCCGTCGCGCTTGAACGCGACTTCCTTGTCGGTCACGTCCGCTTTGATCTGGCTGGGCAGCGTGTATTCCAGCTTGCCCTTGGGACCTTCGACCGCGACCAGACCGCTCTGCGCGATGTTGATCTTGACCTTGTCCGGGATAGTGATGCTTTTGTAGCCGATACGAGACATGGGATGTTTCCTCGGGTAAAATTAGTAAACGTAAGCGAGCAGTTCGCCGCCGACGTTCTGGCGTTTCGCCTCGCGTCCGCTGAGCACTCCGCGTGGGGTGCTGAGAATGGCGATGCCCTGTCCACCGCGCACCCGGGGGATGTCTCCCGCCGCGACGTACCGGCGCAAACCGGGACGACTTACCCGCTTCAAACCAGTGATAGCCGGGGTCTGGGAGACGAACTTCGTCGTGACGTGAATCTGGTGGGTGGCACCCTCGCCTTCCTCCTTGAAGTCAACGATATAACCCTCGTCCTTCAGGACGCGGGCGATGTCGTTCTTGATGCGGCTAAAAGGCAAGGCAACCAGCGTCTTCTTCGCCAGACTGGCGTTGCGGAGACGGGTCAGAAAGTCCGCGATGGGATCGGTCAAAGCACTCATGGGAAACTCGGAATTAGGAAGCGGGAAGGCGGAAGTAGGGACAAGGACCTTTGTTAAGCCGCCTTTTTGCGGTCGCTGAAAGGCATTCCCAGTTCCGCCAGCAGGGATTTGGCTTCCTCGTTCGACTTCGTGGTGGTGACGATGCTCACGTCGAAACCGATGTTGCGCTGGATCTTGTCCAACTCGATTTCCGGGAAGATGGATTGATCGGTGACGCCCAGCGTATAATTGCCGTTGCCGTCGAAGGCCTTGGGCGACACGCCGCGGAAATCGCGGATGCGGGGCAGGGCAGTCTTGATAAGGCGCTCCAGAAATTCGTACATCGTCGCGCCACGGAGAGTAACCTTGGCCCCGATGGCTTGGTTCTCGCGGAGCTTGAAATTGGCGATGCTCTTCTTGGCGCGAGTCTCCATCGGCTTCTGGCCAGTAATGGTCGTCAATTCCTTCTTGGCTTCTTCAAGCGCCTGCTTCACATCCGGCGAGGAGCCGACGCACGCGTTGATGACCACTTTCTCAAGGCGGGGGACCTGGTGGACGTTTTTGTAGCCGTGCTTCTCCGTGAGAGCGGGCACGACCCGATTCTTATATTCCTGATAAAGTTCGACTTCCATATAGATGCGCCACCGAATTTCAACCGGCGGCAGTCAGAGAGGGACGGTGAATGTGCCTTATCGGCACGTTTCGTCAAGTCCGATTCTTATTATTTGCCGCCCTTCTTTTCAACTTTGGGGGCGGCCTCGATGAGCTTCACATTGGAGATGTGCAAGGGACCCTCGCGCTCGATGATACCGCCCTGGGGGCGATCCTGGCTCTTGGCCGCGTGCTTCTTGATCATGCGCACGCCTTCGACGAGCACCTGATCCTTCTTCTTGATGACCCGCAGGACGCGGCCTCCCTTGCCTTTGTGATTGCCGGAAATGACGGTGACCTGATCGCCCTTTTTGACGTGGGTCTTCTTGCGGCTGGTGACAGTTGCAGTGGCCATATTGCTTAGAGAACCTCCGGGGCGAGGGACACGATCTTCATGAAATTGCGCTCACGCAACTCACGGGCGACGGGGCCGAAGATGCGGGTGCCGCGCGGGTTCAAGTCCTTGTCGATGATGACGATGGCGTTGTTGTCGAAGCGCAGGTAGCTGCCGTCGGGCCGTCCGATGGGCTGCCTGGTGCGCACCACGACGGCGCGGACCACGTCGCCCTTCTTCACGGTGCCGCCGGGGCTGGCTTCCTTGACGTTGGCGGTGATGACATCGCCGATGCCGGCCGTCATGGTGGCCTTGCCAATGACGCCGATCATGGTCGCCATGCGGGCACCGGAGTTGTCAGCCACGTCGATGCGGGTACGAATCTGGAGCATAAAATTAAAGGATGAAGGATGAAGGATGAAGGATGAAGGATGAAGGGGCCAGAGACGGACTCGGGGGGAAGGATGCTGGTGAGGGCTGCCTGCCTTCATCTTTCATCCTTCATCCTTCATCCTTTTTCTTAGTGCTTGAGCACTTCCACCAGACGCCAGCGCTTGAGCTTGCTCAACGGGCGGGTTTCCATGATGCGGACCAGATCGCCGACCTGCGCTTTGCCCTCTTCGTCGTGCGCGTAGAACTTCGTGGACTGCTTGACGATCTTGCGGAACTTGGGGTGCGGGACGCGGGTCGTAATCTCCACGACCGCCGTCTTCGCCATCTTGTTGGAGATGACCAAGCCGACGCGGGTCTTACGCAAATTGCGCTTCTGGGGCGTGGCCGCTTCGCTGGCGGCGGGCTGGGTTTCGGGGCTGACGCTGGTTTCTTCGCTCATGGCTGCTGGATGCTAAAAAGTTGGCGCAATCAGGCGGCGGTCTGCACGGCCTTGCGCTGCGAGAGAACCGTCTCGATACGGGCCACCTCGCGGCGGATGTCGCGCAGGCGGCTGGGTTTTTCGACGTTGCCGCTCACCTGCTGGAGGCGGAGGTTGAAACTCTCCTGGCGGAGTTCCCGCTTGCGGTTGGAAAGCTCGTCGCTGCTGAGTTCCTTGATCTCTTTGATCTTCATGGTCGTGGTGCGTTAAGGATCAGGCGGCGGGAGCGGTCTGCGGCTGGTGGTCAGCGGCTTGCGCCTCCTTCTCGGCGGTCGTCGGTGCCGATGCATGGTGACGGCTCAGGAACTTGGTGCGGACCGGGAGCTTGGTCGCGGCGAGACGCAGGGACTCGCGGGCCACGGACTCGGGGATACCATCCAACTCGAAGAGGATGTTGCCGGGGCGGACCACGGCGACCCACTTCTCGGGCTGGCCCTTGCCTTTGCCCATGCGGGTTTCCGGCGGGCGGGCGGTGACGGATTTGTCCGGGAAGATCTTGATCCAGAGCTTGCCTTTGCGCTTCATGTTGCGCGTCAGGGCCACCCGGGCGGCTTCGATCTGGGTGTTGGTGATCCACGCACGCTCCAGGGTCTGGAGGGCAAACTCACCGAACGCGATACGGACGTTGCGCGTCGCCGTACCAGCGCGGCTGCCGCGCTGGGTCTTGCGATGCTTCACACGTTTGGGCATCAAAGGCATAAGAAGAAAAAGTCGGAGGTGGGAAGTCGGAAGGCGGAACTGCCGGGGATTGCGTTACGCAACGGTTGCCGGGATGGATTGATCAGCATCGGCGGTCGAAGCCGGAGCACTGTTGCCGGGAGGGGAGATGAGGTCGGTCGTGGGCCGGGGAGCATCGTTACGGTCTCCGCCGCCGCGATAACCGCCACCGCCACCACCGCCGCTGCCGCCACGGTAGCCGCCGCCACCACCACCGCCGTCACGACGGGGACCGCGACGGTCGCCACCACGCTCATTGCGGGCGGCTTCGTTGGCTTCGGCGTTCGGGTCCACGGTGCCCGGATCACGCTTACAAATCCAGCACTTCACGCCGATTTTGCCGTAGAGGGTGTTCGCCTCGTGGAAGCCGTAGTCGATGTGGGCGCGGAGGGTGTGCAGCGGGGTCTTGCCGTCGCGGTTGAGTTCGGCACGGCTGATTTCCGCGCCGTTGAGACGACCGGCAACGCGCAGTTTGATGCCCTGGGCGCCGAAGTCCATTGTCGAGGCGATGGCTTTCTTCATGGCGCGGCGGAAGCTGATACGGCGCTCCAACTGAAGGGCGATATTTTCCGCGACGAGTTGGGCTTCGAGTTCGGGGGTCTTGATCTCCTGGATGTCGATCTTGACGCTCTTGCCGCCGGACATCTTGGTGATGTCCTCGGTCATCTTCTCGATTTCCGCACCCTTGCGCCCGATGACGATGCCGGGGCGCGCCGTGAAGATGGTCACGCGCAGGCTGTTCCAGGCGCGCTCGACGACGATCTTGGCGACCGCCGCGCTCTGGAGCTTCTTCTTGACGTACTGACGGATCTTGATGTCCGCGTGCAGGAAATCAGGAAACTCCTTCGGGTTGGCATACCAGCGCGAACGCCAGTCCCGGGTGAGTGCGAGACGGTAACCGATAGGATTTACTTTTTGGCCCATAGGAGAAAGGGATACAAGATGCAGGATACAGGATGCAGAGGAACGATCAGTCTTTGGTCGCGTCCTCGTCACTGCTGAGTTTGGCGGGAGCAGCGGTTTCACCGGGACCGTCGCTGGTTTGAGAAATGGGAGTCGCCGGAGTCGAGGTCTCGACGGTAGAAGCAGTCACCGGGGTTTCGGTCTCGTCGGCGGCAGGCGTGCCTTCGGTGGTCTTGGGCCGTTTGGGGCGGTTCTTCTTGGCGGCAGGTGTGCCTTCAGTCGCCGGGCTTTCCATAGCGGGAGCGGCGGCGCGGGCGGCGGGTTTGGACTTCTTCTTGCCGCCCGAGGGCTTGTTGCGCGTGGGGATCACGATGTCGTCGCTCAGGACGATGCGGATGTGCGCGGTGCGCTTGCGGATCGAACTGGCGCTGCCGCGGGCGCGGCTCTTGATGCGCTTCATCGTCGGGCCTTCGCCCACGGTCGCTTCCTTAACCACGAGGGTGTCCACCCGGAGATCGTTGTTGTTCTCGGCGTTGGCGATGGCGCTCTTGAGCGTCTTGCCCACCATGAGAGCCGCCTTTTTCGTGGAGAAAGCCACGAGGTCGAGCGCCGCCGACGCGGGCAAACCCTGGATTTCGCGCGTCAACTCCCGCGCCTTGAAGGCTGAGATGCGTGCGCCGCGTAGGACCGATAGAACTTCCATAACTTTGATTGGTTGCTTGCGTCTGCTGAATTTGGGCGGCCTCTAAGATTGCACATCTGCGCGCATCGTGTCGCCGACTTTGACCTTTTCCGTATTTGAACTGAATTCCTCGACCACCGCGCCGCTGATCTTCTCCCGCACATCGACCACCCGGACCTTTGCGACGTACTTGTCGCCCCGCGTAATGATGAATGGGGTGCCGATCTTTACTCCCTGAATCCGGCCCAGGTTCACGACTACCAAGGAGAAGTCCTCCTTCACGCTGATGACCTGGCCGCTGTTGAGGTTGCCCTCGACAGGAGTGTGACCGACCGCTTCGCGGATCGCCGCCTCGTCCACCGCCTCACTGGCGGCTCGAATCTGCGCTTCAATCTGCATCCGAAGCTGCGGGTTCGATGACGTGGCGGTTTTCAGGTAGAGCAGCACGCTTTCGGTGAGTCCCATCGTGGAGTCGGCCAGCTTGTCCTTTTCGTCCCGGACGAGCCGCAGGTCGTTCACCGCCGTGAGGAGCCGCTGTTGGAGCGCTTCCTTGTTGTCGCCGACCGACGCGAGGCCCAGGGCCTCCATGCGTTGTTTCAGGTCGCCGTACTGGCGGCGGAAGACTTCGCATTCCGCGTTGGCCACCGCGAGGCTCTCGTTGAGCGTGCGGATCGTGTTTTGTCTCAATTCATTGCGCCGGCGGAGTGCTTCGTTTTCGGTCTCGAAAGCGTGGAGCCGGTCCTGGGTCTCCTTGAGTTGTTGTTTGAGGGTTTCGGGGTTGCTGTCGTCGATGGTTGCAGCGGCTGCCGGGGTCGGATTGGCGTTGGCGTCGGGCGCTGCGGTCGGGGTGGCGGGCAGGGCGGGCTCGTCATCAGGGACGGGCCGGACGGTGACGCTGGGCGGAGGTTCGTAGGGAGGGGCGATCCGAAGCTGGCAGAAGGCGGGAGGTAGAAGGCAGAAGGCAGAAGCGCCGAGGAGCAAGCCGAGGGTTTTGCGTCCCGCCTTCATGGGTCATCTTTCGTTGGTTACTTGGTGACCTTGGCGGTATGCGCGCCGTGTTTCTTGAAGGTGCGCGTCGGGCTGAACTCGCCGAGCTTGTGGCCGACCATGTTTTCCGTGACGAACACGCTGGCGAAGATTTTGCCGTTGTGGACGAGGAAGGTGTGGCCGACGAAGTCCGGCACGATCATGGACGAACGCGCCCAGGTTTTGATCGGCTTCTTGACCGCCGCAGCGTTCATTTTGTCGATCTTTTCGTAGAGATGGCCCGCAACGAAGGGGCCTTTTTTTAGTGAACGTCCCATAATGGAAAGTCGGAAGTTGGAAGTGCCGGAGGGAAAGTTAGGATTTCTTTTTGTCCGCGTTGCGGCGGGCGACGATCCAGCGGTCGGTGTTCTTGTGCTTGCGGCGGGTCTTGAAACCTTTGGCGAGCTGGCCCCAAGGGCTCATCGGGTGATGGCGTCCGCCACCGCCCTTGCTCTTGCCCTGGCCGCCACCCATCGGATGATCGACCGGGTTCATGACCATGCCGCGGACATGCGGACGGCGACCCTGCCAGCGCGTGCGCCCGGCCTTGCCGCTGCTCACGTTCATGTGGTCGATATTGCCGACCTGGCCGATGGTGGCCAGCGCGTTCTCGTTGATTTTGCGGATTTCGCCGGAGGGCATCTTGACGAGGGCGAAGCCGCCCTCGCGATTGTTCAGGATGACCTGCTGACCAGCGCTGCGGGCGATCTGGCCGCCGCGACCGGGGGTCAGTTCGACGTTGTGGATGGCCGTGCCGAGCGGGATAGCCGAGAGCGGGAGCGCGTTACCAAG
>CAHJWO010000193.1 GCA_903642295.1 PVC group bacterium | reverse complement strand
GCAGGCACAGGTCGCCGTTGGCCCGCCGGGCGGCATGGACGCTCAGCAGCGCGTAGTTGCTGGTGGCAGCCACGACGCTGTCTCCACCTTGCGCCCAATGGGTCAGGAGTTGCGCCGCCCGGTAACTGGGGTAAGGCGTATTGACGGGTGTATCGGAGCGGTCCCCGGCAGCCACGAGGCCGTAGTCGCCGAACTGCCGCCAGCCGTAGAGACTGCCGCTGTCGTTCGTGCCGTCAGTGTTGCCGTTGCGCAGGTCCCACCAGGTGCAGGCGTTGAACTCCGTTGCGGCGAGGCTCGCCAGCAGGTCGGCGTAAAAGAGGCCGTCCACCAGGCTGACGCTCTGCTTGCCGGGGTTGTACGTGACGGAATTGACCTCGGTGAGCGCCAGTTCGATCCCGGCGGCCGCCGTGCCGCCGATGTAATCCGTGAGCATCTGCCGCTGGTCAGCGGCGTCGGCGGCGGCCATCGTCGCCGCCTTGGCCAGCAAGCCGGAATCGCTTTCCTGACCCGGTTCCTGCGGATAGTCGTGAAAGGAAACGAACTGCGGCAGCGCGCCGAGGGTTTTCAGGTTGGCCAGTACGACGGGCGTCCAGCCGGTGTGCGTGGTGCCATCGCGCGGATTGGTGACGGCGTGCTGCCCGTTGCCATAACCGTCCTGCCCGCTGACGACCACCGCGCCGACGTGGATCGTCGGGTCCGCCGCCAGCATTTTTTGACGGAAAACGGCGAAGTTTTGCGCATAGGTGTACGGGTCCTGTGGTGCGCCGGGGAACGTGCTGCCGTGCTCGTCGTGCTCCCAACTGCCGTAACACTCGTTGCCGACCTCCCAGTACGTGAAGCCGAACGGGGCGGCGCGTCCGAGACGCAGGAAGTTGTAGCCATCATCGGTCGCCAGCGGAGCCGCCGCGCGCAATGCCGCCCAGTAGCCGACGGTCTGCCAGTTGCGGCCTTTCGAGTCCGTGCCAAGTGCCAGCGTGCTGCCAGCCGCGCCGTTGGCGTAGGCGACCCAGGCCGCCGCTTCCTCGGGCGTACCGCTGCCGTAGTTGACGGTGATGTAAGGCTGCGCGCCCAGCGTGACTGCCAGCGTGGCAAAGGTCGAAAACGGCGCGGCCCACGGGTAGGAATTGTTGGTGACGCTGCGGTCAACCTGCCAGTCGTAGTCGTCCGACGCGCTGCCGCCGGGGTAGCGCAGGGCCTTCGTGCCGATGCCGCTCAGCAGCGTGCGCGTGGCGGCGGTGCCGAGTTGACTGTCCCAGATGGCGGTGTTCAACCCGAAGATACGACTGTCCACCGACCGGATCACACTGCCCGCGTCCGCCTGCAACCCGAACGTGGTCGGCGGCGGGGTGCCGACCAGGACAATGTCATCCACATAAAAGGTCGGCAGCGTCGCGCCGGTTTTGTTCTGAATCCAGAAGCCGTCCATGCGGCTCTGGTTCGCCGCGCCGAGACTCGCCAGCGAGCACGTGACCTGCTGCCAGGTGTTCGCCTGCGGAGTGGGCACGGTGACGGCAGCGAGCGCACTGCCGTTGACGTGCACCTGGATTTGCAGGCTCTGGCCGCCGACCGTGCCGCCATGAATCCAGAACGTCAGGCTGGTGTAAGACGTGGTGTCGAACGCGTCGTGGTGCAGGTAGAGGGCCTGGTCGCCGCCCGCGTCCACGCGGATGGACTTGCCGCCGGTGCCGTGCACGGGGGTCGGGTTGGCGTAGTCGAGCGTCGCCCAGCCGTAGTTCTGCCAACTGTTTTCGAGCGCGTCGTCATAGACGGTCTGGTTGCCGGTTTGGGCGTCGGCAGACGCGGAGAGCACCAGCCATGAACCGGCGAGCAAGAGCAACCAGGCAAAGATGCGGAAGGATGGAATTTGCATGAAAAAGGGGGGATACAGGCGAAATAAATGCAGCTTAATTCGTGCTTGAATCGAGCCTCGCCCGGACTTTCGGCTGCCCCGTTGACCGCCGACGGATCTCCGGCAAAAGTCGGAAATGGTCCGCAGATGACGCAGATTTCCGCAGATTAAAACCAGACCACGCACCGGCTTCCCTCCCGATTTTCCTCAATCTGCGGAAATCTGCGTCATCGGCGGACTTTTGTCGGAAATCTACTAAAGCCGGGGCGGAAGTCCGGTCATTCCCCGATGATCTTCACGAGCACGCGCTTGTCCCGCTTGCCGTCCAACTCGTAGTAGAAAATTTGCTCCCACGGGCCGAGATCCAGCTTGCCCGCCGTGATCGCCACCACCACCTCCCGGCCCATGATCGTGCGCTTGAGGTGGGCATCGGCGTTGTCCTCCGAGCCGTTGTGCTCGTACTGCGAATACGGCTTCTCCGGCGCGAGCCGCTCCAGCCAGCGTTCGTAGTCGCGGTGCAGGCCGCTCTCGTCGTCGTTGATGAACACGCTGGCGGTGATGTGCATGGCGTTGACCAGCACGAGGCCCTCGCGGACCCCGCTCTCGGCGACGGCTGCCTGCACCCGGGCGGTGACGTTGAAGAGCTGGCGGCGTTTCTCGGCGTGAAACCACAGTTCCTGACGGTGACTTTTCATGGGATACCGCCAACAAGCGCCCGGTCGTGGCCCCTGCGCAAGGCAAAGCCGCCCTTTTCGTTTTGCGGCCGCCTCGAACCTTTTCACTTGTGCCTTCCCGGAAGCTTGGTTCCTTGGAGACTCATCCTTCCGCGCCCGGCGCGGCCCTATGCGCTGGACCAAAAAAATCGCCAAAGTCGCCGACCCCGCTTCTTACAGGAGCATCTGGCGCGGCGTGAAACGCGCCGTCCATCCGCAGCCCGTCGCCAGGTTCCTCCGACACATCGACCAGCCCGCGCTCGCCGCGTTGGGGCGTCGCCACGCGGCGGCAATGAAGCCGGGGGAGAATTGGATCAAGTATTTCGAGGCTCCCGTCTGGCTCAAGCTCAACATCCGCCGCGCCCAGGACATCGGCGTGGACCGCGCCAGGCGCCCCCTGCGCGTGCTGGACCTGGGCAGCGGCGCGGGTTATTTCCTGTTCGTCTGCAAGCACCTCGGCCACGGCGGCATGGGCCTGGACGTGCCCGAGCCGGAGTTCTACGGCGAGGTATTCGATCTGTTTGGCTTACGGCGCGTGGTCGCGCCCGTCACCAAGCACGTCCCTTTGCCCGAAGCATTGCTGACCGGCGGCAAGTTCGATCTCGTCACGGCGTTTTCCATCGCCTTCAACGAACAGAAGACCCACACGCCGTGGGGTCCGGCGGAGTGGGGCTTCTTGCTCGACGACCTGCGCGACCGCTTTCTGCTGCCCGGCGGACGCATCTATTTCGATCTGAACCCGGGCCGCGACAACGCCTTCATGTCGCCCGAACTGCGCGAATACTTCCGACGGCGTGGCGCGAAGATCGACCGCCGTTCCAAGCTGCTGTTCGATCCGCTGAAGTAGTTTTTACGGGGCGTGGGAGCGGTGGAATGCGCCGACGTGCGACAGCCCCGCCATTGCGGGCCAAGTATGTACGAGAAGGTTTCCAGGTGGATGGCGATCTCCGAGCGCCAGGTTTTCGGGACCGCGCAGCGGTCCAGAGCGCATCCCGCTTGGATAAGCCTTGCACCGAATCCTCCTCCAAAGTCTGTCATCCTGAGCGAGTGGAACGAGCCGAAAGACCTTCCAGCGTCGAGGGCACCTCAGGCTGATCCAAGGACGATGATCCCGCGGCTGATTCAAACGGGATTCGCTCTAAAAGGTTTGGCAGAATGGCGGCTGCGCCGCAGGGAACACAGGGCGCTCGGAGATCGCCATCCACCGAGATTCTATTTCGCAGATACTTAGGGCGGCCTGTCCTTCGGCGACACCCACCCTCAGCGCATCCACAGATCCGCTCTGGCCCGACACTGCCGTCAGATTTGATGGGCGGAATTTTTATTTGCCCGCGCGGCAAAACGGGAAATCCGTCGCGGCGAAGTTGCGCGAATCAGCGGCCTAATCGCCGGAGAACACGAGACCATTCCTGGTCAACTCTGCCCCACGCCACGAGTCCCTCGCCGAGCGAAAACATCCATCCTAAAGGATCACCATGAGCAACACTTTTGTTCCCTATGCCGACTCGGTCGAAGCCATTCAGCCGGGGGAAGAACAAACCTTTGACGAGATCGCGGCCACGATGCGCGACATCGCCCACAAAATCGGCGACCGGCAACGTCATACGACCCGCGCCGTCCACGCGAAGAGCCATGCGTTGCTCAAGGCGGCGGTGGTGGTGAAGGACGGCCTGCCGGAGCCTTTACGCCAGGGTTTCTGTGCCCGGGCTGGTACTTACGGTGCGGTCCTGCGCTTTTCGACCAATCCCGGGGACGTGCTCAGCGACCACATTTCCACGCCGCGCGGGTTGGCCATGAAGATCGTCGGCGTGGAAGGCGAAATGGTGCCCAACCACGCGGGCGCGGTGACGCAGGACTTCGTCATGGTCAACGGCAAGGTGTTCGAGACCAGGGACGCGGCGGGCTTCCTCAAAAACCTCCAGACCCTTGACAAGCACGCCAACGATTCGCAGGCGCTCAAGCAGGTGGTTTCCACGACGGCGCGCCTCGCCGAAAACGTGCTGGAGACCGTGGGTCTGGAGAGTGCGACCCTCAAGGATTTCGGTCATGTGGCGACCAATCCGTTGGGGGAGACCTACGCGACGCAGGTCGCATTGCGGTGGGGCGGTTACTTCGGCAAGGTGGCGCTGGTGCCGGTGTCGGAAAATCTCGTGCAGCTCTACAAAAAGCACCTGCCGCACGCGAGCGAGTGGAACGCGTTGCGCGACGAGTTCTCGCGCTTCTTCAAGGAAGAAAACGAAGCCGTGTGGGAACTGCGCGTCCAGCTTTGCACCGACCCGGAAAAGATGCCGGTCGAAGATGCCACGGTGGAATGGGACGAAGACGAAAGCCCGTACTTGGCCGTGGCCACGGTCACTGCCCAGGCGCAGGAAGTTTACTCGGATGCGCGCCGGGTGTGGGTGGACGAACTCTTGAGCTTCAATCCCTGGCACGCCCTGGCGGCGCACCGTCCTTTGGGCAACATCATGCGCGCGCGCTTCAAGGCCTACGCGATGTCGAGCCAGTTCCGCGCAGCCCGGGAAGGCAGAAAGCTGGTCGAGCCGCGTTCCATCGAGGAAATGCCAGCCTGACCAGAGCAGTTCTCCCAAAGCTTAAGTATGTACGAGAAGGTTTCCAGGTGGATGGCGAGCTCCGAGCGCCCTGTTTTCGGGACCGCTCCGCGGTCGAAAAGGCTTGGCAGCATGGTGGCTGCGCCGCCGGGAACACAGGGCGCTCGGAGATCGCCATCCACCGAGCTTCCCTTTCGCAGATGCTTAGACAAATCAGTCACTCCCTTCAAAATTGCATTTCACGATGACACACCAGATTCCTCTTTCCGACAGCGTCCGCGCTGATTCCGCCGTCAGCAGTGGCGATGGCACTCACCAGATCGTCCACGATCTCGCCTTCCAAACGCACGTCTTTGTCAACGTTGCCTTCGTCGGCGTGCCGCACACGGGCGACCGGCAATGGGTGCTCGTCGATGCCGGGATCATCGGGGCGGCTGGCTCCATTGAGAAAGCGGCGGCGGCACGCTTCGGCGAAAATGCCCGCCCGGCCGCCATCCTCCTGACTCATGGACACTTCGATCACGTCGGCGTCTTGAAAGACCTCGCGCAGAAATGGGATGCGCCGATCTACGCGCACCCGCTCGAATTGCCCTATTTGGATGGCCGCGCTTCGTATCCTCCGGCCGACCCCTCGGTCGGCGGTGGTTTGATGGCCCGGCTTTCCTCGTTGTATCCGACCGGCCCCGTGGACGTGAGCCCGTGGCTCCGGCCCTTGCCCGAAGACGGCAGCGTGCCCGGCCTGCCCGGCTGGCGGTGGCTCCACACCCCGGGCCATTCGCCAGGCCACGTTTCTTTCTGGCGCGAGACCGACCGCACGTTGATCGTGGGCGATGCTTTCGTCACGACGAAAGCGGAATCCGCCTACGAGGCGAACTTTGCACAGACGCCGGAGATGCACGGCCCGCCGCAATATTTCACGCCGGATTGGGTCAGCGCGAAGGCTTCGGTGGCAAAGCTGGCCGCTCTCGAACCCGCGTTGGTGCTCGCGGGCCACGGCCACCCTTTGCAGGGTCCCGAGATGCGCGAGGCTTTGCACCGCCTGGCCCAGGGGTTCGACACCATCGCGGTTCCCGAGCAGGGCCGCTATGTCTTGGACCCGGCGCAGGCCGACGAGAACGGACCGACCCATATCCCACCCAAAATCTGAAATCTGCGGAAATCTGCGGACGGTTTCCGATTTTTGCCGGAAGTCTAAGTATGTGCGAGAAGGTTTCCAGGTGGATGGCGATCTCCGAGCGCCATGTTTTCGGTACCGCGCAGCGGTCTAAAAGGCTTGGCAGCATGGCGGCTGCGCCGCAGGGAAAACAGGGCGCTCGGAGATCGCCATCCATCAAGATTCCATTTCGCAGATGCTCAGTAAGTTCAACGCGCAGTGCGAGCCTTTCCCCCCTCCCGCGGCTACGGTAAGCTCCACGTCCCGGATGCAAACCAACCTGTGCTTTTTATTCGATTCGGACCCCAACAATCACATGCCCAACTACATTCCCTACCGCGACGACATCGAAACCATCGACCCTGACGAGCAGGAAACCTACGCCAAGATCATCCAGACGATGACCGATGGGCAGCACATCGCCCGCGAGAAGTACGGCAAGTCCGTGCGGATTTCCCACGCGAAGGCGCACGGTTTACTGAAAGGTGAGTTGGTCGTCAGCGACGATCTGCCCCCCGAGTTCGCGCAAGGCCTCTTCCAGCCCGGCGCCAAATATCCCGTCGTCGTCCGGCTCGCCTCGGCTCCGGGTGAGTTCACCGACGACTCCAAGATTTCGACGGTGCGCGGCATGGCCATCAAGGTATTCAACGTCGAAGGCCCCAAATTGCCGCCTTTCGAGGACACGACCACGCAGGATTTCGTGCTCGACACCGGGAAGCAATTTATCACCAGCGGCCCCAAGGCGTTTCTCCAGGCGTTCAAGCCCAACGCCGAGATTGCGCCCAGGCTTTCCGACGATGTGAAGGGCGTCGTTTCCACCGTGGCTCGCGGGACGAACGCGGTGCTCAACATGTTCGGCGCGAACTCCGAGAAGCTCGACTTCTACGGGCACGAGAAGAAGCACCCGATGGCGGAGTCCTACTACTCCCAGACCCCCAGCCGTTACGGCGGCTACGTGGCCAAGTTGGGCGTCGTTCCCGCCACGCCCGGCCTGGTCGAACTGGAGCAGCAAAAGTTCGATCCGCAGACGCCGGATGCGCTGCGCGAGGCCACCGTGGCTTTTTTCAAGTCCAATCCAGCCGAGTTCAACCTCGTCGTCCAACTCAACACCGACCTGGAGAAGATGCCGATTGAAGATGCCATGGCCCCGTGGAGCGAGGAAGACTCGCCCTACGTGCCCGTCGCGCGCCTCGTCATTCCCGCCCAGGACGCTTTTGGCCCGGCGCGCGCCGACGTGGTGGACGAAAACTTTTCGTTCTCGCCGACTCATTCGCTCGTGGCGCACCGGCCGCTGGGCGGGATCAACCGCGCTCGCCTCGTCGCTTACACGGCCATGGCGAACCTCCGGCGGCAGGAGAACAATCGCCCCACGGCAGAGCCGGCCAGCATCGACCAGGTTCCTGCCTGAAGCTGTCTTCGCTTGGGTCAGCCTCGTGTGTTTCTCTTTCTTCTGTCGCCCTGCGCGAGTGAATCGAGTCTGCGAATCACAGATAGCCGAAGGCAAATCGGCGCAGCCAAACGAGCCGAAAGCCGGGTCGGCGAGACAGCCGCAGGTAAACAGACGGAGTCAGACGGTCCAACGGCGAGAATACTGAGGCTAATCCAATCGAAGCTGGCGCTCATCAACGGAGTGCCGTGGCGACACCACCGGCTTGAGTGAACCGGAAAGGCACCATCCATTTTTCGCCGCTCTCTTGAGGGAGAGGAACCGATGCAAAGCGAGTTTTGAGCGTTTGGACATAGTCGAAATTTGCATATTGGTCACAATTCATGGTGTGTGAATTGAATGATCCGAAACGTTTCGAAAGATGTGTAACGCCGATTTTTGTGATTTTTCGGGTTTTTTTCTTGACCTTTTCCACCTCTGTAGATCATTTTCGTACGCAATCACCAAGCCTCCGATGAAAAGAAGCTCCCTCCAAATGCACTCCTCGAAATTCTTGTTCGCTTGTGTAGCGCTCGGCCTTGCTCTCACGAGCAAGACCGCCTCCGCCCAAACGTTGAATCTGATCAGCCCAACTGTGAACGACGGTGGGTTTGAGTCCATTACCGGCAAGTCAAACTTTGTCTCTTCCACCTCTGCGAACGCCAACATCCCTTATTGGGGAGCTACCTTGGTCAACGCGGCAGGTGCAACCGTTGTCACCCCACCGGATTCGGGAGCTGAGATGGGCGCGCCCAGCGCTGGAAACGACAACAGACCCACCCATACCGGGAACGCTGGTGCCTTCTGGCAACCGGGGGGCACTAGCACCGCCTTCAACCTGGTCACTAGCCGTGCGATGGTCGCGGGCGACGTGTACAATCTTTCTTGGTTCGGCCGGTTCACTGGCAACGGCGGAGCGCAGGTCGCCTCGCTCTTTTCGCAGTTGGCCAGCACGGCTACCGGGGCAACCTACACGTACCAGCCGAGCGCGACTCTGACGACCCTCGAC
>CAHJWO010000192.1 GCA_903642295.1 PVC group bacterium | reverse complement strand
CACCCATGAACCGTCGTGAATTTCTTCGCCGTTCCATGACCGCCGCAGCGGGCACTGTTTCCCTCTCCGCGTTCCCCCATCACCTTTTCGCGGCCGACAAGTCCAAAACCGCCAGCGACATTGTTCCCCTCGGCAAAACGGGCCTCAACGTCAGCCGTCTGGCGATGGGCACCGGCAGCAACGGCTCGGGTGGAACTTCCACCCAGACGCGCGGCCTCAGCGTGGCAGGTCTGGCCGCGATGCTGCACGAGGGCTACGATCAGGGGGTCACCTTCTGGGACAGCGCCGATCAGTACGGCAGCCACCCGCACCTGAAGGCCGCTCTGCAAGGCGGCGTCCCGCGCGACAAGGTGACCATCCTCACCAAGACGCACGCCACGACGGAGGCGAAGATGCGCGCGGATCTGGACCGTTTCCGCCGGGAACTCGGCACCGATTACCTCGATATTTGCCTGCTGCATTGCGTGACCTCCCCGCAGTGGAACGAGGAATGCAAGGGCGCGATGGATGTGCTCAGCGAAGCGAAGGAGAAGGGGATCGTCAAGGCGCTCGGCACGAGCTGCCACTCGTTTGGCGCGCTCAAGACCGCCGCCGCAACGGACTGGGTGGAGGTCGATCTGGCGCGGGTGAATCCGGCGGGGGCAGTCATGGACGCCAGCCCGGCGGAGGTCGTAGCCGTGCTGCGCGACATGAAGGCCAAGGGCAAGGGCGTCATCGGCATGAAAATCCTCGGCGCGGGTCAGTTGCGCGGCAAGGCAGACGAGTGTTTTCAATGGGCGCTGGCGCAGGACTGCGTGGATTGCTTCACGCTCGGGATGGAAAATCCGCAGGAGATGCGGGCGACGCTCAAGCAGATTCCTGCGGCGAGCGTGCGGGGGTGAGAAGCAAAGCGGTTGGCATTGATCCTCTGGCCACAAAATCCGGCCTTGGATTCGCCCGGCTGGCGAGCCCCTTTCACCTCACTGGTGCCCCCGCCGCGGTGACCTTCACGCGGTAAACCGATGAATGCGCGGTCAGGTAGAGATCGCGCCGCCCCTGCTCGTCCGTCCCGCCAAAGCACAGGTTGGCTGGGGTCTCCGGGACGAGGATGCGGCCCAGCCGCTCGCCAGCCGGGTTAAACACCTGCACGCCGTCGCCCGCGCTCGACCACACGTTGCCCGCCGCGTCGCAGCGAATGCCGTCCGCCGCGCCCTTGTCCGGCTTGCAGAACACGCCGCCGCCGCTGAGTTCGTTGTCCGCACTCACGTCGAAGACGCGGATGTGATGCGGCCGGCCGGTGTCCGCGATGTAGAGCTTCTTCTCGTCCGGCGAGAAACACAGGCCGTTCGGTCCGTCAAAATCCGTCCCCACCGCCCGCATGACCTTCGTTTTGGGGTCATAGCAGTACACGTTGTTGCTCGTTTGCTCCTTCAGGCGCTTGCCCAGGCCGTAGGGCGGATCGGTGAACCACACGGTCCCATCGCTCTTGACCGCGATGTCATTGGGCGACGAAAACGCCTTGCCTTCCCACTGGTCGGGGAAGTCTTCCTTGCTGCCGTCCGGGTGCGTCACGCTGACGAGGTGCCGCCCTTGTTCGCAGGAGAACAAATCGCCCCGGGCGTCGTAAAGGTTGCCGTTGGACATGCCGCTGGGGTGTCTCCAAACGGGCGCGGTCTGCGTGGCGGGGTCCCAGCGGTAGATGCGGTCGTCGCGCTCGTCGCTGAAGATGAAGAAGGAATCCACCGGGTTCCAGGCCGGACCTTCCGTGAATTTGAACCCGCTCGCCAGCTTCTCGACCCGGGCATCCTCCGGCACCAGTTGGCGGAACTCGGGTTTCTCCACCACAACCGTCTGGGAAAGGCAGAAGGCAGAAGGCAGAAGGCAGAAAGCAGAAAATAGCAGGCAGGCGGGGCGAAGGGGGCGCATCGAGATAGGATGCAGGACGGCAAGCGAAGAACGAAAGCAAAATCCGAAAGTTGTGGTATCTTCCCGATCCGAAAAATCCGGGAGAACGCTTAATCTGAAAGCTTCTGCCTTCTGCCTTCTGCCTTCTCCATGTCTTCCGCCGTCCTCAGCGCCATTGACCTCACCGCGCGTTACGGCGTGCAGACGATCCTCGACCACGCCTCGCTCGCCATCAACGAGGGCGACCGCATCGGCCTCGTCGGGCGCAACGGCACGGGTAAATCGACGTTCCTGCGGATCGTCGCCGCCGTGGCGGACCCCGACGATGGCCAGGTCGTCCGCCGCCGCGAACTCGTCACGGGCTACCTGCCGCAGGATTTCCAACTCGACGATGCCCGCACCGTCCACAGCAACATCCTCGACGGCGCGCGGGCCGTGCTGGACCTCATCGCCGCCTACGAGAACGAGTCCCCCGATTCCGACCGCTCCGGCGAACTGCTCGACCACATCAACCATCTCGACGGCTGGGATGTGGAAC
Organism: PVC group bacterium; assembly: GCA_903642295.1. Taxonomy (GTDB): domain Bacteria; phylum Verrucomicrobiota; class Verrucomicrobiia; order Chthoniobacterales; family SZAS-18; genus CAHJWO01. Next base: position 6,309 of record CAHJWO010000192.1, on the reverse strand, counting down.
ACCGCGTCAAGGCGCTGATCACTCACCTCGACGCCCCCGACGCCGACCGTCTCGTCGGCGGGCTTTCCGGCGGCGAGAAACGCCGCGTGGCCCTCGCCCGCGCGTTGCTCGCCAAGCCCGATTTGCTCATCCTCGACGAGCCGACGAACCATCTCGACACGTTTTCCATCGAGTGGTTGGAAGGCTTCCTGAAAAACTATCCCGGCACCTGTTTGTTTGTCACACACGACCGCTATTTTCTGGATCGCGTCGCCAATCGCATCGTGGAACTCGCCGGGGGTAATTTCCATTCGCACCAGGGCAATTACACCGATTTTCTCGAAAACAAGGCCGCCCGGATGGCCAATGCCGAGGCCGCCGAGGCCGGCCGCCAGAAATTCCTCAAGCGCGAACTGGAATGGGTGCGGCGCGGCGCGCCCGCCCGCACCACGAAATCGCGCGAGCGCATGGACCGCTATGCCGCCCTCGCCGGACAGGCTGCGCCAGAACAGGAGTTGAACGTGGACCTCATCATCCCACCCGCGCCCAAGCTGGCGAATCGCGTCGTCGAACTGCGCGAGGCGGGCTTCGATCTCCCGGATGGCCGCACGCTTTTTCGCGGGTTGAACCTCAACCTGGAACCCGGCCAGCGGCTCGGCATCGTGGGGCGCAACGGCATGGGCAAAACCACGCTGCTCAAGGTGATGCTCGGGCAACTTCCACTCACCAGCGGCGAAGCGTTGATGGGCACGCGCACGCAAATCAACTACGTCGATCAGGGCCGGGTGTTGCTCGACGAGGAGAAAACCGTTTTCGACGAGGTGGGCGAGGGCAGCGAGTGGGTGAAACTCGGCGAGGAACAGGTCAGTATTCGGGGCTATCTGAGCCGGTTTTTGTTCACGGGCGAGCAGGTAAACTCGAAGATCCGCCTCCTCTCCGGCGGCGAGCGCAGCCGCGTCATCCTGGCGAAAATCCTCAAGCGCGGCGGCAACGTCATCGTGCTGGACGAACCCACCAACGACCTGGACCTCGCCACGTTGCGCGTGCTGGAAGAAGCGCTGATTGGCTTCGGCGGGGTGGTCGTCGCGGTCAGCCACGACCGTTATTTCCTCAACCGGGTCTGCACGTCCGTCCTGGCGTTCGAGGGCAATGCACAGCTTTATTACGACGTGGGCAACTACGACGACTACGTGGCCAAGCGCGCCGCGCACGCCGCCGATGCCGCCCGCTGGCAGGCCGAAGCCGCCCACCTCAAAGCCTCTTCTGCCACGGTGGCGGCTCGCCCTGTCACCGGAGGGCGCAAACTTTCCTTCAAGGAAACGAAGGAACTCGAAACCATCGAAGCACGCATTCTCACTTCCGAGGAAAACGTGGCACGCCTGGAAAAAACTTTCGCCGCCCCGAACTTTTACGAGCAAAACGGCAGCCGTTGGCAGGAGTTTGAAAACGAGCTGAATACCGCCCGACAAAACACCGCCAAGCTTTACGCCCGCTGGGAGGAATTGGAACGCATCAGCAAGGGAGTGTGAGATCTCACCTACTCTCAAGGATCACGACAAGCAGTGCGGCAAAGGCCATGCTCCCACCGGTTCCGGCGATTCGCCGCTCCCAGGCCGTTGCGCCGATGGCGATGACGGGCATGGGCGCGACGGCGGCCCCCGGGATCGTTTGAGTGTTTCGTAAAAAATGACTCCGCCGAGACAACCGGTCGTTTGTCAGCAGGCGTTATGAGGGTGAAGCGATCATCTCTTGAGTCTAGTGCTGACCGACCCCTTGTCGGCTAGGTGCGTCCGCATGGCGCATCCCGCACGCTTCGTTGGAAAACTGTCAGTATCTTTGCGCCCTTGGTGCGTACAAAATTAGTATCGATCATTATGTCACTCTTGAACTCGAAAACCGCAGACGCCGCCCACGACCTGCTCGACTACCAAGTCGTTGATCAAACCGGCGAAGAAATCGGCACCGTGCATTCGTTCTGGGCCGACCCCGAAACCGGCTCGCTGCAATTCGTCGGCGTGAAGACCGGCTGGCTCTTCGGCCAGAATCACGTGATCCCCATCGAGCGCGTCGAGATGGACGACGCGAATCGCACCCTGCGCATTCCCTACACGGCGGAAAAGGTCAAAGGCGCGCTCAGCATCGACGCTGATTCCGAAATCACCGACGCGCAGGAAGCGGAAATCTACCGTTACTTCCAGGTCGGAGGCCGCGCCTCGTCCACTTCGGCAACCTCGTCCTCCACGACGGAAACCGCCGCTGCCACCGGACTGGCGGCCAACCTGACCGGCACTGCCACCTCGGCTGCCGCTACCCACGGCACGACGGTCACGGACAAGGACACCATCGAGGTGCCGCTGAGCGAGGAGGAATTACGCGTCGGCAAGCGTTCGGTGAGCGCCGGACAGGTTCGTCTGCGCAAGATCGTCCGCACGGAAGTGGTCAACCAGCCGGTAGAAATCCGCCACGAGGACGTAGTGGTCGAGCGCATCTCGGCCGACCAGGTCCGCTCCGGCACAACCACCTCGAATTTCGATGAACAAGTCATCGACGTGCCGTTGACCCGCGAGGAAGTGGTCGTGCAGAAAGACGCCCACGTGACCGGGGCGGTGCGTGTAAACAAAACCTCGATTGCGGAGCAGCAAAACGTCAGCGAGACGCTTCGCAAGGAAGACGTGGAAGTGCTCCGTGACGGGAAGACCGTCACCGAAGAGCGCGACCTGAAGAAGTAAAGCGCTCAGCGTCCAAGGACGACGACGCGCCTGAATATCAAACGGCAGGTTCAGAGAATCTCTCTGACCTGCCGTTTGTCTTTTCTCTGTCGGAAGGAAACGCCGCCTTCCATGTCCGACCAGGAGGTGTTTACGGTGGTCACCACTGCAAATTGACCAGACGGCAGCGCCTTGCGTGGCAGCCGCCGCGAATCACTCTACGGCGTCGCTTTCACCTTTAAATCCGTGTCGTACACGGTCACCGGTCCCAGCTTTTCCAACGCCGATTTGACCTCCTTCGCCTCACCGACCACGATGATCGTCAGGCCGTCCGGGTGGACGTACTTGCCAGCCAGCTCCTTGACCTTTTCGGCGCTGACCTTCGTCACGCGGCTCGCGTAGGTCTTGAAGTAATCCACCGGCAGTTTGTACAGGTCGATTTCCTGCACCCGGGACGCGGTCACGCCCGGGCTTTCCAAGCTGAGCAGGTAGTTGCCCGCGAGGTACTGGCGCTGCATATCCAATTCCGGGTCGGGCACAGGCTCCGAGTCGATGCGCCGGATTTCGTTGAGGATTTCCTCGATGGCGGGGGTCGTCACCGCGTTGCGAACCTCGGCGCTGGCCGAGAAAATGCCCGTCACTTTGTTCATGGAGAAACCACTGCTCGATCCGTAGGTGTAACCGTGTTTTTCGCGCAGGTTCTGGAACAACCGCCCGGAGAACCCGCCGCCCAGGATGGAGTTGAGCACGCCGACCTCCGGCACGTCCGGGTTATTGCGCGGGATGCCCTTGCCGCAGACCAGGATGTTCGACTGCACGCTGCCGGGCCGGTCCACGAGATGGATCGTCAGCTTTTCCGGCGGTTTCGGCGTATCGGGGAAGGTCGGGGTGCGCGCGGTGTCACTCGGCGCAACCGTCCAGTCGGCGAAGGCTTTCTCCACGAGCGGCAGCACTTCCGCCGTCTTGAAGTCGCCCACCACGGCCAGCGTAGCGTTGTCCGGCGAGAAATATTGGGCGTGGGCGCGGGCAAGGTCCTCGCGCTTGAGGCTGCCCAGGGATTCCTCCGTCGCGTAGGCCCCGTAGGGATGCTCGCTGCCATAGAGCAATTTACCGCGCAGCTTGGCGGCGAGGGTCGCCGGCCGCTGCTTGGACTCTTCGAGCGAACTGATCGCCTGACGCTGCTCCTTGACCAACTCGTCGGCGGGGAAAACCGGGTGCAGGGCGGCGTCCGCAAACAGGTCGAGCACCTTGGGCAGGTCTTTCATCAACCCCCCCGCGCTGACGGTCAGGGCGTCCGGCCCTGAACCCGCTTCAACGCTGGCCCCCAGGAAATCCGTTTCCTTGGCGAATTCTTCAGCACTGCGTTTCTTCGTGCCCCGGTTGAGCATGGAAGCCGTCAGGTCGGAGAGGCCGGGGCGCGTGCCGTCGGTGGAATCGCCTCCTTTGACCAGCAGGCGCAGGGTGACCGTCGGCTCGCGGTGATCCTCGACCACGAAGATTTTCAGGCCGTTGGGCAGGATGTCCTCTTTGAAATCGGGGAACGGGGCTTTCGGCTCCGGGCCGGGCTTGGGAGGGTGGGTGCGGTCGAGGTCGGCAAGGATGCAAGAGGAAGGATGAAGGAGGAAGGCGATGACCAACAGAAGGCGTTTCATGGGAAGGAAAAGAAGGTTCAGCGGGCGGCAACCGGTTTGGCAGCGGTAGGAACCGGGTAGTGCACGACATTCAAGCCGGTATCGGTGAAGTATTTGTTGGCCACGCGCTTGAGGTCGTCGCGGGTGACTTTCAGGTAGTCATCCAATTCGTTGTTCACCTTATTGGTGTCGTGATAGAAGACATGGAAGTCGCCGAGGGCGCGGGCGCGGGAGAGCATCGTGCCGTAGGAGCTGGCCAGTTCGGACTGCTTGCTATTGAGCGCCTTCTGGTATTCTTCCTCGGTCACGCCGTCCTTCTTTACGGAGGCGACCTCCTCGCTGATGAGGGAGTCGAGCTTATCCAAGGTCACGCCCCGGTTGCCGATGGCAAACACGCCGATCATGCCCGCGTTCTCCAATAGATAAGGAAACGCCTGTGCCTGCACCGCCGCCTGTTCCTGGTCCACCAGCCGCCGGTAGAGGCGCGAGGATCGCCCCGTCGCCAGGATGTTGGTCAACAAATCGACGGCGTAGGAATCAGGGTCGGTCTCGGTCGGCGCCAGCCAGGCGTGCAGCGAGGCGGGCAGCGGGGTGTTTTGTTTCTCGACGTTGACGGTCTTCTCCTTGGTTTGAGGACTGATCTTCACCTCGGGCCGGAGGATGTCGCCCTGTCCGCGCGGGATCGGGCCGAAATAGGTCTCCACCTGCTGCCTGGCAGTCGCAGGGTCGAAGTCGCCCGCCAACACGTAGGTGGCGTTGTTGGGAACGTAAAACTCGTGGTAGAAGCCGCGGAATTCGTCCAGCGTTGCCTGGTCGATGTACTGGACGCTGCCAATGGGCACCCAGGCGTAGGGCGACCCGGCGAAAATCTCCTTGGAAAGTTCCTCCAGCAGACCGCCGTAAGGTTGGTTGTCATAGGAGCGGCGGCGCTCCTCCTTGACGACCTGCCGCTGGGTGTCCACGCCGATCTGCTCGACCTTGCCGTGCAGCAGGCGCTCGCTTTCGATCCACAACGCGAGTTCCAACTGATTGGACGGCACGTTGATATAATAATCCGTCCGGTCATAGCTGGTGGAGGCGTTGAGGTTGCCGCCCGCGCCGCTGACCAACTTGTCGATGCGTCCGCGCGGGATATTGTCGCTGCCCTCGAACATCAGGTGCTCGAAGAAATGGGCGAAGCCCGTACGGTCGGGCCGCTCATTCTTACTACCGACGTGGTAGAGCATGTACGACGCGACCACCGGGGCAGAGTGCTCGGGGGCCAGGATGACGTGCAGGCCGTTGGGCAGGTCGTACTCGGTGAACTCGATCCGCCCGGCGCGGGTGGTGACGGCGGCTGCCAGGGAGAAGGCGACGGCCAACACGGCGGCCAGACGCGGGGGGTGGCGGAAAATCATCCATTAAACAAGCACCCGGGGAGAAAGGTTCAAGCGGCAAGAAACCAAGACTCATGGGGGGTCCAAGGGGCAGGGTTCGAGGAGGGGGGAATTTATCGCGCGGATTGATGGCGATAAATTGGCATGTTATGTCGCAGACGTCGCAGATGACGCGGTGTCGTGGGCCGGGCCGGGCCCGGATGCCGCCGCCGCGCTGAGCGCCGGATTGGTCAACTGTTGGTGCCACAAGGCCAACCAGCGACGATACCCGAATCATTATGGAATCCGCCGCGATGAATCTGCCGCATTCCGTCCCATTTCGTTTGCCGAGAGTCCTGCTGCTAGGACTGATGTTCGCACTCGTTGGCGTCCCGGTGGTCCGGGCGGACGAGATCATGCGCCAGGTCCAGGAGGAATTGCGCAAGCGCAACCTGTACTTCGGCGACGTGGACGGCCGCTACACCGCCCAGATCGCCGCCGCCCTGCGCCGCTACCAGGAGCGCAAGGGATTCCAAACTTCCGGCGCGGCGGACGATACTACCCTGCGCTCTTTGAGCCTCCTGCCGCCGACCACCGCGACGGCGACGCCCCCCGCGTCCGGCGGGGAGCCGCCAA